>JAFRNK010000055.1 GCA_017430225.1 Clostridia bacterium | reverse complement strand
GATACCGTCAGACGGCCTTGAATGGCGCGATAGCTTCATCAGGCTATTGCTTGGCTATTGGATGGTATTGCGCATCTTGTTGTACACGCGCTGGTAGCTCGTATTGTAGTAGCCCGGCGCGGAGAAGGAAAGGGTCACGACATCACGGTTGACCAGCGCCACGTGCACGATGCCGCGCACAAGCGTATCGTCATAGGTCACGCCGCGGTAAGCGTTGTAATAGCCGTCAGACTTGAGCAGCGAGCGCTTGTCAGCCTGCCAGATCCTCCAGCCCACGTAATTGCGCTGGATCTGGTTGAGCTGGTTGGTCAGCTCCGCCTTCAGGTCGTTGACCCTGTAGGAGGCGGAGACGCCCTGTCTGGTCAGCGAGAACACCGCGTTGGCGTTGTCGCGCATTTCGGGATCGCGCACTACAAAGGCGTTCGCGTCGTTCTGGTCGACCAGCCAGCCGACCGGCACGTCCAGGGTATAGCCCATCGCAGTCGTAAACTTTTCGTACTCGAACTCAAGGTCGGGTCTCGGCGTCGGCGTCGGCATATCCACCGGATCCAGCGGGATCGGCGTCGCGCCGGCATACTTGCTGTTGACGACTACGCGGCCGTAGAAGCCGGTGTCCGTGTCTTCCTCTTCGGTAACATCCTCTTCTTCGGATTCCGCGTTGGGATCGTAATCCTCCGGGAATTCGACAACGACCTGCGGCGCGTCGGTGGGCTGGGAAAGTACGTCAGCCTGCCGGACCGCCTGCTGGGTCGGCGCCGGGGCGGTGCCCGCTTCCGGATAAGTCGTCTGCTCCTGAGCGCAGCCGCACAGCAGGACGACTGTCAGGCAAATCAGCAGCGCCAGCGCTGCGTGTTTCTTACACATGGTCCTTGCCTCCTCGTTACCTGTCGTTCCGCCGGGCAGTCCGCCGGAGCCTCCAGGTTCAAACTTAGCATAATTGTAACAATTCTTAATCTTTTCGTCAAGTTTTTTTAAAAAATTGTTACACTCTCGCACTCCGGCATCAAAGCCTGCCGGAACAGGAGCTTACAAGAGGCCGTCATAGGCCCTGCCGCTGTCGCGGCGGTCCCGCGGCGCGGGGCGTTCTTCCGGCCGAGTTTCAGGAGCGCGGGCAGGCGCGGGATCCTCGAAAGGCTCCTCCTCGCCCGGGTAATTCGGGTGATACAGCCGCCGGTCGAGCGACCAGATCTTCTCGCTGAAAGCGCCTTTGGGCGTGCGCTTCATCACGCCTTCCATCTCGTTCATCTTGGCGTCGAGGTCGTCGATCATGTGCAGGGCTTCCGCTTCCGGAAACATAGGCGGCCTCGGGCTGCCGAACTCCGCCTCGCCGTGATGGGAAATGACCATGTGCTGCAAGAGGAGCACGTATTCCCCGCTCACCCCGGCGCGTTCCGCCGCGAGGCGCACTTCCGTCACGCCGCGCACCAGGTGCCCGAGCAGCAGGCCTTCCGTGGTATAGTCCTTCACGTTGCCCAGATTGTCGCTCTGCATTTCTGCGGTTTTGCTCAGGTCGTGTGCGATCACGCCCGCCAGGAGCAGGTCCGCATCCAGGAAGGGATAGATCGGCAGGATCGCTTTCGCGGTGCGCAGCATCGATACCGTATGGTGCAGCAGGCCGCTGCGCTCCGCGTGATGCAGGCGCTGCGCGGCGGGATAATAGACGAGTTTCTCGCCGCAGGCGCCGATCATTTCACGGAGGATCTTCTTCAGGTCGTCGTTTTGCATCGCGTCGACCGTGCCGTTGATCTCGGCGAGCATAGCCTCCGGCGCTTCAGGCGCACAGAGGGTCAGGGCGGACATATCCACCTCGTCCTGCGGAGTGACGGCGCGCAGCCGCTCGACCCTGAGCTGCATACGGCCGTTGTATTCCTGGGCGGTCGCCTGTACTTTGATCACGGTGCTGACCTGGGGCGGGACCGCCTTGCCGTCCCACACCTTCGCGTTCAGGTCGCCGGTCGCGTCGCCCAGCGTCATATCCAGGTACTTGTCCCCTCTAGAGGACTGCCGCTGCTCGGCCATGCGCACGAGCAGGAAACCGATAAAGCGGTCATCTTTGCGCAATGCCGCTATGGATGGCTGATTCAATGCTGAGATCTCCTTGTTTTAGATACGGTGAGGACGGATGACGCGGAGATGTCACAAGAGCCGCCCACCGGTATGCATGATTTAGGTGAGAATTATTATTGCTTTGCCAGTTTCAGGTCAGTGAACATGGTGCACTCCGGCAGCCAGTTCAGCTTGATGAGGTCCAGCGGGCCGTTCCTCTGCTTCGCCACGATCAGCTCGGCGAGGTTCTTGTCCGCCTGGTCGTCGTAATAGCCCGGCCTGTGCAGGAACATGACGACGTCGGCGTCCTGCTCGATAGAGCCGGAATCGCGAAGGTCGGACAGCATGGGCCGCTTGTCCGAGCGCTGCGTATTGGCGCGCGAAAGCTGCGCGCAGGCGATCAGGGGTACCTTGAGTTCCAGCGCGATGGCCTTCAGGCTGCGCGAGATCTCGCTGACCTCGAGCTGGCGGTTCTCGTTGCGCCCGTCCGCGCTCATCAGCTGCAGGTAGTCGATCACGATCAGGTCGAGGCCCTTGTCCATGATCAGCCTGCGGCAGCGCGAACGAAGCTGCGCCGGGGAGAGACCGGCCGTATCGTCCACGTACATGGACATCTTGGCTACGGACGGCAGGGCCAGGCAGAGCCTGTCCCAGTCCTTGTCCTTGAGGGTGCCGCTGCGCACAGCCTGCATGTCGACCCGCGCCTCGGAGCAGAGGATGCGCATCATGATCTGCTCGCGCGGCATTTCCAGCGAGAACACCGCCACCGTCTTTCCGCTGCGGGCCGCGGCGGCCGCGATGTTGATGGCCAGCGTCGTCTTGCCCATGGAGGGGCGCGCACCGATCAGGATGAGTTCGCCGCCGTGCATGCCCGTCAGACAGCTGTCCAAGTCCTTGAGCCCGCTCGTCACGCCGGAGATGCCGCCCTTCAGCTTGGCCAGGCGGCCGATCTCGTCATAGGTGCGGGTCAGGATCGACCGCGCGTCTTCGAGCTCGGCGCCGATCCCCTGCCGCGTGGCGATATCGAAGATCAGCTTTTCACTGCGGTTCAGGATGTCCGGCAGCAGCTCCTGCTGCTGGTAGCTCATGCGCGAAATCTCATTGGACGCGCCGATGAGCCGCCTCAGGGTCGCCTTCTCGCGCACGATGTCCGCGTAGTGCGTCCAGTTGACCGTGCTGGGCACGCTCTGGATCAGCGAGACCAGGTATTCCGTCCCGCCGATGCCGTCGATCTGCCCCGCGCGGCGCAGCTCGTCGTCCACGGTCACCAGGTCGACGGCGCGGCCCAGGCTGTTGACCCGGCACACGGCCTCGAAAATGACCTGATGGCGCGGATCGTAAAAGTCCTGCGCTTTCAGCGTCTCCATCGCGGTGACAACCGCGTTCTGGTCCTGCAGGAGCGTACCCAGGACGCTGCGCTCAGCCTCCGGGTTCTGCGGCGGGACCGCGCTGTAATCCAAGTTCTGAACGTCCATGGTTTACTGGTTCACACCCACCACACGCACGATGATCCGGGTGGTGATGTTCGGGTACAGCCAGACTTCCACCTTCACGTCGCCCGCCTCGCGGATCGGCTCCTTCAGGTCGATGCGGCGCTTGTCCACCTTGACCTGGTGCTGCTTCTCGAGCGCTTCGGCGATTTCCTGGGACGTCACACGGCCATAGAGGCGGCCCTTTTCGCCGCACTTGGCCTCCACACGGACGACCTTGTCCTTGAGGTCGTGCGCCTGTTTTTCGGCGAGCGCCCTGCGCTCCGCCTCGCGGGCGCGTTCCGCCGCGCGCTTCTTCTCTATTTCTTTGGACGCGCCGGGCGTCGCCTCGACCGCGGCGCCGCGCGGGAACAGGAAGTTCCTCGCGTATCCGTCGCTGACGTTGACGATCTCGTCCTTTTTGCCGGTACCCTTGACGTCGGTGAGCAGAATGACCTTCATATACATACCTCCACTTTCGTTAATTCGGAATTCGGTGTGCAGAGTTCGGAGTTGATGATACACATGATTTGTGTTCTGTTAATTCTGCACTCCTAACTCTCGTTCGTCTCTTCCCCCAGCGGCGGGCGGAGTTTACGGATGTTGAAGAGCTGGTCGGCGATGCCCACGAACAGGAACACGCGGGAGAGCAGCATGCTGCACACCGCGAGGACCACGCAGCGGAAGCCCAGCTTGCGGCCGCCGTGGCCGAGGATGAAGTCCATCGTCGCCATGCCCTGGATCGTATACAGGGCGCTGAAGATGCAGCCGAGCATGTTCCCGACCAGCTGCGCCTGCGGCGCGTCGGAATACAGGGCCACCAGGTAGCCAAGCCCCGGCAGGGCGGCCATCAGGCCCACCCTCCGCGGCAAATGCCACAGGGAGAAGGGCGGCATCTGAAGCGTCGGGAAATCCTTGAGCGCTTCCTCGCAGTTGCCGTTCAGTTCGTTCAGAAGCTGTTCGCGGCTCTCCAGGCGCACGGGGTTCGGAACTTCGCCGTTTTCCAGCTGTATCCGCCGCTGTTCGAGCACCTGGCGCATCAGTTCGCTGCGGCGCCGATCGACCACCGAGTGGATCACGGACCGCCGCCCGAAGTAGATGCCGATGCCGAGGCCCAAGAGGTTGTGCCAGATGCTGTTGGAAACGAGGATCGCCGGCAGCGTGCCCAGGATATCCGTCAGGTTCGCTTTCAGGGAGAGGAGCAGCTCCTCGCGCCCCAGCTCGCTCAGGCCGCCCAGGAGGCCCCTCGCCTGGTTGTACAGGTTCGGGTCCAGCTGCGTGAGGCCGCTGCGCAGCATCGTCAGGAGCAGTTCGTCCTGCATGCCGGAATCCGTGATGAGCTGCGCGAACTGGTCCGCCCAGCGCAGGGCGAACTCGCCTTCCGCGCGCCGGTTCAGGATCAGCAGCACCGCGAAACCGCCCATCAGCTCGCCCGCGATCATGATCAGCGCGGTCCGGAAGAACGGCGTCTGGCGCTGGACACAGACGAGGAAAGCCACCGTTCCCGGCAGCAGGAAGAGGGCCATCAGCAGTCCGGCGTCCATGCCGAAGGGCAGCCACGCCATCAGCACTGCCGATACCCAGCCCACGACGGCCGGCAGCAGGCCGGCCCAGACCGCGGTCACGATCAGCAGCGGCGGCATTATCGTCACGCAGATGACGATACAGCAGACCGAGGTGATCGCGTCTGCCGTCACCGTAAACAGCGGCAGCAGCATCAGCACGCTCAGCAGCACGGCGGCCTTCAGCGAGCGAATCATCGGTAATCCACGCATTCGTTCAGGGTTCCTTTACAGTATCGTCTCCATGCCCACCTTCTGTGGGCGGAGACCGCATTTTTCGTAGAATTTCATCGCCGGGCCGTTCAGGCTCCAGACGTTCAGGGTCACGTTGTAGCAGCCCTGGTCCCGCGCGTAACCGAGCACATATTCGTACAGCGCCTTGCCGATGCCCCGGCCGCGGACGTTTTCGTCCACACAGAGGTCGTCGATGTACAGGGTCCTGACGTCCTGCAGCAGGCGGTCGCCGGCGACTTCCTTCATCACGCAGAAGGCGTATCCCAGCGCCCGGCCCGCTTCGTCACGATAGACGAAGATGGGCTTCGTGCCGTCCTGCAGCAGGGCTTCGAGCTCGCTTTCCGAGTACTTGGTCGTCGGGCCTTTGAACAGGTCCGGGCGCCCCCGGTGGTGCACCATGTTCACCTGGGTCAGGAGCTCCATCAGGCGCGGGATGTCTTTGTCAGTCGCTCTGTCGATCATGTCCGCTCAGATGTCCATCAGTTCGCTGAAGGCCTTGAGCGCGCCATCGGTGTCGTGCGCGAGCACGCGCTTCGCGAGCACCTTGCCCAGCTGCACGCCTTCCTGGTCGAAGCTGTTCAGGTTCCAGACGAAGCCCTGGAACATGACCTTGTTCTCAAAGTGCGCAAGCAGCGCGCCCAGGGATTCGGGCGTCACGCGGTCGCCGATAATCACGCTGGACGGACGTCCGCCCGCGAAGCTCTTGTTGGGGTTCGCGTCCTGCTTGCCGCAGGCGAAGGCCATGATCTGGGCCGCCAGGTTCGCGCACAGCTTCTGCTGGCTGGTGCTGCCCTGGATGTCCACGTCGCAGCCAAACTGGTTTTTGCGGAAACCGACGAACTGCATGGGCACGATGTCGGTGCCCTGGTGCAGGAGCTGATAGAAGGAATGCTGGCCGTTGGTGCCGGGCTCACCGAAGATCACGGGGCCGGTCACATAGTCCACCGGCTCGCCGAAGCGGTTGACGGACTTGCCGTTGGATTCCATGTCCAGCTGCTGCAGATGCGCCGGGAAACGGCTGAGCGCCTGGGAGTAGGGCAGCACGGCGGTGCAGGGATAGCCCTGGATATTGCGCTCGTACACGCCGATCAGCGCGTCCAGCATGGCGGGGTTCTTACGGACGTCCGCGTTCTTGGCAAGGGCGTCTTCTTCCGCCGCGCCGGCGAGGAAACGCGCGAACACTTCCGGCCCGAACGCCAGGGAGAGTACCACGCCGCCCACGCAGGAGGAGGAGGAATAGCGGCCGCCGATATAATCGTCCATGAAGAAGGCCGCCAGGTAATCGCTGCTCTTCGCGAGCGGGGAGGTCTCACTGGTGACCGCCACCATGTGCTTGGCCGGGTCCAGGCCCACTTTGCGCAGGGCGTCCTTGACGAAGGATTCGTTGGTCAGGGTTTCCAGGGTCGTGCCGGACTTCGAGACCAGCACGAACAGGGAATGCGCCACGTCGATGCCGTTGAGCACCGCCGCCGCGTCGTCCGGATCCACGTTGCTGATGAAGCGGGCTTCCATCTTGAAGGTCTTCTCGGCCTTCGCCCAGTTTTCGAGCGCCAGGTACATCGCGCGGGGGCCCAGGTCGCTGCCGCCGATGCCGATCTGTACGACCGTGGTGAAGGGTTCGCCCTGCTCGTTGACGACTTCGCCGGCGTGTACACGCTTCGCGAACGCGGCGGCTTTCTGCTGCTCGCCCGCATAGAAGGCGCGCTTGTCCACGCCGTCGGCGGTCACGGGCTTGCCCTGCTGGCCGCGGGTCAGCTGGTGCAGCACGAGACGCTTTTCACCGGTGTTGATCACTTCGCCGTCCAGCAGCGCCTGGTATTTATCCGTCAGCTGCGCCTCGTCCGCCAGGGCCTGCAGCGCATCGAGCACGTCCTCGTCGACCTGCTTGGCCGCATAGTGGTAGTTGAGGCCGCCGCCCATGGGCACTTGGTACTTCGCCACGCGCTCTGCGCCGGCTTCGCCCGCCATGGCCGTCTTCAGGTCCACCTTGCCCTTCAGGGCGTTCAGCTGTTCATAAGCCTTGAGTTTCGAAAAATTCTTCCACGCAATCATGTCCATCGTCCTTTCTATGTTGCATTCATTTATAACGGTTTCAGTGGCAGGCTTTGACGTGCCGCTTGATCGCCTCGAAGGATTCCACGCTCAGGTCGTGCTCGATCTTGCACGCGTCCTCGCGCGCCTGCGCCGGATCCACGCCCAGGTTGGTCAGCAGCTCCGTGAGCAGCTTGTGCCGTTCGTAAATGCGCTCCGCGATCTCCAGGCCCGGCGGGAGCAGCGTGATGTGGCCGTCTTCCGCCATGGAGATGTAACCGGCTTCACGGAGGCGCTTCGTCGCATAGCTGACAGACGGTTTCGTGACGCCGAGTTCCGCCGCGATATCGATCGAACGGATATACCCATGCCTTTCCTGCAGCATCAGCATGGTTTCAAGATAATCCTCGGCTGATTTCATGATCTTCATACACACACCTCCGTTCTTTTTTGCTGCTCAAAGAATATCACGATTCCCCTAAATTTGCAAGCATATAGTTAGATACATTTACATTGCCGGAACCCCGTCTCTGTAAAAAATTTTCGCGATTTCTGAAAACCCTGAAGCCGGCCGCTTCCGCCGATTTTCAGGCGCCTGGAAAGCCCATCCGGCGAAATCGGCGTTTTTCG
>JAFRNK010000054.1 GCA_017430225.1 Clostridia bacterium | reverse complement strand
TCAAAGAAAACGGCTCCAGCCCCAAGGCTGAATTCTACCTGCCCTTCGCGGTCAACGACATGATCGGACGCGGGGAGGCGACCGTCAAGATGCTGACCACGCCGGACAGCTGGCACGGCGTGACCTACCGCGAAGACAAGCCCGAAGTGCAGCGCGCGATCCGCGGGCTGATCGACGCGGGCGTTTATCCCGAGAAACTGTATTGAGAGGTATTGTATGCTGACGATTCAAGAATTGTTTGATCTGGACCACAGCCTGGCTGGGGATTTCTTGGCGAAATTCACCTACCCGTGGGAGGCGCTCCCGCACATCAAGGAGGAGATCCTCCGGCTGATCGAACTGCTCCCCAGGGAGGAGTATACCGAGGTCGCGCCGCAGGTATGGGCGCATAAGACGGTCACCATCGCACCGACGGCTTCCCTGAACGGCCCCGCGATCATCGGCGCGAATACCGAGATCCGGACAGGCGCTTTCGTACGCGGCAGCGCGCTGGTCGGCGAGGACTGCGTGGTCGGCAACTCGGTGGAACTGAAAAACGTGATCATCTTCGACCACGTCCAGGTTCCGCACTACAACTATGTCGGGGACAGCATCCTCGGTTACAAGGCGCACATGGGCGCCGGCGTTGTGACTTCTAACGTCAAGTCCGACAAGACGAACGTCGTGGTGCGCGAAGGCAAAGAACGTTATGAAACCGGACTGCGCAAGATGGGCGCCATCCTGGGGAACAACGTCGAGGTGGGCTGCAACAGCGTGCTGAATCCCGGCACGGTCATCGGCCCGGGCAGCCGTGTGTATCCGCTTTCGAGCGTACGCGGCGTGATTCCGCCCAAACACATCTATAAGAACAGCGGCGAAATCGTCGTGATCAGGTAACGGAGGTTATTTATGGGTAAATATTTCGGTACAGACGGTTTCCGCGGGGAAGCGAACGTCAATCTGACAGCGGACCACGCCTTCAGGATCGGCAAATTCCTGGGCTGGTATTACAGCGAGAAGCGCCGCAAGGAGGGCGAAGACGGCGGCCCGCGCGTGGTCATCGGCAAGGATACCCGCCGCTCCAGCTACATGTTTGAATATGCGCTGTGCGCCGGCCTGACCTCGAGAGGGGCGGACGCCTACATCATGCACGTGACCACGACTCCCAGCGTATCCTACATCGTACGCAGCGAGGGCTGTGACTGCGGCATCATGATTTCCGCGAGCCACAATCCTTACTACGACAACGGCATCAAGCTGATTTCCGCTTCCGGCGAGAAGATGGACGAAGAGACGATCGCCGCTGTCGAAGCTTACCTGGACGGCGAGACGCCGGAACCGCCCGCCGTGACCCGCGACAAGATCGGCAAGACCGTCGATTTCGCCGCCGGCCGCAACCGCTATATCGGCTACCTGATTTCTCTGGCGACTCGTTCCTACAGCGGTATGCGCATCGGCCTCGACTGCGCGAACGGCTCTGCCTGGATGATCGCCAAGTCCGTGTTCGACGCGCTCGGCGCGCGCACATTCGTGATCGGCGCGAGCCCGGACGGCCTGAATATCAACCGCGGATACGGCTCCACGCATATCGAAAACCTGCAGCGCCTGGTGCGCGACGAGAAGCTGGACGCTGGCTTTGCCTTCGACGGCGACGCGGACCGCTGCCTGTGCGTGGACGAGAACGGTGAGGTACTGACCGGCGACCATATCATGTACGTCTGCGGCACCTATATGAAGGACCGCAATGAACTGCCCGGGAATATGATCGTCGCGACGGTCATGTCCAACTTCGGCTTCTTCCGTTCTTTGGACGAAGCGGGCATCGTGTATGAGAAGACCGCTGTCGGCGACAAGTACGTGAGCGAGGCAATGGTCAACAACGGCAGCCGCCTGGGCGGTGAGCAGTCCGGCCACATCATCTTCAAGAAATACGCGAACACTGGCGACGGCGTCCTGACCGCGATCAAGATCATGGAAGTCATCCTGGAAACCAAGCATACCCTGAGCGAGCTGAAGAAGCCCATGCACTTCTATCCCCAGAGTCTGAAGAGCGTGCATGTGTCCGACCAGAAAGCCGCTCTGGAAGATCCTGTGGTTCAAGCAGCGATCCACGAGGCCGAGGCGAGAATTGGCGACAACGGCCGCGTTCTTGTCCGCAAGAGCGGCACGGAACCCGTCATCCGCGTCATGGCGGAAGCGGAAGACCAGGCGGTCTGCGACCGCGCCGTGCGCGAGATCATCGGTGTCATCGAGGCGAAGGGGTACGCCGTCAGCTGATGAGGCGATATCAACGAACTGAAAAGGTATACAAAAAGCTGCGCTCATCGCGCAGCTTTTTGTATGAGGACTTCCCGCTCGTTCGGTATTTCGTCTTTGAGCACCATGATGAGCAGCCGCTCCAGAATCTCCCGGATCTCGGGCCCCTGGTATCCCAGGGCGAGCATATCGTCGCCGTTGACAGCCAGGTCTTTGAGGCTCACGCACTCGTGGTTCTCCAGCGCCTGGCGGTAACGGGCCGTCGCGCCTTCGAGGGCGTCTATGCTCTTCTGGACCCGTTCGAGGTCGTGCGCGAGCAGGTCGGCGCGGCGCAGGCTGACCAGCGCTTCAAACCGCTCCGGTCCGACATGGTACATGAGCAGGCGGGCGGTATCGGCGACGACAACGTCGTCGTGGTACAGAACCAGGGTGCAGACGTCTTTCATAAAGGCGTTCGACACTTTCAGGGACTGCAGGATGCGTTCCGCGATACCTGCGCCGACCTGCTGGTGCTGCGGGTAATGGTCGTAGCCCTTGCGGTCGCGGATGCGCGTCGCGGGCTTGCCGCAGTCGTGCAGCAGGGCACACCAGGTCAAAAGTGGTGTGCGCGGCGAGATTGTATCCAGGACGTGCAGGGTGTGCTCCCATACGTCGTAGATGTGGTAAACGCTCTTCTGCGGGCACATGTACAGCGGAAAGAGCTCCGGGACGATCGTGAAGAGGACGTCATGGAAATCTGAGAGCACACGCATGGCGTGTTCTCCTTGCAAGACGCCGGTCAGTTCGGTAAAAATCCGTTCCCGGCTGATCAGTTCCAGCTGCGGCGCCAATTTGTGCATGGCGTCCGCGGTTTTTTGCTCCAGGGGAAACCCCAGGCGGGAAGCAAACCGCATCCCGCGCAGGATGCGCAGCGCGTCCTCCCGGAAACGCTCTTCCGGTTCCCCGACCGCGCGCAGTGTCTTGTGTTCGAGATCAGCGGCGCCGCCGTGGGGATCGACAAGCCCGGTACGTTTTGACCAGGCCATCGCGTTGATCGTGAAATCCCGGCGCTTAAGATCTTCGAGCAGGCTGTCCGAAAAGCTGACGCTGTCCGGATGCCGCCCGTCGCTGTAATCGCCGTCCGCGCGGAAAGTCGTGATCTCGATCAGGCTGCCGTCGATGACGGGGGAGACGGTGCCGTGCTTCTCGCCGTCCAGTACGAGGCGGAAATCCGAAAACACCCGCTTGATCTCCTCAGGGCGGGCGTTTGTGGTGATATCGTAATCGTGAGGGCGTATGCCCATCATATCGTCGCGCACGCAACCGCCGACGAGATACGCTTCGTATCCCGCCGCTTCGAGCAGTTCCAGCGCCTGGGCAGCCTGAGCCGAAATCGTGAACTGCATGGTCAGTCTTTCTCCGGCAATGTGATGACTTCAGTGTTTTCCAGCGCTTCCGCGATCAGGCATTCGCTGTCCAGGGCGGCTTCGCCCTGCAGGATCTTCTCAAGCTTCGGATGCGTCGCGGGATGCCTCGGGGTAAAGACCGTGCAGCAGTCCTCGTAGGGCAGGCAGGAGGTTTCATAGGTGCCGATTTTTTCAGCGTAGCGGATGATGTCGATCTTGTCGAAGCCGATCAGCGGGCGGAACACAGGCATGCTGACGACCTGGTTGGTCATATTCAGCGCTGTCATGGTCTGGCTGGCGACCTGGCCGATGCTCTCGCCGGTAATCAGCGCCTCGGCGCCTTCCTTCACGGCGATGCGCTCGGCGATGCGCATCATATAGCGGCGCATGATCAGCGTGGTATAGTCTTCCGGGCATTTCTCGTGGATCTGGAGCTGGATGTCGGTGAACGGCACGACGTGTACGCGGATGCCGCAGCAGCTTTCGCTGAGGGTCTGCGCGAGGTCGATCACTTTCTCTTTCGCGCGCTCGCTGGTGTAGGGGAAGGACCAGAAGTGCACCGCGCACAGTTCCACACCGCGCTTGGCGATCATATAACCCGCCACGGGGCTGTCGATGCCGCCGGAAAGAAGCAGCGCGGCCTTGCCGCCGGTGCCCACGGGCATTCCGCCCGCGCCGGGGATCACCCGGACATACAGGTAAGCCTGGTCGCGGATCTCCACGCTCATCACATGGTCGGGATGATGCACGTCCACTTTGAGCCCCGGGCAATGTTCCAGGATATAGCCGCCCACTTCCGCGTTGATCTGCGGGGAATCCATGGGATAGCGCTTGTCAGAGCGGCGCGCTTCCACCTTGAATGTGCCGGTCAGGCCGTCCATCAGCTTCGCGGCCTGTGCGCAAATCGCGTCAAAATCCGCTTTGTCGAGCCGGACAGCCGGGCAGACGGAATGCACGCCGAAGACCTTGGTCACGCGGCGGACGCAGTCCTCCATGTCCGAGACGTCGCCGACGAAAACGCGCGCGTCCTTGAGCCATACCTTGCCGCCCGACGGACCGACGGCTTCCTTCACGCGGCTGACGAGCGCCTTCAGGAAATAAGGCCGGTTCAGGCCTTTCAGGTAGATTTCTCCGTAACGTACCAACAGCAGCTGTTCCATGAGTGTCCTTTCTATCGACGGGTATATTTTTTCAGCATTTCGTAGTGTTTGGCCGCGATTTCCGCGGCTGTGCGCATTTCAGCTTCGGTATTGAAGGGGCAGAGGGAAAAGCGAAGTGCGCTCTCCGCCCGCGGGCCGCTGAGCCCCATCGCGCGCAGGACGCGGGAGACTTTCTGTTTGTGCGAGGAGCAGGCGGAGCCGATGCCCACGTACACCCCGTCGCCGGCGAGCGCGTACAGCATCGTCTCGCTGCGAACAGGGGGCAGGGATACGTTCAGGATGTGCGGCGCGCTGTCTCCGGACGCGGGGTCCGGGCCGTTGTACACGGCGTCCGGGATGGCGGACTTCAGACTTTCGAAAAGGAGACACTTGAGCGCGCGGATGTCCGCGTCTTTCGGCCAGGCCGCGATCGCCGCCCTGAGCGCCGCGATGCCGGGAGTGTTCTCGGTGCCGGAGCGCAGCGCCTTTTCCTGTCCGCCGCCGATCTGGCGCGGGTTCAGGCGCAGGCGAGGGCGATATACGAGCGCGCCGATGCCTTTTGGCGCGTGGATCTTATGCCCGGAAAGGGCATAGCTGTCCGCACCGGTCTGCCGCATGGAGAAAGGCACGCGCAGGAAACCCTGTACGCCGTCGACATGCAGCACGGCTTCCGGACAGAGCCGGTCGCGCAGCTTCGCGATCTCCGTGATCGGCATGACGGCGCCGGTCTCGTTATTGACCTGCATTACGCAGATCAGCCGCGTATCCGGCGTCAGCATGGCTTCGAGCCTGTCCAAGCGGACGCGTCCGTCCGCGGCCAGCGGGATTTCTTCCGCGGTCAGGGCTTTCAGGTGCTCGCAGGCTTCGCGCACGGCGGGATGCTCGCCGGCTGAGTACAGGACTTTCCCGTCGCGGATATGTTCTGTCCCGCCCAGGATGGCGAGGTTGTCCGCTTCGGTGCCCCCGGAGGTGAATACGACGCGCGCGTCTCCTCCCGCGTCTACGGCGCGCAGGATCGCGTCGCGGCAGGCGTTCATGTCCTTTTCGACGGCCATGGAGGGCATATACAGGGCGGAAGGGTTGTAAAACCCTTCCGTCATGCAGGTGACTGCCGCCTGAACAGCGGCGGCGCATACCTGTGTCGTCGCGCTGTTATCCAGATAAATCATGTCAGTTCACTTGATAGGATCCCTGGGGCACGGCGCCGCGGATCAGCTTCTCCATTTCTTCGTTGGGCTCCATGATGATGATGCGCTTGACGGAATCCTTCTCAAAATAGATGTAGAAGAGGTCCGCTTCACGGTTCACGAACCAGTTGGAGCGCTTGATGCCCTGCATGTTGATATAGCGGTTGAAAGAGCCGGAGGAAACCTTGCCGCAGGCCTTGATGTTCTTCAGGTTCATGGTACCCAGGGCCTTGCGCTTGTTGTTGTTGTACACCGCCGCGAAATCGAGCGTACCGTTGGTGAAGGTGTACTCGTACTCCGTGCGCAGGCGGTCCTTGAAAAAGTAGATCAGGACGGCTGTGCCGAGGAATAGGAGCGACGCGACGATCTGGACGATGCCCGCCGTCGTGCTCTCCTGGAACGCGTAGGTGATCTGCGAGAAGAGCAGCATCCCGTAAATGCCGGTGATTGCCATCACGACCCAGGAAAAAGCGATCGTGAACGATTGGATGCCGGAGTTCCGCTTGGTCGCGACCTGTTCCATAAACTGATCCATCATGGTAGATACCCTCCCGGTTTAATACTTCGATTGATTACATGTAGAAGATCAGGATGACGATGATGCCCGTGAGTGCGCCGCCCAGCACTTCGACAGGGGAGTGCCCGACGAGCTCTTTCAGCCGCTCGTCCGTCAGGGGCTTGCCCTGCACGAAAAGTTCGTTGAGGATCTGGTTGAGCACCGCGCCTTGCTTGCCGGTTTCATAGCGGACGCCCATGGCGTCGTAGATGACGACGCCCATCAGCGCGAAGGCAATGGCGAATGCAGGCGTCTGGAAGCCTTCCGACAGCCCGATGCTTACCGCCAGCGCCAGCGTGAAAGCCGTATGGGAACTCGGCATCCCGCCGGAGCCCCACAGGCGCCGCCAGCTGACGGTTTTTTCGATGAAGGAATACAGAAAGAATTTGAGCACCTGCGCCAATGTCCACGCGCACGCTGCACAGATCAGCGGGCGGTTTGCGCCAATTGCTTCAAAAAAATTCATGTCGTCCTCCTTTTTCAGGATATCCGGTTCAGCGCACGCAGCGCTGTCTCGCGCAGGAAGGTCGCCCGGTCCCCGAAGGGCGCGAGCGCGTCGACCGCGAACTGTGTCCAGTACCGGGCGTCTTCGCGGGCCTGGCTTTCGCCCACAGCGGCCGGCCAGGTCAGCTTGCCTTCCGCTTCGTCCTTGCCCGGTGTTTTGCCGAGCTGCGCGGCGTCCCCGTGCAGGTCGAGCAGGTCGTCGATGATCTGGAACGCGCGGCCGAGGCCGAGGCTGTAATCCGCTCCGGCAGCCAGCTGCGCTTCGTCGGCGCCGGCCAGGATCAGCCCGCCGCAGACTGCCGCGCGGAAAAGGGCTGCCGTCTTGCCGGTCTGCATTCGCTCAATCAAGGCGCGGTCCACTGCGTGTCCGGTATGCGCGATATCCAGCGCCTGGCCGCCCACCATGCCGTGGACGCCCGCACAGGCAGAGATTTCGTGCGCGGCGCGCAGGGCGCGGGGGTGTGCGCTGGCGAGCATCAGTTCATGCGCCAGGTTCAAAAGCCCGTCCCCGGCCAGGATGGCCATGGCCTCTCCGTAGGCGACGTGGCAGGTGGGCTGCCCGCGGCGCAGGACGTCGTTGTCCATCGCCGGAAGATCGTCGTGCACCAGCGAATAGGCGTGGATCATTTCCAGCGCGACGGCGAAATCCATCACGTCGTTCCCGGCGGGACTGAGCATCCCGTGCGCTTCCAGCAGCAGCATCGGCCTGAGCCGCTTGCCGGGTGCCAGCAGGGCGTATTCCATCGCGCCGCGCAGCGGCTCCACGACGGTCGCGGGGATGGCGGTTTTCAACGCGGCTTCAATACGCTGCCTGCATTCGGCAGCCTGAACATCGTAATTCACGGCGCATTCTCCATTTCAGCCAATCCGGAGCCCGTCAGTTCGAGCATGCGCTTTTCAGCCGTATCCAGTTCCTGCGAGAGGGATTGGTGCAGCTTCATGCCCTGCTCATAGAGCTTCAGCATCTCTTCCAGGGAAAGCTGGCCTTCCTCCATCTTGCGGATGATCGTTTCCAGCTCTGAAAGCCGCGCGTCAAAGGTTTTCCTGGCTGCTGCCAAAGGGATTCCCTCCTTCTGTCGATAAGGTCCTGACCTGGGCGGTGCCGTCCTGGAACAAAAGCTGCATGTGTTCCGGTACGTCCGCAACGCGGGTGACAGGCCTGCCGCTGGTCCCGCGCGCGATCACGTATCCGCGCCTGAGCACGGCTTCGGGGCCGAGAGCTTCAAGCCGGGCCAGCAGCTGGCCGGTCCGGGCGGCGCGCGCTTTGAGTTGCGCCTGCATGGCGGCATTCAGCTCCGAAACCAGCAGTTTTTCGCGGCCGCAGATTTCCTTGAGGCGCGACACGGGATGCAGGAGCGCCAGCCGGGTTTCCGCCTGAGCAAGGAGCGTCCTGTTCCGGTTCAGCGTGTCGTGTGCGGCTTTTAACGCGCGTGCGCGCAGGGAGAGCAGCTGATCCTGCAGCTGGGCGCGTTCCGGCACGGCGAGTTCGGCTGCCGCACTGGGAGTCGCCGCTCGCACGTCCGCCGCGAAATCGGAAAGCGTTACGTCCGTCTCGTGCCCGACTGCCGAAATGACGGGGATCGGGCATTCCGACACGGCGCGCACTACGATTTCTTCGTTGAAAGCCCACAGGTCTTCGAGCGATCCGCCGCCCCGGCCGATGATCAGCACGTCGATGCCGGGAATCTGGGATAGCTCGCGGATGCCTCGGGCGATGTCCTCCGCGGCGCCGGCGCCCTGCACTTGCGCGGGGCGCAGCACCAACTGGATTCCAGGATTCCGTCGCCCGGCCACCCGGGCGATATCGTGGATGACTGCGCCGGTGCGCGCGGTGACAATGCCGATCATACGCGGGAGCAGCGGCAGCGGGCGTTTGCGTCCGGCGTCGAACAACCCCTCCGCCATCAGGCGGCGCTTGAGCTCCTCAAAACGCTGATACAGTTCGCCAAGCCCGTCCTGGGACATGCCGACGGCGTAAAACTGATAGCTGCCGGCCGCGGTGTACAAAGAGACGCTGCCGCGCAGTTCCACCCGCATGCCGTCGGCCGGGGTAAAAGCGAGGCGTATCGCGTCCTGCCGGAACATAACGCACTGGATGCGCGCTTGCTCGTCCTTGAGTGAAAAATACAGATGTCCCGAGACGTGGCGCTTGAAATTGCTGATTTCGCCGCGCAGGCGCAGATCCTTGAGCATCGGGTCGCCCGCGAGCGAACGCCGAACGTACTCGTTCAGGTCGGAGACGGTCAGCGTCCAGCTCATGCGCGGTTGCGGCTGGCCAGGCCGACGACGTTGTCCATCAGCATCGCGACAGTCATCAGTCCGACGCCCCCGGGCACGGGGCTGATGTAACCGGCGACCTTGGAGACGTTTTCAAAGTCCACGTCGCCGACCAGCCGGCCGTTCGCGCGGTTGATGCCCACGTCGATGACCGCGGCGCCGGGCTTGATCATATCTTCGGTAATCAGCTTCGGCTTGCCGACCGCCGCTACCAGGATATCCGCCTGCCTTGTCAGCGCTTTCAGGTCCTGCGTGCGGGAATGGCAGATGGTGACGGTCGCGTTTTCCTGCAAGAGCAGGAGCGCGGCGGGCTTGCCGACGATATTGCTGCGCCCGACGACGACAGCGTGCTCGCCTTCGATTGGGATCTCCGCCTGCTTCAGCATAAAGATGATGCCCTTGGGCGTGCACGGCAGTACGCCGTCCAGCGAGAGCATCAGGCGGCCTGCGTTCAGGGCGTGGAAGCCGTCGACGTCCTTCTCCGGTGCGATGCAGGAGAGGGCGTGCTGCTCATCCAGGTGCGCCGGCAGGGGGAGCTGCAGCAGGATGCCGTCGATCCGGTCGTCGCGGTTCAGGTCGGCGATCTGCTTTTCCAACTGGGCCTGGGTCGTATCCGAGGCCAGGATCAGCGTCCGCGAATAAATGCCGACTCGGTCGCAGGCTTTGCCCTTGCTGCGCACATAGGTCTGGCTCGCGGGGTCGTCACCGACCAGGATGACGGCCAGTCCCGGCGTGATTCCGTTCTTTTTCAGGGCCTGGACTTTCTCCGCGACCTGGTCGAGCGCGATATTCGAATACTCTCGTCCGTCAAGAATGACTGCCATGAGATAACATCCTTTCTATACCAATCAGCGCGACGCCGACTGCGTTGTCGCCGGAGAGTTCCGGCTTCCCGAAGTACAGGCGCAGGGGAAGGCGCCGCTTTGCGATCCGTTCGAGACAGAGCCTGCGAAGCCTCAGGGAGGACATGACCCCGCCGAAAAGCAGCGCCTGGCTGACGCCCGTCTGTTTCGCGGCGTTTTCGAGCATCTTCAGGATCGTCCTGCAGAGTACGTCGTAGGTTTCGGCCGCCAGCCGGGCGGGCGGAAGGGTGTCCGCGAGCTGCCTCAGCTTTGTTTCCGCTCCGGAGAGGTGGCATGAAACGCCGGTTACTGACGAGGGGATCAGTCCCTCGGCTTCACAGCCTTCCGCCAGCTTTTCCATGGCGGGGCCGGCAGGGAAGGAGAGACCCAGAAGAACGCCGATACGGTCCACCAGCTGTCCCGCGTGCAGATCCAGACAGGTACCCAGCGGCTCGATGCGGCCTTCGTCGCACAGAAGCACGTCCGTGGTGCCGCCCGAAAGGTGAAGGGCGAGGAAGGGGCCTTCCGGGATCCCGCTGTCCACCCGCGCCGCGCGCAGATGCCCCGCCTGGTGGTTCGTCTCATAAAAGGGGATGCCCATTGCCGCGGACAATCCGCGCGCCATGCCTGCGCCGACCAGGAATACGGGCATATAGGAACCCTCATCCGACCTCGGCGATACGGAGGCACACACGCAGTCCGGCTTCGGGGCACCGTTTGAAAACAACTGCCCGAGCAGTTCCGGCAATTGCCTGTTGTGCAGGAATACCCCGTCGCTCTGCCGGAGGCCCGCCTCGCCGAGTTTTACGGGGAGGAGCCTGCGTTCGGAGCGGAGCGGCCCGGCTTCGTCAGCCAGGGCCACGGACGTCGTGTAGCAGCTGGTATCGATGCCCAGTGCGATCAATCCGCGGCTCCTTCGTGGTCCTTCAGATAGGCGCTCAGGACGCCGTTGACGAAGGCGCCGCTCTTTTCGGTGGAGTAGCGTCCCGCCATGTCGACCGCTTCCTTGATGATGACCGCCGCGGGCGTATCCGCTTCATGCTGCAGGCAGTACAGCGCGAGGCGCAGGACGCAGAGGTCGACGCGCGCGATCCGGTCCAGGGTCCATCCGCGCAGGTACCCGGCGATGGTCTGGTCCAGCGTGTCCGCCTCATTCGCTACGCCGTTCACCAGCTGTTCGATCAATTCCCTGTCTTCTGCAAACTCGGCTTCGCTGCCGGATTTTTCTTCCGTAAAGCCGATCAGTTCGCCCAGGGTCTCCTCAGCGCTGCCGCCTTCCAAACGTTCGTACAAGAGCTGCATGGCAGCCGCGCGTGCCTGTATTCTGGCCATTCGCCATCTCCTCGTTATCATACATCAGGACCGCAGGCAATTGCATACCGCTGCAGTGCCTTTCGGCGCCAGCCGGTATAAACGCCCGCGGTCCGGTTATTTCCCGCTGTTGCTGCCAGCGGGATGCGACTCAGTGATTACTTCGTTTCTTCGCCCTCGAGCTTCTTGGCAGCTTCTTCAAAGGCGTCTTCAACTTTCTCTTCGACCGCTTCGGCTGCTTCCGTGATATCGTCAGCCTTGTCAGCGATCTCTTCCTTGATCTCCTCGGCTTGGCTGCCGACGGCCTCGACGGCCTCTTCGACGCCTTCCTGGACGGCTTCAGCGGTTTCTTCCACTTCGTCCTGGAGGTCTTCCAGTTCCTCGGCGGCTTCTTCGACTTCTTCTTCAGCGTCGTTGACCGTGTCGCGGACTTTCTGCTCCAGCTCTTCGCGCTTCATGCCGTTATAGGTGCGTTTCGCGGTGACGTCGACATTCACCTTGCTGCGCAGGAATTCCTTCTTGTTGGTCACGCCGCCGATGAACAGGCCGATCAGGATCAGCGCAGTGATGAGCAGCGTCTTCCAGAAACCGATGGTGATAAAGAGAACGCCTACGATGATTGCCAGCACGACGCAGAGGATCATGCATTCCAGTGTGCCGACCTGAAGAAATTTACGGATCTTTTTTTCAGTGCTTTCAGCCATTTTAGTTGCCTCCTTCAAAAGTTGTGCGTTATGTTGACCGCTGAGACAGTCAGCGGACGGAATGCTTTGCAGCGCTTATTCCTGGGCAGGGGCTTCGGATTCGGTCTTGACAGGTTCGCCTTCAGCGGCAGGCGCTTCGGCGGCCGGTTCGGCAGGGGTTTCCTCCTGGACGGCGGGCTCTTCCTGCGCAGGCGCGGGTTCCGGCTGGGGCTCGTTCTCGAAAGCGAGTTCGTGGGCAGCCTTCTTCTCGGGCTTTTCTTCGGTCTCAGCCTTGCCGACTTCATAGGGAGATTCGACCTTCAGGTCGGCGCTGGTGTTCACGATCGCCACACGGACTTCACGTACGCTGACGCCGGTGGAAACGGTGATGTACTGCTTGATCTGCTTCTGCAGGGATTCAACCGCCAGCGGGATGGAGATGTTGTTCGGCATGGCGGCCTTCAGGTCGACCGACACGCCGTCGCGGTGGTTGGTGATTCTCAGACCGGAGAGCTCGATCTCGTCGTGCATGTCGGTGCACTTGCGGACGAGGTTCTCGATGGCGCGGACCGCGATGCGGATTTCGCCGTTTTCCGTCTGCTGGACGATGAACTCGTTCTTCTTATAGCGCAGCTTGCCGGGTACGGTGAGCAGGAAGATCGCGCTCAGGACCTGGATAGCGCCGACTGCCAGCACAATGATGCGGCGGAGCGTCCAGTAGCCTTCCGCGTCGAAGGCCGCCTTTTCGACGGAAATGACGTCGTTGACGATGTCTGCGGAATTGATGTTCAGGGCGACTCCGTTCAAACGGATGCCGATATACAGGGTAGCCGCGCCGAGAATCAGAATGATCAGCGCGATAATGACGATCATCAGCTTGGTGCCGAAACGTGCTTTCATGCTGTGGCCTCCTTTATTCGGTCAATCTTTTACGCCCGGCGGCGCGGCTGGCGCTTGTGCGGCGCTTTGCCGTCGGCTTCGGGCTCTTCCTGGGCAGGGGTTTCCGGCTGGGCTTCCGCTTGAGCGGCTTCCTCTGCAGGTTTTTCTGCAGGTTCTTCCGCCGCAGGGGTTTCAACTTCCGGTTCGGCGGCAGGCTCTGTGTTTTCCGCGGCCGGTTCGGGAGCGGGCTCTTCCGCCTTCGGGGCTTCCTGCGCAGCGGGGGCTTCGGCAGCCGGTTCGGCCGTTTCAGGGGCCGGCTCTTCGTGTGCGGCCTTCTTGGAACTCTTCTTCTTGGCGGGCTTGGGCTCCTCGAGAGCAGGCGCCTTGGTGGCTTCGATCGCGGCGTTTTCCTTCTCGAAGCTCACGCCCTGGACGTGCACGTCCACCTTGACCACGTGCAGACCGGTCATGGTTTCGATCGCCTTGCGCACGTTTTCCTGGACTTCCAGCGCGACCTTCTGGATGGGCTGGCCGTACTCCACGATGGTATAGATATCGATGGAGACTTCCTCGCCGCCCATTTCCACCCTGATGCCGCGGGTGATATTGCGGTTGCGGCTGATGATATCGCCGAACCCGCCGCTGGTGCACATACCGGCGATGCCGTCTACTTCGCCGGCAGCGACGCCTGCGATGATCGCGATGACTTCGTTCGCATATTTGATTGTTCCGCCGTTCTGCAGGTCGATGTCCGCGTTGATCGGCAGATTCTCGTTTTTAGCAGCCATAACTGACGCACCTCCTTGCATTCCCAGACAGTATACCAAATTCTTTGCGATTTGGCAACTGTGGGAAAGAAAAAACCGTTATTTCAGTTTGACAGCCGTCCCGTAGGCCATGACCTCGGCGGCGCTCTGCATGATGGACGAGCTGGAATAGCGTACGGCGACGATCGCGTCGGCGCCGAGCGCTTCTGCTTCCCGAACCATCCGTTCGGTCGCGAGATTGCGCGCGGCGTCCATCATCTCGTTGTATTTGCTGAGTTCTCCGCCGACGAGCGTCTTGAGCCCGGAACCGATGTCCCGGAAGACGTTGACTGTCTGGATGGTGCTGCCCTTGACCAGGCCTAGCATCTCCATCTCCCGCCCGTTGACCGTTTCTGTCGTGACAATCAGCATTGTTCTGCCTCCTTTTCGGGCTGTTCATGCCCCAGATCCATATTCCTGATGAGCTGTGTGTAGAAAGCGACTGCGCCAGGCAGGCAGGCGTATTCGATGGTCTCGTTCAGGCCGTGCATGCCGCGCATCTGTTCCGGTCCGTACACGACCGGGGCGAAACGTACCACGTGGTCGCAGATTTCCTGATAGAAGCGCGCGTCGGTAGCGCCTGTCATGACATAGGGGCTGGCGGGACAGCCGGGGAAGACCTGGCCGATGGTCTTCAGCACCGTCCGGAACGCCTCGCTGCTGATGTCGGTCGCCCTGGTGAAGTCCGAGGCGTGGTAAACTTCCATTTCGAGTTTGTATTTCTTCGCCTTTTTGCGGAGGATGGCGAGGCTTTCTTCCATGCCCTGGTGGGGGATGAAGCGCAGGTTCGCGCCGATGGAAGCCTCCTGGGGCATGACGTTGTAGGCGTCCGACCCCTTCGCCATCGTGAAGGCGATCGTGGTGCGCAGCATCGCGCCCGCCTGGGCGCTGATCAGCGGCAGGACCCGCAGCAGCACGGGCCGGAACAGCCACAGATTGCCCAGCACGTATCGAAGCGGGAATCCCGCGTACGGCGCGAGCGTTTCGAACATCGAGGCGACCTCGGGCGGCAGCCTGCGGCGGAAGGGATCGCGGTGTTCCATTTCGTGTACGAAATCCGCGAGCCTCGCGAGGGGAGAGTGACGGACCGGCGCGGAAGCGTGCCCGCCGTTGGAACGCGCGGTCAGGCGTACGTCCGCCTTGCCTTTTTCAAACACGCCGACCATCGCGAAATTGCCGTGGATGCCGCCGATGGGCTCGGTGATGATCCCGCCGCCCTCGTCCACGACCAGCCAGGGACGCACGCCCCGGCGCTTGAGCTCGGCGACGAGTTTGGGACAGCCGTCTCCCGCCCATTCTTCGGTGCAGGAAGAGGAAAGGTAAACGTCCTGCGGCGGGATAAAGCCTTCCGCCAGCAGCCGCTCAACAGCCTCGAAAAAGGCCATGACGGAACACTTCGTATCAGAAGTGCCGCGGCCCCAGACTTTGCCGTCCGCGATATCGCCGGAGAACGGCGGGTGCGTCCATTCGCCCTCGGCGGGGACGACGTCCTGGTGGCTCATCAGCACCAGCGGGCGTTCGGAGGACTGCCCGTGCCAGCAATAGAGCAGGTTGCCGTCGATTTCTGTCTTCTCGAGGCGTTGATGCACGAGCGGGAACAGCTCTTCGAGGCAGCGGTGGAAGCCGAGGAACTTCTCGCGCTGGTCGGTCTCCGGCACGGATACCGTTTCCACCTGCACCATCTTCGCGAGCTTTCCGGCCAGGGCCAGGGCTTCTTCTTCGTCAGGCGCGGGCACGTAGGTGGATTTCATCGAGGGCGCTCTCAGGGTCCGTACGAGCGCAACGAGCAATAGGATGAGGACGATGCCGATGAGGGCCAGCAGCAGCCAGAATACGATCATGCTTTGTCCTCCTGCGCGGTTTTCCGGAATTTCAGGTAGCTCAGCCCGATGGCGAGTGCGCCGGACGGGATGATCATCAGCGAAGTCGAGGACGTGAGCGACGGCACGAACATGAAGAGCGCCGTCATCACCATGAGCGGGATCAGCGCAAGGACGATGTCCTTGCGGAAATAGCGGTAAGCGAGCGCGCCGAACAGTGCGGGTACCACCTGGTCGAAGGCGGGGCGCAGCACCGGGCTCTGCAGCACGGGCCGGAGCGGCGTCAGCAGCAGCACGCCGAATGCCAGCACCAGGATGGTCACGAGCGATGAGGTTGCGATGGACAGGGTGGAGATGATCTCGTTCTCCGCGGTGCCGGTCTTGGCCTTCACCATTTCGCGGGCGTTCATCGCGCATGGAATCTTCATGTTGATCAGGTTGCCGGTGATGAAGGCCAGGTAACTGCCGCCCGCGCCGAGCATCGGCGTGTAGACGAGGAATTCCGCCACGCTGGAGACCGTCCATACGAGGCCTACGGCCAGGAAACCGCGCGCGGCCGCGCCTAGGTCGGGCTTCGCACCCAAATAACCGCCGATCACGAAGGGCGCGCCGACCAGCAGCGCCAGCGTGATGATGGACGCGATCCGGCCCAAGCGGTGGGTAGAGCGCAGGTAATCGTCATAAGGATGCTTGTGATTCGTGTTAGTCATGGTTCAGCCTCCGATCAGCACAGCGGCCAGCATGCCCAGGAGCATGCTCCCGGCCACGGAAAAGCCCTCGAGCCATTCCATGTGTTTCTTTTCGGTCAGCCAGGTAAAGCCCGCCATGGCCAGCGCGGCCACCGCCGCGACCGCCAGCGGCGTCCAGGTGCCGCGGAAGAGGAAACGGCCTTCCCCGGACGCGAAGATGCCGATGTAGGAGCCGATATATGCGCTGACCATGCCGACGAACATCGCGGTCATGGCCGCGTCGGCGAAGCCGGGCTTATCGGACGCCGGTTCTGCCTTCCGGCCGCCGGACAGTTTGGCAAGGTATCTCTTCCCGAACACGGTCATCAGGATCATGCCCCACATGATGCAGACGCTCATGAGCAGCGCGATGGTGCAGAACCCGTCAGCGGTCATACTCTCGGCGGAAAGCTGCTGGCCCAGCTGCTCCGCGGCCGCCTGCGCGACCTGGGTCTCGTAATGGAGTGCGCCGATGACCGAAAGCCTGAGCCACGGCCAGGGGATGCCGAGGCTGCCTGACAGAGCGATGACGCCCAGCAGGATGCCCACGCTGGGGAGAAAGGAAAAGGTCGCGCTGGCGGTCATCGCGCGCTTCATTCGCGCGGTGTCCATGCCCAGCGCTTTGCCCGCGCGCCAGGCGCGCACCATGAAAACAGCGCAGACGACGGCCACGAACGCGACGATCGCGCCGCAGACCAGGTACATGGTCCCGCTGTTCAGCTGTTCAAATACCGGCATTGCATTGTCCCTTCTTAAAATAATAATCAGCCGGCACGTACGTACCGGCTGGCTTCGTTATATGGTCAGATGAAGTACTTGCGCAGGAAATCAGGCGCCACGGCGTCGTCTACGCTGGCTGAAATCACAAAATCCACATGATGGGCTTCACTGATGGCTTCGAGGCGGCTGAAGAAGGACTCGAGTTCCTCGGCGGGAACCTTGACCAGCTTCATGAACGCATCGACGAAAACGATGCTGATATCGAAATTCTGCGTGAGCATGCCGCTCAGGAAACCGAGGCACATATCCGGGCTGTTGACGCCGTATTCGCTCGCGATGACAAAGCGGACCTCATGGGGCAGATCGTACATGTAACGCGCATCGTCGTCCACAAAGACGACATCGCCGGTAGTCGTTTTGACACTCTGGATAGCCATATCGAGGATTTTCTTGGTTTTGCCGCTGCCTTTTTTGCCGTGGATGATCTGTATCATGGGAAACTCCCCCCTTCTAAGTAGTTACTATCATTATTATACACGATGTTTTCCGTTTTGACCAGCCCCAAAACTGCAATTTTCACCAGTAAACGGGAATTCTTTGCGGATCGGCGGCTTAACCAATGAAAAAGCCTGAAACCGTAACGATTTCAGGCTTCAGACTGTCGACAAAGGCCGAGGTCAAGGCCTCGGATTTTTTGTATTTAAGTGGTGAAACATCGAAAAATCAACACATAGAAAGC
>JAFRNK010000053.1 GCA_017430225.1 Clostridia bacterium | reverse complement strand
TGAATTTGCTGGTATCGAAGAACACATAGCTCTTCAGGGTAATATCGCCCGTGCGGCTGTCGATGCTCGCGTCGATGTTGTTGCGCACCAGCGCGTTGGAAAGGTCGCTGATGATCTTCGGCCGGATGCCGACCAGCGTTTCGATCTGCTTCTGCGTGCTGCTCAGGTCAGCCTGCAGCGCTTCCAGTTCCTTCTCGCGCGCCAGCAGGATGATCTGCGCGTTCGCCAGGTTTTCCTGTGCAAGCGCAAGCTCCTCCTGGGATTTTTCCAGCTCCTGCTCCTGGCTGATCAGGATGATCCTTGCGGATTCGAGCTCCTCTTCCTGGTTCTGCAGCTGGATGCGGAAAGCCTCGTTGTTTCGGCGTTCCGTCTCCGCTTCCTGCTGCGCCTGGCTGAGGGCAATCTGCTGCACCTCAATCTCGCGCGTCTTTTCGTCCAGGATCTTATAATACTGGTATACGCTGTATACGACCGCCAGCACAAACACGAGCAGCATGGAAGCCATCATGTCCGAGTAGGAGATCCAGTGCGCGCCTGTGTCCGTTCCGCGCGGACGCTTCGCGCTGTATGCACGTCCCGCCATCAGACAGCTCCGTGGCCGCCATCCGTATTCAGGACGGCTTCGATCCCGGATGCGGCCTGGCTGAGTTCGCTCAGGTCCGCGATCACCCGCGCGTCGGCGGCGGAAGCGCCCTGCGCGTTCAGTATCTCGCTGCGCTCGGTCAAAGCGCGCGTGAGCCGGTTCATGCTGTCGTTCAGGTTGGTCAGCGCCTGGCTGAAGCTGACGGTGACGTTCTCCACCAGCTTCGCGTAGCTCGTCTGCAGCAGCTTGCCGGAGGCCTGCATCTGCTTCGCGACCGTGTCGGCGTCGCGTCCCTGTTCGTCCGCGCGGTCGACGATGTGCTGCATGGTCTGCTTGCTGCGCAGCTGATAGTCCTGCAGCGCGGCCTGCAGGTCTTCCTGCTGGGCCTGGATCTGGATGAGGTTGTCACTCTGGATGCGGGCGGCATGCCCCATCTGGCTGATGATATCCGTCGCGGTGCGGGTGAACACGTCTTCCTGCGCAAGGCCATCACTGAGCTTGGAAACGTATTGGTCGAAGCGGCCGATGATTTCAAGCGTCACCTTCTGCACATGCTCAAACTCATGGATGATATTGTCCGCCGTCGCCATGGAGCGGTCCACGGCGTCGTAGCTCGCCTTCTGTGAGCGGTTAATTTCGGAGAGCGTCTGCCCCAGCTGGTGGAACTGCCCGCCCAGCTGGGCGTTCATGTTCTCCAGGAAGCGGCGTGTGATCATATTCAGGCTTTCAAGCTGTGTCTGCGTCTGCCCGGCGATGAAGGCGTTCATCTGCTGGGCGATCGGGGTAAAGCTCTGCTCCACCGCGCCGGAGAGACGCTCCGCCATCGCGTTGGACATATCGTTGACCACATGGCGCAGATACAGGGACTGATCCTCCCGCTGACAGATCGCGCGGGTCTCCGCCGTCAGCGGCGTCTGCATCACGATATCGGAGAACGTATCCTGGAAATCGGTCAAGGCGTTCATCGCGTTGCCCATGGTGAAGCGGTTGATGAGCTGGAAGATCAGCGAACACCCGACACCGGCGATGGAGGTCGTAAACGCGAAAGACATGCCGCCGATCATGGTCGGGATCGACGCCATCGTCTTCGCGGCGTCGGAAACGTCCAGCCCGCCCAGGCCGCGCATCAGGCCGAGGAAGGTGCCCAGAATACCGAGAGAGGTCAGGAGTCCCGGCACCATCTCGCTCAGCGGGATGTTGCCAATCTCATAGATCGCGGTATCGTCGTTGATGTATTCCCGGACGTCGCAGGTCATGCCGCGCGCGTCCAGCTGCTGCGCGTTCTGCAGGAACCGCCGCCAGGCGTTCATCATGCCCCGGCCCATGAACAGCTCATTTTCCCAGATAGGCGCACCGTTTTCACGCGAAGGGTTGTGATTCAGCACGCGCACCGCCCGCTTCAGGCAGTGAATCGACTGCCTGAGCGGCATGATGCACTTGAAAATGCCGATCAGCGTCACCAGTCCGATCAGTGAATACACGATGACATCTATGATATTGCCCGACAGGCTTTGTAAAACTCTCTGGATGGTCTCCATTCCGGCTTCCGTCCTTTCCGACAGGATATGGTCCAGGTTATTTTACCCTTTTCTTAGCAAAATTGCAATAAAATTGTTACAACTTTTATAATTTTCGTAATATTTTTTGTAAAAATCCGGGATTTTTACATATATGAAAGCTCATTTTAGGTTGTCCAAAACAACGATCATATGATATAATGAAATCCAGAACTCCGTGATTCCGGGCAAACCGGTTCTACCGGGCATCCGGCTTAGTGAAGGAGGTAAGGTTTTGTACAGTCATTTCATCAAACGCCTGCTCTGCCTGCTGGCAGCGGCACTGCTGGTTTTTTCGACCGCGTTTGCGGCATATGACACTTTAAGAACGGGAGACAAAGGTCCGAACGTCCTGACCATGCAGACCGCGCTGGTTCAGCTGGGATATCAGATCGCGGTTGACGGATCCTACGGCAAAAACACCCGCGCCGCCGTCATCGCCTTCCAGAAGGACTACAACCTGAAGGCAGACGGTCTCGCGGGCAACCAGACCCTGTCGCTTCTGTATTCCCTGACCGGCATGGAAGGCGATACTGCCGCCGCGACGCCGGTCCCCAGCACCCAGACCGGTAAACTTGGCCCGGGCAGCAGCGGCGCGGCCGTCACCGAACTGCAGCAGATGCTCCGGCAGCTCGGCTATGCCATCACAGCGGACGGGCAGTACGGCTCGCTGACCGGCAGCGCCGTTAGCCAGTTCCAGGCCGATTACGGCCTGTCGGTCACCGGGAACGCCGACGACGATACCCTCATGCTGCTCAGGCAGATGACCACGAACATGGCTACGCTGGCAAGGGTCGAGACGCCCAAGGGCGGCACCCTGACCCTGCGCGAGGAGCGTTCCACGGCCTCCGGCGCGCTGGCGCTCATCCCGAATTTCACGGTCCTCAGCATCGTCCAGCGCTCCAGCACCTGGTGCAAGGTGTATTACGGCGGCCAGACAGGCTATGTGCTGACCAAGTACCTAAATTTCAGCTATGACAGTTCAGCCCCGGCAGTTACCGCCGCGCCTGCCACCGCAGCGCCAACGCCCACCGCTGCGCCGGTCGTCAGCATGATCACCGCCCGCGTCGAAACCCCCAAGGGCGGCACCCTGACCCTACGTGAGATCCGCAAGACGAACTCGACCGCGCTGGCGCTGATCCCGAACCTGACCATCCTCAGCATCATCGAAAAGGGCAGCACCTGGTGTGAAGCCGCTTTCGCCGGTCAGACGGGCTATGTGCTCACCAAATATCTGAATTTCAATTACTTTAACGAGCCCATCGCTTCCACCCCCGCCCCGACCGTACCGGCGACCGCAGTAACAGCCGTCGTCTCCACGACCAACGGCGGCGGGCTGAACATGCGCGCCTACGCTGAATCCAACGCGAAAGTCCTGTCCGTGATCCCGAACGGCACAAGCATTATCGTCATTAACCGCGGCTCGGTCTGGAGCGAAGTCAGCTATAACGGCCTCCTGGGTTACGTGATGACCGGTTACCTCGATTTCGGCGGGAGCCAGACCATTTCCACCCCGGTCCCCACCGCGACGCCCGCGCCGACCGAGCAGGTATATCTGACCGCGGTCATTTCCACAAACGGCAGCAAACTGAATCTGCGCTCAGCGCCGTCCATGGGCGACAACATCCTGACCTCGATTGCCAACAACACCTATGTGACGGTGATCGAACGCAGCGACAACTGGTCGCTGATCATTGCCGGAAGCTATACCGGCTGGGTACAGTCGCAATATCTCAATTTCCTCGGCGCCGCTCCTGTCCAGACCGCAGCGATCCTTCCGACAACGACGCCCGCGCCTTCTGCCGCTTACGATACTGCCCTCTATCCCCGCACGCTGCGTTCGGGCTACACCGGCAGCGACGTCGCCGCACTGCAGTACCGGCTCATCGAACTGCGCTACCCGGTCAGCGTGACCGCGACCTATGACAGCCAGACGATCGCTGCGGTCAGGCAGTTCCAGCTGCTGAACGGGCTCAGCCAGGACGGCATCGCCGGCCCCAGGACCTTCGCTGCCATGTATTCTGCAGGCGTCGTGCCCTACACCGGCACTGCGGCTGCCGAAACGCCAATCCCCACCGCGACCCCGACCCCGCTCCCGACACCGGCGGGCAGCAACGGCTATGACACTTCGCTGTATACGCGCACCCTGCGCTCCGGCTATACCGGCAGCGACGTCACCGCGCTCCAGAACCGCCTGAAGGAGCTCAATTATCCGATCTCCGTCACCAACACTTATGACGAGCAGACGATGGCGGCGGTACGCCTCTTCCAGCAGATGCACAACCTGACCCAGGACGGACTCGCGGGCACGAAGACGTTCAGCGCCATGTACTCCGCTTCCGTGCTCAGCTACTCCTCCGAAGTCAGCAGCTATACCACCCTGCATATCTATTACAGGACGGACACGACCGCGGATGCGCCGGCCGTCACACGCTTGCAGCAGGCGCTCTCATCGCTCGGCTACAGGGTCAACGTCACCGGCCGCTTCGACGAGCTGACACACAACGCGGTCCAGCAGTTCCAGCTGCGCAACGGCCTGACGGTCAGCGGCGCGGCGGACGCGGCAACACAGGCGCGCATCTTATCCGGCAAAGGCCTGAGCGCTTCAGCAGCACCGGCCATGTCCGTATCCGCTGCGGACGGCACCATGGCTGTACCGGATAAAGCCAATATCAGCCTCCTGCACTGGTACAACGTCGTCAAGCCGCTGCTCCGGACCGGGAACACACTCAAAGTCCTGAATCCGGCCAACGGCATCACCTGGGATCTGCGCGTCATGTCCTGCGGCCATCACTGTGACGCCGAGCCCAGGTCGCTCAAAGACACGCTGCTCATGAACCTGGCCTTTGGCAATACCACCAGCTGGATGGTTCACGCGGTGTACGTACAACTGCCCGACGGGTGCTGGACCATGGCCACCATGCATAACCGCCCGCACCTCACCGGCTCGGTCGCCAATAACGGTTTCGACGGCCACCTCTGCGTCCACTTCCTGCGCGATATGGACGAAGCCCAGAAGAACGATCCCGATTACGGCGTCCAGAATCAGTCGGTGCTCCGTTCCGCCTGGCAGGCGCTGACCGGGGAGGTCGTCGAGTGAAGTGGCAGGACAAGCGGGTCCCCTGGTGGGCCCTGGCCGCCGGTCTCATCGCCTTCGCGATCATCGCAGGCATGCTCATCCACCGGCAGAACAACGACCTCGCGATGCTTGAACGGACGTATGAAAACGTCAACGCCAAGCGCATCGTTCTGCAATACGAGCAGAGCGAAAAGCAGCGCGAAGTCAATATCTCCTCCACATCAGATTACATCGCGTCCCGCGCACGGGAAAACGGATACATGATGCCCAACGAGCTGCACTTCGTGGTCGATAATCCGGAAGTCCTGACGAATCATGAGACACTCGGCGAGGTTCAGCTGACCACCGTCGAACCCGTGCAGGAACCGCCGGAACAGGCAGAGATGCCCGAGCAGACGGAAATGCCCGCTGAGACACCTGATGAAGCCCTGACCGAACAGACGCCTGAGGAGACCAATCCATGAGTATCGCTGCTATCGCTATCGGTTCCAATTCGACCCGTATGCTCGTCCATCTGGACGACGGCCGCGAAATCCGCGAGCGCGCCTATACCCATCTGTTTATGGGACTGGACGACCAGCGATTGCTGACCGAAGAAGCGATGGCAAATACCTGCGCAGCCATCTCCGAACTCAAACACGAAGCGAAAGCCCTGGGAGCAGAGCGCGTACTGCTCTATGCCACCAGCGCGACACGTGACGCCGGGAACGCAGAAGCGTTTTCCCGGCTTATTTTTGCCCAAACGGAACTGCATCTGACTGTGATACCAGGCGAAACAGAGGCCTGCCTCGCGTTTGAGGCGGCCTCGGGCGGCCGGCATTGCGCGGTATTGGATATCGGCGGCGGGTCTACAGAGCTCTCGTACGGTGAACAGCGGATCGTGCAATGCGCGGCCAGCGCCCAGGAAGGCGCCTGCCGCCTGAACCGCGAATGCGCGATCCGAACGCACGAAGACGCTCTTAATGTCCAGGCGCGCGTACGTGAACGCCTCAGCACTGTCTTTTCACCGCTGCTGGCGCTCCCCCGTCCCCCTGTACTGATCGGCATCGGCGGCACCTGCACCACCAGCGCTGCCATCGCGCTGTGCACGCCCTCGCACGGAAACGAGCTGGACGACACCGAAGTATCGCGCAGCTTCCTGGAGAGCCTTCTGGAACGCGTGATTCCGCTCACTGTCGAAGAGCGCTGCCGCATCCCCGGCCTGTACGCATCGCGCGCCGCGATCATTCCCCACGGCCTGTGCATCCTGCTCGCCGTCATGGAGATGACCGGCTTCGACAGCTTCCGGCTGTCGACGCACAACAATCTGGACGCCATCGTAGCAAGGGAACTGAGGGCGCCTTCTCCTTCAAATGCCGGATATATTGATCTGTAATCCTTTTATTTCGTTTTACCCAGTATGTTCAGTATGATTTCTCGCCACGCCGACGCGTCCCGGGATCCAACATAAACCTGGCCGACCATCTGGCCGCTGCCGTCGACAAAGAAGGTCGTCGGTACCACCTGGATCTGGGTGAGGACATTCCGGTAGATGATTCTGGACGGCAGGATGTGCGGATAATCCGCCTTTGTCCTTTCAGCGATATTGCGCGCAGATTCCGCCTGCTTTTCGTTCACGCTCAGGTCAGCGTTGGAACAGTCGCTGAGCAGACCGACGATCATGATTCCCTGATCCTGAAGCTCCCTGTAGAGCTCGCCCAGGCCTTGCATCTCGTCGATGCAGGGGCCGCAGTAGGTCGCCCATATGTTGACCATGACCAGCTTTTTGTCAGCGATGAGCCGGCTGTCGATATCGTTGCCATAGATATCCACGGTTTTCAGATCGCCCAGCAGCAGATCCGGCCGCACCAGCGCTTCAGTCCATGCTTCGATCCCCAGCAGATAGTGCACGTTGGTGAAGCCGAGCCCTGTCATGATTTCAGCTGCGGCTGCGCTGTCTTCCGCAGTGCCGCCGTACAGGTATATGTCCGCATCCATTGCGGAATAACCCCGTTCCAGGATGCCCTGAATCGTACTCTTCAGTTCCTCCAGCGGGATATTGTCCGCGCCCGGAACCGCGCCGGCTTCATATTCTTCCGCCGGCCGGACGTCGAACAGATTGATATACAGGCTGCCGTCGATGGCTTCACAAAGCTCATCGGCGGTGATTTCTTCTGCCATTGCCGCTGCGGACAGCATAACGGTGAGCAGAAGAATCAGGACGACAGCCATCCATTTATTTATCATTTTCATATCCTCCATACAACAGAAAAATACAAAAAACCGGCTTGCTACAGACGTTATTGTAGCAAACCGGTTCTGAAAAAGCAATAGGCACCGCTTCTCACCGGTGCCGGTTCCTCCTGCGCTTCTGCTGGGGTTTGTCGGCAGGCTTGTCGCCGCGCAGGGCAAACAGCTCGTCGCGCAACTTGGCCGCCTTTTCGAAGTCCAGTTCCCCGGCAGCGGCGAGCATCTTGTCTTCAAGCTCGCTGATCATCTGCTGCTTTTCATCCTCGCTCAGCTCGCCGGGCAGGCCGTCGGACACCTTGTCGGTGATCTCCAGCAGGGCCTTGACCGCCGTATGCACACTCTCCGGCGTGATTCCATGCTCCTCGTTGTAGGCTTCTTGGATAGCGCGGCGGCGGTTGGTTTCCGCGATCGCGTTGAAGAGGCTGTCGGTCATGGTATCGGCATACAGGATCACGCGGCCGTCGACATTGCGGGCAGCACGGCCGATCGTCTGGATCATGCTCGTCTGGCTGCGCAGGAAGCCCTCTTTGTCCGCGTCGAGGATGGCCACCAGCCCCACTTCGGGCATGTCCAGGCCCTCGCGCAGCAGGTTGATACCCACCAGCACGTCGAAAACGCCTGTTCGCAGGTCGCGGATGAGCTTGCTGCGCTCCATTGTCTCGATATCGGAATGCAGGTATCTTACCCGGAAATCCAGCCCATGCAGGTAATCCGTCAGGCTTTCGGCGTTCTTCTTGGTCAAGGTGGTCGCCAGCACACGGTAACCCTTGGCAATCGTCGCGTTGATCTCGCCCACCAGGTCGTCCACCTGGCCTGTCGCAGGACGCACAACCAGTTTCGGGTCAAGCAGGCCGGTCGGACGGATGATCTGCTCGACGATCTGCGTCGCCTGATTGCGCTCATAATCCGCCGGCGTCGCGGAAACGTAGATAATCTGCCCAATCCGCTGATCAAATTCCTCGAAACGCAGCGGCCGGTTATCAAACGCGGACGGCAGGCGGAAGCCGTAATTGACCAGCGATTCCTTGCGCGCGCGGTCGCCGGCGTACATGCCGCGGATCTGCGGCACCGTCACGTGGCTTTCATCGATCAGGGTCAGGAAACCCTTGGGGAAATAGTCCAGCTGGGTATAAGGCGCGTCGCCCGGGCGGCGCCCGTCAAAATAGCGGCTGTAATTCTCGATGCCCGCGCACATTCCGACCTCGCGGAGCATCTCGATATCGTACCGGGTGCGCTGCTCGATGCGCTGCGCCTCGATCAGCTGTCCGGAAGCCTGGAACTCACGGACGCGCTGCTCCATGTCGTGCTTGATCTGCCGGAGGGCGTCCTCGCGTCCCATGATGTTCGTCGCGTAATGGGTCGCCGGAAAGATGCCCTTGTGCTGCACCGTATGCAGCGCGTGGCCCGTCGTCACCGAAAATTCGGTGATGCGGTCGATCTCGTCGCCGAAGAATTCGACGCGGACGCCGTTTTCAAACTCTGCGGCGGGAATGATCTCCACCGTATCGCCGCGCACGCGGAAATCGCCGCGCGAAAAGCCGATGTCGTTTCGGTTGTACTGGATCTCCACCAGGCGCCGGAGCAGAGCGTCGCGGTCCATTTTCATGCCAGGCCGCAGGGAGACCATCTGCCCCTCGTATTCAGAGGGATCGCCCATCGAATAGATGCAGGAGACCGAAGCGACGATGATGACATCCTTCCGCTCCTTCAGCGCGGCAGTCGCGCTATGCCGCAGGCGGTCGATCTCCTCGTTGATGGAGGAATCCTTTTCAATATAAGTATCGCTCGAAGCGATATAAGCTTCGGGCTGATAATAGTCGTAATAGCTGACGAAATATTCGACTGCGCTGTCAGGGAAAAACGCCTTGAACTCGCTGCAAAGCTGTGCGGCGAGCGTTTTGTTGTGTGCGATAACCAGCGTCGGGCGCTGCACCTTCTCAATGACGGACGCCATGGTAAAGGTCTTGCCCGATCCGGTGACGCCCAGCAGTACCTGGGCCCGGTCGCCGCGAAGCACGCCCTCCGCCAGCGCTTCGATCGCCTGGGGCTGGTCGCCCGACGGCTTGTAGGGGGCTTTCAATACAAATCTGTCCTGCATGTTCCTTCCCATTTACCGGCCGATGAACCCGGAATCCCGGTACATATACGTCATTTGCTTTCCAGCAGACAATACTCTTCGAGCGTCCAGCTGTTCTTGCGGATCACTGCAGCCGCTTCCGTCCCGACGTAGCGGTAATGCCAGGGCTCGTAAGCAATGCCCGTAATCGCCTCCTTGCCCTGCGGGTATCGCAGGATAAAGCCGTAATCCCAGCAATGCTCGGACAGCCAGGCAAACTGCGGCGTAGTTTCAAACCCCTCGGTATTGCTGCGCGCAGTCACGTCAAAGGCCAAGCCGGTCTCGTGCTCGCTGCACCCCGGCGCCTGGACTGTGTCGTCCTGCCGGGTTTCAAACAATTCCTGCTGCTTTTCACGGCTGCGGTATCCGCCGGTCAGGATAAACCCGTTAAGATTTTCGTCCTCAGCCTGTTTGAACATCCTGTCAGCCGCCTCGAACGCTTCCCTCTCAAGATAAATATCGCTGCGCGCCAGCAGGAAATGCCGCTTCATTTCATACAGGTTGACCAGGTCCTTCGGCTCCGCGTCTTCCGGCAGGGGATTCGCGGCGTTGACCAGCAGTATCCCGGTGGTGTTATTGATCTTCCCGCTCGCCGCTTCCGGCGTCGCAGACGTTTTCTGGCAGCCGGCCGTGAGCATCATGACACAGATCAGGAGAAGCGGTATCCCCCACGCGCCGCGGCGCTTTTTTCTGCGCATCCGCAGTTCACCTCAAAAACGATCGAAATATTTCAGCAGATTCCTGCCCGCTACGCCTTCCAGCACGCTGCCGGTGATGCCGCGGCGCTCCAGCGTTTCGAACAGGGCAGGCAGATCGCCGGGGTGTTCAAGGCCAGGCACCTTCACTTCGATACCGTCAAAGTCCGAGCCGAAGCCGACCATGCCTTCGCCGCCCAGTTCCAGCATATGCAGAAGGTGGTCCGCCAGCGTGTCCAGCGTGCACTGTCCGTCGTCGCTCAGGAACCAGGGATAGAAGTTGAGGCCCACATATCCGCCCGCCTGGAACAACGTTTTCAGCTGGTCGTCCGTCAGATTCCGCGCGGGGCCGCACAGCGCGCGGCAGCACGAATGCGAAGCGACCGGGGCGATGCCCATTTCCAGGATATCATAAAAACCGCGCTCGTTCAGATGTGAAGTATCCGGGGCGATCCCCAGCCGCACCATCTCACGCACCGCCTGTCTTCCGAAAGGCGTCAGGCCATCTGTCGCGTTGACCTTGGCCGGCGTTCCCAGCGCGTTCACGTAGTTCCAGGTGATCGCGGCCATGCGTACGCCGCGCTGCCGCCATTCGGCAATCGCTTCCAGACTGTCACCGAAAATCTCGCAGCCCTCGATGGACAGCATCACTTTTACCTTGCCGTCCTCCGCCTCGCGCGGATCGTCCACCTGGAGCCAGCCGGCCGCCTTCAGGCGGTCAAACTGGCGCAGCATACTGGAAAACAGCTTGCGCACCGGCTCCGGACGCGGGTCCCCGCCCACGTACAAAGCCAGCGTCTGCAGGCTGACACCGCCCGCCTTCAAGCGCTCCATCGTCACATCCAAGGCTTCCTCAGGATGAACGGCAAGTTTATACAATGTATCGCAATGTGTATCGCAAATCAGCATATCGTTTACTCCGTTTTGCCGTTTCGGTGCGCCGCGTTATAGGCGGGGCCCAGGTTCGCGTACCGGCGGGTGATCCACTTCGCGATGCCGTCCAGGCCCGGATAGATCATGCGCTCGGAGATGTTGATATAATCGAGCTTGTCCCGGATCTCGAGCTTGATTTCCTTCGGGATGATGATCTTCATAAAGCAGGATTCCAGCCCGGGCAGTTCCGTGATCGCGATCGCGGGGTCCGTCGTCAGCGAGAACAGCGCGTACTGGTTGGCAATGCGGTTGACCGTACTCGCGGGCTCGAAGAAGAATGCGTAGGGCGTTTCGGAAACGCCGTTGAGCGCTTCATAGCTGGAACCGATCCTGTCCAGCATGTCCATGGTGAAGATGATCGTCTGCCGCTCGTTCAGAAGCTCCCGCAGCGCATCGGGAAGATGCGTGTTGATCTCGTCCACGTCCGCGCACCAGATGACGCCGTCACGGTTGTACATCGCCACGTTTTCCGTGGCGAAATGTGCCGCAACGAGGGGCGAATAGGTCCAGTCCAGGAGGCGCGTCGGCAGGCCGAACTGCTGCGCCAGCGCCGCAGTCTGCCAGAAGGAGCTGACCCCCTGCAGGTCGGCGTAGCCGTACTTGCGGAAGGAACGCAGCATATGCTGCTCCAGGCCAAGGTTATGCGCGCACGCCCGGTTCAGCGCCGGTTCCATCGTCCAGGAAGCGTTCCCCATGCCGCGGTACACGCGGTTGTCGCGGTAGCGCATCAGGCGGCCATCCCAGGTGTCGCGGAAAACCTCGGTCTGTAGTTCGATAAAACTGTGTACGGTAATCTCTTTCATGCGGGATTTCCTCGCTTCAGCAGCCTTCCGGGATTCAGGAAAGCGCCAGCTTCACGGATGTATGCCCCGTAAGCGCTTCGGTCCGCGTGTCGGGCTGCCCCATCCCGACATAGAGGACGACCTTGCCCTCGTTCAAGCGCCTGCCCTGCTCATCGACCACCGCGAAAGCCTTGCTGTCCACAATCAGATCAACCGTAACGGCCTTACCCGCGGGCACATGAACACGCTTGAACGCGCACAGGCGCGGGTTGCGCGGCGCGTTGGCGCTGCCCTCGTTCTGACAGTAGACCTGCAGTATGTCGTCCGTATCGCGCGCGCCGTCGTTGCGAAGCACCGCTGTCACGGCCACCGCACCGTCAGCCGAGGCCGCTTTCGCTTCCGTCACCCAGACGTCGCCGTAGGTCAGGCCGTAACCGAAGGGATAGAGCGGCTCGGAACCGATATAGCGGTAGGTACGGCCCTGCATGCTGTAATCGGTGAAATCGGGCATTTCTTTCAGCTGCTCGTTGTAGTAGAAGGTGACCGGCAGTTTGCCGGAAGGCGAATCGTGGCCGAACAGCAGATCGGCAACCGCTTTGCCGCCGCGCGCGCCGGGATACCAGCACTGCAGGACGGCGTTCGCCTTTTCGCCGGCCTCGCCCAGATCGATCGCGCTGCCCGTCGTCAGGCAGATCACGGTCGGCTTGCCGACCGCCAGCACGCTATCCAGCAAGCGCCGCTGGGAAGCCGGCAGCAGCAGATCGCGCTTGTCCGCGGAGCCGAAGGGGTTGCCGGTATCGCCCTGCTCACCCTCGAGCGTCTCGTCCAGACCGACCACCAGCACCACGGCGTCGCTGTTTTCGGCGACCGTCAGCGCTTCGCTCATCAGGTCGTCCTTCTCGGACGACAGGTTGGATACTTTCTCGCGGTACAGATGGCTGCCCAGGGCGCAGAGCACGCGCGCCTTGCCCTCAAGGGCATCCTGGATGCCCGTCTGCAGTGTGATATACCGGGAGGAAGATCCGTGGTAATTGCCGATCAGGGAGGCGATGCTGTCCGCGTTCGGGCCGATGACGCCCACAGTGCCCAGCTTGTTCTCGTCCAGCGGCAGCATGCCGTCGTTCTTGAGCAATACGCAGGCTTTGCGGGCCGCTTCTTCCGCCTTGGCCAGGTGTTCCGGGCACTCTACCACGCTGTAAGGGATCTTGTCGTATTCGCTGCCTTCGCCGAGGATGCCGAGCATGTAGCGCGCGGTCATCAGGCGTACGGCGGATTCGCGCACAGTCTGCTCGCTGACCTTGCCGGCCATGACCGCCGCCAGGGCGTGCTGGTAGGTGCAGCCGCAGTTCAGGTCGCAGCCGGCGTTCAGCGCCATGGCTGCAGAATCTACCGCGTTGTCGGTCACGTGATGGCCTTCGTAGAAATCGCGGATCGCCCAGCAGTCGGACACGAAATGGCCTTCAAAACCCCATTCCTTGCGCAGGCGGCGCATCAGGTCGGAACTGGCGCAGCAGGGCTCGCCGTTCGTGCGGTTGTACGCACCCATCACCGCTTCCACGCCGGCCTCACGCACGAGCGATTCAAACGCGGGCAGATACGTTTCCGCCATGTCCTTTTCGGAAGCAATCGCATCGAAGGAATGCCGCAGGTCTTCCGGGCCGGAATGCACCGCGAAATGCTTGGCGCAGGCAGCCGCTTTCATGGTCTCCCCGTCGCCCTGCAGGCCGTGCACATAGGCTTTGCCGGTCTCGGCAGTAAGGTATGGATCCTCCCCGTAGGTTTCCTGGCCGCGGCCCCAGCGCGGATCGCGGAAAATATTGATGTTCGGCGACCAGAAGGTCAGCCCCTTATAGATATCCCTGTCGCCGTGCGCGCTGGCAGCGTTGTACTTGGCGCGGCCTTCCGTCGCGGCGATATCGCCAAGCTCGCGGATCATCTCCGTATCGAACATCGCTGCCATACCGACTGCCTGCGGGAACATGGTCGCCATGCCCGCACGGGCCACGCCGTGCAGCGCCTCATTCCACCAGTTGTACGCCGGTACGCCCAGGCGCTCGATGGCCGGGGCCTGATAGCTCAGCTGGGAGACTACTTCCTCCAGTGTCATCTGTGCTACGAGCGCTTCCGCGCACTTTCTGGCTTCTGCTCTTTTCATCGTTCCCGCTCCCTTCGTGATCTGTGAAACTGTATGCTGTCTTATTCTGAAATCAACTTACCCTGACCGTACCGTCCAGCGGCTGGAGCATCGTCTTGTCACACCTGCGGTAAAGCAGCAGGGACAGGAGCAGCGAAATCGCCTCCGCGCTCACAAAGCACCACCAGACAGCGTCCACCGTGCCGAAAACCGCCTTCAGTAGGTATGCTACCGGCAGCAGCACCAATAGCTGGCGGCAGATGCTGATGATCATGCTGTAGATGCCCTTGCCGACCGCCTGAAAGACGTTGCTCAGCGTGATGCCGATCGCCGCCGGAACGAAGTTCCAGCTGATGATGCGCAGGGCGACGACGCCCATCTCGCGCATCTGCCGCGCCACCTCGGGCTCCGCGTCCGAATCGAAGATGCTCATCAGCACCTCGGGCATCAGCTGGAAGATCAGCATGCCCGCCAGCATGATCGACCCCGCCCACATGAGCGCGACTTTAATGGCCTCGTATACCCTGGCCCGGTTGCGCGCGCCGTAATTGTATCCGACAATGGCGATCATGCCCGAGCCCAGGCCGAACACCGGCATGAACACGAACGACTGCAGTTTGAAGTATACGTTCAGCACGTTCACCGCCGCGTTGCCCTGCTCAAAGCTGCTCAGCAGCCCGTTCATCCCCACGTTCATAACCGACCCGATCGCCTGCATGACGGTGCTCGGCAGGCCCACCACCAGGATGCCGCCCAGCAGTGCCGTGTCGAGCGCGAAATCGGACACTTTCAAACGCAATTCCGGATTCCGGCGCTGATTCAGGGTAAAGCCAATGCCCGCGCTCACGAACTGTCCGGTGACGGTCGCTATCGCCGCGCCGGCAATGCCGAGGCTCGGGAACCCGAGCAGGCCGAAAATCATGATCGGATCCAGGATGATGTTGGTGACTGCACCGGCCAGCTGCGTCAGCATCGAGTTGACCGTATTCCCCGTCGCCTGGAGCATACGCTCGAACAGCACCGCCATGAACACGCCCTGGCTGAAGGTCGTCACGATCGAAAGGTACGTGGTGCCCATTTCGCGGATGCTCTCCGCGTTCTGGAGGTTGTCCGACACCAGGAGATGCAGCAGCGTCGGCGCCAGGAAAAGCCCGATGATCATGAACAGCAGGCAGCCCGAGCCTTCGATCAGCAGTCCGTTCCATGCAGCGCGGCGCGCTTCGGCCCGCTGTCCGGCGCCGAGCTTGCGGCTCAGCAGGCTGCTGACGCCCACGCCCATACCGACGCTCAGGGCGATCATCAGCATCTGGACCGGGTACGCCAGTGAAACCGCCGTCAGGGCATTCGGATTATAGCGGGCTACAAAAATGCTGTCCACCACGTTATACAGCGCCTGGACAATCATGCTGACCATAATGGGCAGCCCGACCTTGGGCACCAGTTTTGTCATGGGCATTTCACCCAGCATTTTTGAGCGTTCCGAATGCTGCATTTCACAGTCCTCCACACGCCGCAGCGGCCAAATGCCGCTCCGGCTTTTCCAGCCTCTTCATTATAACAGCTTTTGGCGAAAGCACAAGAGGGAAGGGCTGTTCATTCTTGGAAAACACCTGTTCATTCTTTGCGAATCACTTGCATTTCAAACAAAACGCCTCCGGAACAGATCATTCCGGAAGCGACACATTATTGTCTTACAGGAAAGCGGCAGCTTTCAGCTTATTTACCGAGCCTGCCGATGATACGCCCGGCGGCTTCGATATGCATGATCCAGTGCCTGGACAGCGGCATTTTAAGGAGTCCCGCAACATCCTTGCCGCACCAGTAGCCGATGAGCCACGCGGCGCTCTCGTCCGCGCTGACCACATGCAAAGCCCTGATGCGTTCCTTGTCTTCTTCCGGGAAACGCCGCTTCAGGTCTTCATAGTTCATCGTCCGGAGCCACCTGTCCGTATCCTCCCGGACAGCTTCCGCATATTCGTACAGCGCGGCGATATCCAGTTCACGTGAAAACGCAGCGATCTGTTCCTTCACGAGCTCGTTGCCGGTGGTGATGATCGGCGACCCGGTTTTCCTTTGGTGATCGCCCGCAAATAGAACTTCTTCTCGCCGGCGGATGAGAGTGTTCACCACGATATCCTCGATCCGCATGATATGCCAGATCGAGTACGCGACGGTTTTGCTGTGGTATCCCTCCGCGTTGATGAAAGGGATTTCGCTGAAATCCGCCTCGGACAGCTTTCCCCGCCAGGACTGCATCTCTTCCATCAGGCTTTTCCTGAGTTCGATCAGCGCTTCAATCGCCTGACGAAAGGTCGCCTTCTTCAGAAGCGCCTGCATAGCCTTGTTCTGTTTCGACCACTCTTTGTTCATCGCACGCCTCCGAATACCAATCCCAAAGCAGCCGCCCAGCGGGAATCAGACGAGCTGTCCGGGCAGTTTGAGTTTCTGTTTCGGCGGGAACGTGGCGTCGAAAGCTTCGAATTCCTCCGGATTCCGTTCCGCGGCAAAATAGCCTTCCGGCGGCCCGTATACCCCGGTGATACCGTCCAGGTAACCCGGGACAAGCTCCCTGCACAGGAAGAAGGAAGCGTCCGCACCTTCCGGCAGGTCGTGATACCGGATACCGAACCGGCTGGCATAAGTAAACCCGCTCTTCCCGTAGAAAAGGATATTGCCCTCAAAGCACAGCGCACCGCACCCGAGCGCCGCCGCCTGCTCCAGGGAGTAATCCAGCAGCTGCTTTCCGTAGCCCTGGCGTTTGTACTCCTGGGCGATGCAGATCGGCCCCATGGTCATGATGGGAATCACCCGCCCGTCGTCAGCCTGGATCTGCGCGCGCATGAACATATTCTGTCCGATCAGAAGTCCGTCCTTCTCCATGACAAAATCCAGTTCATGCACAAACGCGGGATCGTTCCTGAGCTGATGCAGCACGTAATGCTCATAGCATCCCGGACGGTACACGTTCCAGAATGATTCGCGCACCATCTCCTCGACCGCGCGGTAGTCGCTTTCTTTTTCCCTTCGGATAATAATACCCTGACTGTTCATTT
>JAFRNK010000052.1 GCA_017430225.1 Clostridia bacterium | reverse complement strand
GATGAGGACGAAGGACTGGGCTACGGATTCGGATGGGGAGTCGGACACGACGAGAAGTACGGTCTGATTGTCAGTCACAGCGGCGGCATGCCGGGTGTCGATACCTGGTTTGAACGCTTCATAGATGCGGACAGGATTCTTGTGATCCTCGCAAACCGGGACTACAGGGATGTAAGGGCGTATTTGGGTTACTGGAACGGAATGGAAGCAATCGCAAGGGATAAGGAACCGGAGCCCATCGTGTCGATTGAGGATATTGCACTCAAAAGTGTCGACAAGTCGAAATGGAATAGCTTCTGCGGCAAGTATGAGCATCCTGAGGACGCCGATTTCATCGTCGACGAAGTTTGGATGAAGGACGGCGATCTTCACGCTAAGGCCATCGACGAAGACGGTGATGAAATGGAATTCAAACTCTATCCCATCGGGGAAAACGAGTTCGGCCGCAAGGGCGGTATGCTCAAACTGACCTTCGGCGACGGCTGTGTGAAGTATGACGATCTTACCTGCAGAAAACTGTAAAGAAACACACAAATAAACGAATAATATAAAAGGAGCATGACTATGAAATTTTCTGAAATGCCTTACAAAAGACCCGATCCCGAAGCTGTTATCAAAGAAATCCAAAGCCTGACCGAACGCCTCAGGAACGCGAAGAGCTACGAGGAAGCCCGCGCAGTTTTCCTTGAGTATGAAGATAAGGAAAAAGTCGCTGACACAATGGCCGCACTGGCCTACATCCGCCAGTCGATCGATACGCGGGATGAATTCTACAACGCAGAGAAGGAATTCTGGGACGACTTCGGACCGGAAATCGAAGAATATGAGCAGGAATGGATCAAAACACTGCTCGAATCACCCTATCGCAAGGACTTTGAACAGGAATACGGCGATTTGCTGTTCGTCAATGCCGAAATCGAGCGTAAAACCTTTGCCCCGGAGATCATAGAGGATATGCAGAAGGAGAATGAGCTCGTCAGCGAATATGACGACCTGATCGCCTCGGCGCAGATCCCATTCGAGGGCGGTACCTATACGCTGTCACAGATTGAGCCATTCCAGATTGATCCCGACGACGCGCGCCGTCTCGCGGCATGGAAAGCCAAGGGCCAATGGTTCAAGGATAACCAAACCCAGCTTGACCGTATCTATGACGACATGGTGAAACTTCGCGACACGATGGGCAGGAAGCTCGGTTACGGCGGATATACGCAGCTCGGCTACTACCGCATGGAGCGCAACTGCTACACGAAGGAGGACATTGAAAAGTTCCGTACAGCAGTGCAAAAATACATCGTCCCTGTCGCGGATTCCATCATGCGCGAACAGGCAAAACGTATTGGGAAGCCATATCCACTGTCCTTCGCGGATGAAGCGCTGACTTTCCGCAGCGGCAACCCGCGTCCCGTCGGCACGCCGGACGATATCCTTGCACAAGGCAAAAAGTTCTATGATGAGCTCTCCCCCGAGACGAGCGAATTCTTCCGCACGATGCTCGATGAGCAGCTGATGGACGTGCTTTCCACGGAAGGCAAGCAGGCGGGAGGCTACTGCAGCAGTATCGAGCAATATGAGCGTCCGTTCATCTTTGCCAACTTCAATGGAACTCAAGGTGATGTTGAGGTCGTCACGCACGAAGCGGGCCACGCCTTCGCCTATTGGATGAACCGCAAGCGCATCCCCACTGAGTACACCGATCCGACCGCTGAGGCATGCGAAGTGCACTCGATGAGCATGGAGTTCTTCGGCTGGAAGAACGCCGAAGGATTCTTCGGCCCTGACGCGAGAAAGTTCAAATACAGCCATCTGGCCAACGCGCTGACCTTCATCCCCTACGGTACGATGGTCGACCACTACCAGCACATCGTCTATGAGCACCCGGAGCTCACGCCCAAAGAGCGCCATGCGGAATGGAAGCGCCTCATCGGCATCTACCAGCCGTGGCTGCGCCTGGACGGAGAAATCCCGTTCTTCAGTGAAGGAGAAGGCTGGCAGCGCCAGCTCCACATCTATGACATCCCGTTCTACTATATCGACTATTGCCTGGCGCAGGCGGTCGCTCTGGAGTTCTGGGCGATGATCCAGAAGAACCCCGAAAACGCCTGGAAACACTATATGGCTTACACAAAGCAGGGCGGCAGCCACACCTTCGTCGACCTGCTGAAGCACGCAGACCTTGCCACTCCGTTTGACGAGGAATGCCTGAAGCTTGTCTGTGAGACAGCGACCAAGTGGCTTGAAAACTACGATCTTACGGGGATCGAATGAGCCTAAAATCGTTGAATAGGAAAAGCAGCAATTCGGGAATTGATGAGAGGTACCCACAGATGATCCATCTTGAAAAACTGGACTATAAAACCGATCCACAGATTCATATTGGGATGATCTGATAAGAGAAACACATATATCGATATTTTCGGAGGAAACATTTATGGATAAGAAAAGCTTAATGGAAAAGCTTGCCCTGAAAGCATACGAAAAAGGCAGCTTCAACGGCACATGGCTCTATGCGGAGAATGGCGAAATCGTGTCGAAAGGCGCTTACGGATGGCGCGACGCGGAGAACAAGCTCCCCATGGAGGAGGATACCATCTTCGAGATGGCCTCGGTCACCAAGATGTTTACGGCGACAGCGGTCATGCTCCTCGTCAGGGAGGGCAAGCTGAGTCTGGATGACGGGTACGCGAAATACTTCCCCGATTACCCGTATCCGGGCGTAACGGTCCGGCATCTGCTGACCCATACCAGCGGAATGCCCGAGCATTTCAGTACCGCGGACTGGGTCTGCCCCGTGTGGGAAAATGAAAAAAGGATCCCGCCCTGCAGCGAGATCCCCCGCTTCATCCGGGAAAGCGGCGAGGCCCTCGACTGTACCCCCGGCGAGCGGTTCGACTATACCGACATCGGATACTGCCTGCTGGCAAACCTGGTGGAAAAGCTCTCCGGTGTCCGGTTCGAGGATTTCCTCAAAAAGAACATCTTCGAGCCGGCCGGCATGAAGGATTCAGGCATCTATCATACCCGCAGGGACGGCAGGCCTTCCGACCGCTTCGCCCGCAACATGGTATTGGAGAAGGACGGCAGTTATGTTCCGTCGGACGTATCGAAATCGACTGCTCCGTATGTGGTCGGCTCGGACGGCCTGAACGGCTGCGATTACCTGTACACCACCATCTTTGACATGCTCGCCTGGGACAGGGCGCTGCGGGAAGAAAAGGTGCTCACTCGTGAAGAGCAGAGGATCATGTACACGCCGGTGAAGCTGTTGAGCGGTGAGGATTACGCCGACGAGGACGGCGACGGCTACGGCTTCGGGTGGGGTATAGTAAAGGACGATGAACACGGCCTGATCGTCAGCCACTCGGGCGGTATGCCCGGCCTCAATACATGGTTTGGGCATTTTGTCGATGAGGACAGGGCCCTCGTCATGCTCTGCTGCCGGGAATTTATGGACGTCAGGGCCTTTGTGCGCTTCTGGGACGGCATGAAGGCGATTGCCAGAGATGAAGAGGCCGAACCTGTCGTTTCCATTGAGGACATCGCGGTCAAGGACCCCGACAGGTCGAAATGGGAGAGTTTCTGCGGAAAATATGAGCACCCCCTGAATGAGGATTTTGTCATCGACGAAGTCTATATGCAGGATGGCGGGCTCTGGGCCAAGGCGATCCTGAGCGGAGAAGATTACGACAATCAGGGCGAAGTGTCGTTCCGGCTGTACCCTATCGGAGAGAACGAATTCGGCAGGAAGCGCGGCATGCTGAAGCTGAAATTCGGCGACGGGTGCCTGATGTTCGGCGAGTTCACCTGCAAAAAGCTGCAGTAACCAGATCAATCTGTCCATCATGCCGATCGTGAAAAAAAACAGTAAATCATGACGCCCGACAGGGCGGGAAAGAGGTATGTATATGGAACTGTGTACCCGTAAAGATGTGCCCGTGGAGCAGACATGGGACCTGTCTCTGATTTTCCCTGAAGAAAAGCTGATGTGGGAAGCGCTGGACCAGACAAAGGCCGAGGTCAAAAAGTTCGCTGAAACCTATGCCGGCCGGCTGAATACTGCCGATATGATCGTAAAGTGCCTGGACGACATGGAACCGATCATGATCTCGATCGAACGCATCTGGTGCTACACCGGGCTGGCAGTAGAAACGGACTATACCGACAATCAGCTCCGTGAGCGCGATGAAAAGGTGAGCGATGAAATCACGCATCTGCAAAAGGACATGGCGTTCGTGGACAGCGAGATCCTGCTGGCCCCCGAGGAAGAGCTGAAAGCCGCGGTAGAGAAAGCCCGGGGCTGCCGCAGATATATACGGGATCTGATTGCGAAAAAAACGCACATGCTCTCCCCGGAAACGGAAAAAACACTGACTGCGCTGGGCAGGGCGCTGGATGTCCCGTACACTGTGTACAACACCATGAAGCTGGCGGACATATCATTCGATCCTTTTACCGCAGAGGGAAAAGAGTATCCGCTCGGCTATTCGCTTTATGAGGACAATTATGAGCTTGAAGCGGATACTCCAGTGCGGCGCGCGGCGTTCAGGGCGTTTTACGACACGCTGGCCAAATACAGGAACACCACCGCTGCCGCCTACAACGCCTGCGTTACCCAGGAAAAGACCATGTCCGAGTTGCGCGGCTTCAGCGATGTGTATGACAGCCTGCTCTTCGGGCAGAAAGTAACGCGGGACATGTATGACCGGCAGATCGACGTGATCACGGAGCGGCTCGCCCCGCACATGCGCTGTTACGCGAAGCTCCTGCAAAAGAAATACCGTCTCGATAAGATGACGTTCGCCGATCTGAAAGTGGCTGTGGATCCGGAATATGACCCCAAGGTCACGATCGGAGAATCGCATCGCTATGTCCGGGAGGCACTGTCGATCCTCGGGGACGATTATGTGGATATGGTGGACCGGGCTTACCGTGAACGCTGGATCGATTTTGCCAGGAACGTGGGCAAAAGTACCGGCGGCTTCTGTTCGGGCACGTACCGCAGGAATTCATTCATCCTGCTCAACTGGAACGACCGTATGGCGGATGTGTTTACCGTCGCGCACGAGCTGGGGCATGCGGGTCAGTCCATGTACAGCGACCAGGCGCAGTCCTATTATGACAATGAACCCTCCATGTATCTTGTCGAGGCGCCGTCCACGATGAATGAGCTGCTGCTCGCGCATTACCTGACGAAAGCGAAGGAAGACAAACGTTTTCGCCGCTGGGTGCTTTCCAGCCTGATCAGCAACACCTACTATCACAACTTTGTCACGCACCTGAGGGAAGCCTGGTACCAGCGCGAGGTCTATCGCATCATTGATGCGGGCGGCAGCGTCAACGCAGACGTGCTCAGCGACCTGTTCCGGAAGAACCTGGAGCTGTTCTGGGGTGATGCCGTGGAGATCCCGGAAGGAGCGGAGCTTACGTGGATGCGTCAGCCGCATTACTATATGGGGCTGTATTCCTACACATACAGCGAGGGCCTCACCGTCGCGACGCAGGCCATGCTGCGCATCGAAAACGAAGGCGAGCCCGCCGTGAACGACTGGAAGAAGTTCCTTGCTGCCGGCGGTACGGAAGACCCGGTGGGCATGGCCAGGATCGTTGGCTTTGATATTACCACGGATGGGCCGCTGAATGCCACCATCGACTATATCGGTTCCCTGATCGACGAGATCTGCCGCCTGACTGAGGAGATCGACGGGATCAGCCTGGAATGAAAAACAGGCAGTCATAAACGATTATTTGAAAGAGATCTGTATGCAAAACAAAGAAATATCAGAGGCGCTCGCCGCCTTGAATGGCGGAAAAACGGACCTTGGCTTTGAAGAAGAAAACATCTGGTACAGCCGGAAGCCGGAATGGGTCCCGTTCGTGAAGGAGCTGAAAACGGCCGTGCTGAACGAGGAAATCCGGGGCAGTATCCTGGTTGCCACGGACAGCGACGTCATTTTCGCCTCCGGCTCCCGTTCCAGGGAAGTGAACGGCGGGACCGTGTCCCCCGCCACCATTTACGAGATCGGCTCCATCACCAAGATGCACACTGCGGTCTGCGCGTTCAGACTGATAGATGAGGGGAGGCTCCGCCTTGAGGACAAGGTCACGCAATATTTCCCGGAATATGTAAAGGCGGGTGACATGACCGTCTTCGACCTGCTGCATATGCGCTCCGGAATTGTGGATTTCGCCAACGACCCTGAAACGTTTTTCGGAAGCGAAGAACTGGCGGAAGCCCTCGACGAGGGCAGGATCACCGACAGGATCCTTCTGGAGCATTTGTATCAGCTGGACCTTGCATTCACGCCCGGGTCGAAGATGGAATACAGCAACACCAATTACGTTCTGCTCGCCATGATCCTGGAGAAGATCACCGGAAAAGCCTATCAGGAGGTCGTTTCGGAGATGGTTTTTGGGCCGGCGGATATGACCGCTTCCTCTGCCACCACTTTCGGTGACGTGACCAGCGTGCCGGAGAACGAAGCGGGGTACATGAAGGAGCTGGCGGTGGCCCGCGGCGCGGGGGACATCCACAGCAACGCTCTCGATCTGCTGAAGTTTGACCGGGCGTTCTTCAACGGCGAGTGCCTCGTCAGCGCTGCTGCCAGGGCAGGTATCCTAAACTTCGTGGACAATTATGGCTGCGGCTGGGAGCGGTCCGCCCGGTATGACGATCTCGTCCTGCATGACGGCGATACCAACAGTTACAGCGGCCTGAATGCCGTATTTCACGTCTCGGCGGATCGGAAGTATTTCATCATGCTGTCCTGCTGCAACGAGGACGACGACGAGGATGACGACGGTGAAACCGAAGGCACAGACAATGAAGAGGAATTCAACCAGTACCAGGCCGTCTTCGACATCTGCAAAAAGTATCTGCAATAACTTAAGCAGATCTGTCGAGAACCTCTTCATGATAAATCCCGGTTTCCTTTCAAAGGGGATGCTGCAGAAGACCATCTGCAATATCCCCTTTCTTTATAGGTATATTGTTTTTCCAAATAGATTGTGCAACAAAGAGTGTCAGGTAATCGGAAACTTGGGAGGTTTGGAGGGGCCGCAGCCCCTCCAAGTATAATCCGCAGCAGCGACATGTGCGGTGCGAGGAGCATTTTTGCGAAGCAGAGCTTGCCCTGCGAGAGCAAAAATGCTTTCCTTGCACCTTTTCCGCCCGGGAGTCCCGAAGGGACGAGAGGAAAAGGTGTTTTTGTCGATCAAATGGAGTATCCATTTGATCGAAGGGGTTGTGCTACAACCCCTTTGGATTACTGTTCTTTCCTTCGTTTCAGGAGCACCTGCCATGCCAGGGACAGCAGAGTGTAAATCGCCGCGGTCAGCAGCAGAATGCTGATAAAGTCACGCTCCATGAAGAAGCTCGTGGTTTGCGTACCTTTCAAAAGAAGATGCGACAGGATATAAGAGACCGGAGCGAAGAACAGTTGACGCGGGATCCAGCTGCAGTTCCGTTTTCTGAAAATCGCCCACGCCAGGCCGCATATCGCCGCAAATGCGGCCGCGATCAGCAAGTAATATGCAAGAGCGAGGCGCGGAAGGACTTCGGTTCCGCCGTTCATAGGGGATCCCCACAGCAGTTTCTGCGGCTGTTCAAATCCATAGATCAGGCGGTCGGGTATGGGATAGTAGGTCTGTTCGTAATATGACCTGGTCTGGCGGTTGGGGCTCGGATTCGTACTGACGGCCTGCATGAGGACGGTTGTCGTGCCGTCATCCTCGATGGTCACATGCTCCTCGAACCCGTTGATGAAGCTGCTCACATTCAAAACCAGCGCTTCAACGGCAGGTTCCGCAGAACCGGGAGCAACGGTCGGTGCAGGGGCTGCTCCGCTGTTTTTGGGTACATCTTCGTCGCTGCCGGAATATTCGGCGGGGTTGACGGTCTCGACCCGCGCGACTTCAATCAGGCCTTCCTGCCAGGGGACATACTTCATGCTCGTCACATGGAAGAAGTAGGTATAGACTCCGATAAAAACGCACAGCGCGGCAATCAGGGCGGCATACCAGCGGCGCTTGCGGATTTCCTGCTTCAGGGCGATGAGCGGTTTCCCGGATTCGACCGGAGCAGCGGTCTTCGTTTCAATGCCGGCCAGCCTCTGGCGGCATTCCGCGCATTCTTCCAGATGTTCGTCGACCATCTTTTTCGTTTCTTCTTCTGTAAGATTCTCCGCGTACAGGGGAAGAAGATCCCTGACGACGGCGCAGGGCAGTTTCATCATCACGCCTCCATTTCTCCTTTGAGCCTGGCGCGGGCACGGTGATAGACCACGCACGCCCAGTTCTCGGATTTGCCGAAGAGTTCCCCGATGTCCCGGAAACTCAGCTGACCCAATGTCCGCAGTGTGAAGACTTCACGGTATGGTTCATCCAGGCGGTGAAGCAGCCGATGGATGCGCATGCTTTCATCCTGACGCACGATGGACTCTTCCGGGCTGATGCCCGGATCGGGAAGAGCCGTCACTTCGTCGATGGGCTGCGCCTTCTTTTTTCTCTGCTCGGAGATCCAGATGTTCCTCGCGATGGCGCATAGCCAGCTCTTGATGCTGCTGTCTCCCCGAAACTGGTGCAGCGACCGCAGAGCTTTAAAGAAGGTTTCCTGGGTGATTTCTTCCGCGGTATGCGGGTCTCCGGAAAGGGAGAGCACATACCGGTAGACCGGGTCAAAATAGCTCTGATAGATCTCGTCAAACGGTTCTGATACCATCGTGCCCTCCTCCTTTCACTATATTGGACGCGCGTCATGCGGAAATCTTACAAAGAATTTGGATTTTAGTTTGGCTTTCTTGATGCCGCTCCATAGTTATACACGATTTTTGTTATTTAAGCTATACCGATTTCTATCACATAGCACATGCAGATTGTTGGATAAGGGCCAGAGAAAACGAACTTCCACGAGGTGATGACCTTGTGGGAGTTTTTGTCGAAGCGTCAATTCTTGTCAGTTATATTGATTTCTATGATCTGAACATCTGATAGTCCCCGATTCCTATCTGTTCCTTCTTTGGCCCATGTATAAACTGGGAGCAACTGAAGATACAGTGTATCTGTTTCCAAAGAACCGCCAATTGTCCAGGCATCATGAAGATATACGCGCTGCCCCTCTTCTCCCATGATCTCTGGCCCATCGGAATTGCTTCCTATATTCATAAAATCCAAAGAGGATGAATCAATGGCTATGAATCGATACTCCAGCAACTGTTCAGCAGACTGCCTGCCGTCTGTGTGATAAAACAGTTCTACTTGGGTCTCAAGTTTTGTTGGCATCAGAACAATGCGATCCAATGTGACGCGGCTATCTCCCGCCACAACGTCCTTCTGCACATCAATCTCAATTGGCTGCACATTTTCAACAGGAAGTTGGAAAACTAGTGTTTTTGTTATAAGTGATTCATCGTTGCTATTATCAAAGACACCGACTTCCCATTCCACTTCAACCGTTCCATCTTTCGGTTCCAAATAATTGGCACTAGTAATGCTGACGAGTGTGGTATCATTTTCAATCCAATCATCGCCTGAGACGATGGGATAAGTCTCTTTTTGCATGGCGTTGACATACACATGAACCATCGATAGCCCTTTTTGTCTGGCATATTCGCTGAGTGTAGTTTCGTCGTCAACACCATTCAACTCCTTGATGTATTGGCTGGCATGTCTTATGTTCGGATCGCAAAAGCTCTCGCTCGGAAGAATCATTGTTGTATCGTTTTCCAAACAACTGGCTTCTGTAACCAGGATGATCTTATTTCCGGCAGCATAGGCGTCACGAACATGAAAGCGAACGCCTTCAACATCCAGCGTCAGATTCTGACTGAATCCGGATTCAAAGTCATTAGGAATTTCACCTTCATCTACATTCCTGATATAATCAGCAATTTTCCATCCGCTCAATTGCAAAGCTAAAGCGGTCATTGAGGTCAACATTAATGTAACCACAAGTACTGTGACAACTGAGAGTTTCTTTTTCACTTTTACTTCTCCTTTGGATGCATCAACGACCCGCCGTGCCAGATAGGGATTTCCAACCAAGCCGGACATTGTTCGAGTCATCGCTGACCTGATGCGTTCATCTTCCCTGTCTTCTGTCATGACAGATCACATCCTTTCTCCTTCAATTCTTTTCTGAGCTTTTCTTTTGCTCGTTTCAGTCTGCTACTGACAGCCTGCTGAGTGATTTCTAAGGATTCCGCTGCCTCATATGTGGTCATCCCTTCGAAGCTACACAGAAGAATAACTTCCCTAAGCTTGACCGGTAATGCCATAACGGATTCCATGATTTCCTTGTCACCGTCTTCCATTTGAACCGTCTGTTCCGGTAACCGACTGAGATCGACTCGTCTGTCAACAAATCGAAACCAACGACTGCGAAGCATGTCTCGGCATGTATTCATTGCAATCCTGAAAATCCAGGTTTTTTCGCTGCTGTTTCCCTGAAAATAGTCAAGACTCTGATATGCCTTAATAAATGTATCCTGTACTGCGTCTTCAGCGAGACTGCGATCATGAAGAAATGTGAAGCAGACTTTTAACAGACTGATTTGATACCTGTCAACAAGTTCTTCCAGCTTCTCATCCCTGGTGATTGCCGGGCCCTTGGCCACCACCGTGCTCATCGGCTCATCGCCTCCCTTCAACTGAACAGACGAAAAATATTTCTAAATGACAACATCGTCCGAAAAATGTTTTTATAAGGCGGCTTTTTCGATGCCGCCCCATAGTTATACACGATTTCGGGCATTTAAGCCACACTGTTTTTGATTTTCGGCAGCAAAATGCCTGCCGCTTGAAACGCGCCGACGCGTTTCTTAGGCGGCAGGCATTTGATCGCTGTTATCCGGCTTTCAGCTCAGGCGTTTACTGTTCGCGGTTTCAGGGATGCCATTCGTTTACTTGGTATTGTGGATCAGCTCCACCAGGCCCGGACGGTCGTAGAAGGAATCGGACTTCGTCAGGCGGATATCCGGTTCAATGCCCTGATCGATGTTATAAAAGGAGCCGTTGATCACTGTGGACAGCTGCTTGGTGCCGGACATCTGGAAGATGGAACCCGAAGCCGTGGTGCAGGGGCGGACCACGCAGCTGCCGCCTCCGCTCTGCTGCCCGATCAGCGTCACGTTGCCGGAGGCCTTGAAGCAGGCGGGCAAAAGATTGCCGCAGGAGAAGGACTGCGCAGAGATCAGGCAGTACAGGTTGTACCCGCCGGTGGAGACGGAATCGCTGGGATCAGTCGTGGTCAGTCCGTTCAGGTTCACGTCCGCCCGATAGAAGACGATGCTTTGGGCGCCTGTGAGAGGATTCCTGAGGTCGATGACGGCGCTTCCCGTGAACCAGGCGACTGCAAACACTGCCGCAGAGGCAGTGCCGCCGCCGTTCATGGAGAGGTCGATCACGATGTTTTTCACCGGGCTGCCTTCCCGCCTGATCTGCTGGTTGGCGTAGATGATCAGCTCAATGGTGTCCTGCGGGTCGTCCGGGTTCTCCAGGTGATAATAATCCTCGGTATGCGGCCTTTTGGCCGTAAAGCTGTCAAAGGTGATGAAGGCGGTATCACCGATCTCCTCATATTGAGGGATGGCGTCCGGATAGGCCGCCTTGCGCTTCGCCTGCATGCGGAAACCGTTGCCGAGCCTGACCATGGTGGAGGCGCCGGCGTTCGCAAGCAGCTTTGCCAATTCCGCGCCTGTTTTGCTGCCGGAGCGCCAGGAATACTTTTTGAAGCCGGAGTGGCCGTCGTCCAGAAAGGTGGCTGTGAGCTTGTTGAGAGCGCTGTCAAAAACTGCCGGGTCCGTACTGGTCATTTGGGAGAACAGATCGTAGTTCTGTACGAGCATTTCCGCGAAGTTTCCGATTTCGTGCTCCTCCCTGAGGCCGTAAAAATGGTCCAGGTTGAAGCAGAGCTCCCTGAAATTGAAGGCGGCCAGCTCTTCGCTCATGGCCTGCGGCTCAGCGTCATACATCTTGTCTACGAAATCGCTGCCCCATTCGGCGCCGATCAGCGCCTGCCCGTTGAAGACATACGTCATATAGAGCGGGGGAATGAAAATATCGTTCAGCGTCTGGAAGGGAATGAAGCATGCGCCGTCCTGCGCGATGATATCAATGTTGTAATCCTTCAGGTTCATGCTGATCGCGGATCCGGTCCGGCTGTAGGCGATTGAGCCCAGGGCAAAGAGATCCTCTGTCGGCTCAACCCCCTCGTTCATGAATTGGGCGATCTCTTCTTCGGTCATGGGATTGCCTTCCTCGACCCGCTTCATGACCTGATCGACCTTTTCGTCGAGCGACAGCGTCTTCGGCTGCGGAAGATCGATGATGCTGACGAGGGAGACGCTGTCGGGCATACTGGTAAACAGATCGAAATTGGTGAAAAAGAGGAGGTCTTCCTGTGCGTTGACGAGCATTCTGCTGTCGTTATCGGGCCGTGTGACAAGAAACATCCCGTTTTCCCCCGGCAGGATGTTATACGTAACGTCCCACTCCGCTCTGTCCTTTTCCAGTTCGGCCAGGAAGGTCATGAAATCCGCCAGGGAGATGTAGGGAATGTCTCCGCCGTCTACAGAATACAGCGTGATTTCACTCTCCTTGGGCGGTTCCTCGTTCGAAAACGCCCGCAGATGGGGATAGGTCTTTCCTTCGAGAACGTACTGATTTGCCGGCGCGTCCTCCGCTGCGGCGGCCCAGGGGATCATCATCAGGATCAGAAGAATGCAAAGCAGTTTTTTCATCGCCGTTGAACCTCCTGTTTAATCGTTGTTCCCCGCCGGGAACGGACTGGATTTACGGCTTTTCGGCGGTCAGGCGCAGCGTTTTCACCTCGAATCCATGGAAAGAAAGACTGATCCGGCTGTCATGAACGGCCAGTTCACCCTGGTCCTCCTCCAGAAGATTGCACAGGCGGGCCTTTGTGACGGGCGTGTTGACTGTCAGGACGGCGTCCGTTGCGGCGCGCTTGCATTCGTACAGGCGGACGACGATGTCGCCGGAGCCGTCCTCAGCCGCCTTGACGGTATCGATGATGACGTTGGCGGCGTCGACGCTCATCATGGAAGCCGGCGTGACGGTGCCGGCAGCTTCCGTTACCGGTACATTCAGCTCATAGCCTTCACGGACGACGCCGCTGTCCATGAACGGCCCATCCCAGACATAGTAGCTGTATGTGAAGCTGTGCTGCCCCATATCGGCGTGGAAATCGGGCGACTTGGGCGCGCGCAGCAGGGTCAGGCGGATGGTGTCGCCCAGCGCGCTGACGCCGTATTTGCTCTCGTTGAGCACCGCCGCGCCGCGGTTTTCGTCGCAGAGGGCGGTATAGTGATGGTTGCACACCTCGTAACGGTCGGCGTCATAGGGGCGGCTGCGGTGCGTGGGCCGCCTGATATAGCCGAACTGGATCTCGTTGACGGCTTCGTCCGCCCGGATGCCGGTCGGGAAAGCGGCCTTCAGCACGCGGTGCTGTTCGTGCCAGTCGATCTGCGTCGCGATATCGACGCGCGCGCTGCCCGTCGTCATGGAGATCCGCTGTTCCACCGGCGAGCGGGAAATCATGCGCTTCACCAGAACCGTGCATTTCCACGGGGTCGATTCGATGATCTCCAAACAGCCTGTGCCGTTCAGGGGGACCGGGCAGGATTCGTACGTGCTGTCCAGGTCCCAGGCCTCGAACTGGCGGGGAACGTCCTTGTACATCTCCAGCACGTTGGCCGGCGCGCTGATGCGGCTGCGGTTCCGGGCGTCCGTGCAGGAGACGATCTCGCCGCGGTCATTGATGCGGATCGCCAGGATCCCGTTCTCCATGACGGCAGTGCCGTCTTCCATCCGGACCGTGACCGGGCGCTCCGGCACCGACGTGTCGACTTTGGAGGTCCAGCCCATGGGCGGGATCACGGCGACGCCGTAGCCGTTCCCGGTATCGACGAGCGCCCTGCGCTCCCAGGACAGGCTGTTGAACCAGCTCTTTCCTTCGCCGGACGCCAGGGCCCGGACCACGTTTCCGGTCAGTAGGGACGCTTCGTTCAGGATCCCGTCATACAGTTTGCGGGCTTCCACATAGACGCGCTCGATGCTGGAGCCGGGCAGGATGTCGTGGAACTGGTTGAGGAGTACGTGCTTCCACCGGCGCGAGAGCGCTTCAGCCGGGTAGGGGACGAGGCCCCGTGCGGCGACCGACCAGATCTCGGCCTCGCGCAGGGCCAGTTCGCTCTTGCGGTTGCCGCGCTTGATGGCCGCCTGGCTCGTGAAGACGCCGCGGTGGGCCTGGAAATACAGCTCGCCCACATAACGGTTCCTGGGCGCGCCGTCCTCTGCGCAGTCCTCAAAGAACTCCCGGGGCGACGCCATGCGCATCTGCGGCACGCCCTCGAGGTCCGCGTTGCGGCGGACGTCTTCCAGGTCGTCCCTGGTAGGCCCGCCGCCGCCGTCACCGTATCCGAACGGCAGCAGGAACCGCCGGATGCCCCGCTGCTGGACGCGGTCGCGCCAGCGTTCGACCACGGTCTTTGCGTCTGTGTGCGACGTATAGTCCATGTGCAGGAAAGACGTGATCTCCGATCCGTCCATGCCCTGCCAGGTGAAATAGTGATAGGGGAACCTGTCGCCGCCGTTGTAGCTCCAGAAGATCTTCTGGGTGGTCAGGTATTTGACGCCTGCGCCTTTGAGCAGCTGCGGCAGCACGGCGCTGTAGCCGAAGGTGTCCGGCAGCCACAGCACCTGGCAGTCGACGCCGAACTCGTCCCGGAAGAATTTCTTGCCGTACAGCAGCTGGCGCACCAGCGATTCGCCCGAGGTCATATTGGTATCCGGCTCCACCCACATGCTGCCGTCCGGGATCCACTGCCCGGTCCGGACCTTGTCCTTGATGCGCTCGTAGAGCCGGGGATACAGGTCCTTGCAAATCTGGTAGGCTTCCGGCTGGCTCTGGACGTATTTATATTCGGGATACAGGTCCATCAGGCGGACCTGGGCGGCAAAAGTGCGCGCCACTTTGCGCTGGGTTTCGCGGTAGGGCCACAGCCAGCAGATGTCGATGTGCGCGTTGCCCACCGCGTAAAACTGCGGCATGGTGGAGCCGTTTTTCGCTTCCATCACCGGGCGGAGCATCTCCCGCGCCGCGATATAATCCCTGAGGCGTTTCTCCCGGGGCTGTTCAAAGTCCACCATGACAGTGAACTTCTCCAGCGCGTCCTCGATTTCAGACACGCGCAGCGACGTCGGATCCAGCACCTGCAGCAGGCCTTCCAGCGTCGTCACGTCTTTCCAAAGCTGATACGCTTCCTCGTGCCAGATGCCAAAGGTACTCCGGCCCAGGGTCTGCCTGAGCGCCTGCTCGTCCCGGACCGTATAGCGGTCGCCCGAATCCTCGATCATGGGCCCCAGCACGCTGCGGTTCCGGTGGTCGCGGGGATAATCGTGCCCGGCATACGCTTCGATCAGCAGATGGAACCGCTGGCCCGGTACGCCGGAAACGGTAATCACCTGGTCGCTGACGTGGTGATGGCGTTCCTTGACCCAGTCGGCTCGGCGGGTGCCGAATTCCTTCCCGTCCACAAACAGCGTCGCTTCGCCGCCCTGGTTCAGGTCCATGACGATTATCCGGCCCCGCGCCGCTTCCGGGAGTACGATGTCTCCGCGCAGCCAGCAGTATTCCCAGGTCTTGCCCCACTGCATTCCTTCCGGCATGGCAGCAAATTGCCTGCCCTCCGCTTCTTCGGCGGTCAGCATGTCAAAAGTGCAGAATCCCTCCAGGTCAATGATTCCCAAGGGTTCGTAGAATTCCTTTGAAAGCGCGTGGATCCACGCGGTCAGCCGGTCTTTCCATTCAGGCTGCATATCTGTCCTCCCTGTGATACGATCTCGTCAGCGTTCATCCGGATTCTCTTTTCCAAAGTCCAAAGACGCGCTTTTCCTTTATTCTGCAGGGCAATGCGTTTTTCCTGCCTGAAAACGGCAATGTTTGCAGCGGGTTGTTCCTGCACAGTTGGATACTGCGCTTTTGCCATGGTCCAAGGGCAGACTGAAAAGATTCATCAAGGCAAAAGAAAAACCCCCGGAAATGCCTGAACAGTAATGCGGCATAGGGCAGACAAAGCGATTTTCACGGTGGAATGAGCCTCGTGGGAGATTTTCCGTGCGGGATTACTTGAGCATGCCGCCGTGGAAAATGCATTCGTATACCTTTGCCTCGCGCCAATAGATTTCCTCAAAGCCCTGAAACCAGCCAAAGTCGCCCGTCACCTTGCAGCGATAGGTGTACTCGCCTGCCTGGTAATACTCCGGTCCCCGGTACGGCATCTTCCTGTCGGCCTTCCGAAGCGCTTCCTTCAGGAAATTGCCGCTGAACCGGTCGTCGAGCACTCTGCCCATATAATTCATGGCGTACACGGGAACGCCACGGTGCCATATCGCTTCTTCGCCTGCGAACCGCTCTGCGCCGACATAAGTATCGTGATACAAATAATCGCCGTTTTCATACCTGAAATCATGGGATTGCGGCCTGGTGCTATCCACCTCGTTCATAAACGCCGCATAGGTATTGACGTTGGCCTCCAACCGGAACGCGATCAGTGCCTCCATGTCCGTCTGCGTATCCGCACGGATGCGAACGGCGCAATCCTGATCCCTGACCAGATAATCCACGCTGACATTCATCAGGTCGCTGATCTGAATCAGGTTGAAGATGTCAGGATACACATGCCCCGCTTCCCATTTGGCTACTGCCTGCCTTGAAACGCTGAGCCTCTCCGCCAGTTCTTCCTGTGTCAAGCCCTTGTTTTTTCTCAGTAACTGCAGCTTTTCGGAAAAGATCATTTTCATCGCCTCCGAAATGAGTATACTAAACCCAAACCGTGTTTTACACCAAACAGCAGTTGCGATTTCGCTACCTGGATTATACAACGAAAGACGCGGGGAAAACACCCCTTGCCCTGATACAAGAACTTCCAGGCTTTTTAGCATGGGGTAACTGTTGCGATAATGCGAGGAAATCCTTGTTCTTGAAGCCGCCGGCGCTTCGGCGTCGCCTTCTTCCTCCTTCGTGCAATCCGGCGCTTTGCACGGCACATTTTTTGGAAGCGTTTAATTGACGGTGTAATAAAAAGCCTGTGGTTTGAATATTTTTTGATTGTCTCAGAAGAACACCTGTGATATAATGCAGCCAAGTTGGTATTCATTGGGCTGTTTAAGGTTCCGGACAGGGAAAAATGTCAAAAGGCAATCAATTCACACCTGATATCCGTTCCGGTCATCCGGATGCCCAAGAGCTGTAAGCGAAAGTTCAACGAAGGATCAGAGACTTAAGGAAATTGAATGGATAACAGAGTATTGATCGACCCCGAACTTCAGAAGAGCGCCAAGTCTTTTCCGTTCAATCGGGCAGTCGCTGCCATGGGGAATCTCTATCTGGGGGCAGGCTGGCATTTCGTCAAAGCCCCGGAGGGGGTCCGGGAGGAAGCGATAGAGATCAAGGGCTATCAGGGCCTTTCCTTCAAAACCGCCGTATTCTCTCCCGCAGGCACAGGAACACGGCCGGCGCTTCTCTATGTGCACGGCGGGGCGTTCGCTTATAAGGCGGCGGCCTATCAGAAGCAGCTTGCGTTCCTTTACGCGGAGCAGGCGGGATGCAAGGTGTTTTTCCCGCATTATCATCTGGCGCCGAAATATCGGTATCCCGCGGCCTATGATGACGTTCTGTCCCTCTGGAAACACATGACGGAACACGCGGAAGAACTCGGGATCGATCCGTCGCGGATCGGGATCGCCGGGGACAGCGCCGGCGCGTCCATCGCGGCCCTGCTCTGCTGCCGTTGGGAAAAGGAAATGATCGGGATGCCCTGTCTGCAGATGCTTGCGTATCCGGTGACGGACGCCGATATGAATACGGAGTCCATGAAACGGTATACAGACGCGCCGAAATGGAATTCCCGCAATAATGAGCGCATGTGGAACTATTACTGCGGGGAGGACCGGGAACTCCGGAGGCAGGCATCCCCGATGCACGCTGCCCTTCCCGCAAGGATCCCCCCGGCATACATTGAAACGACAGAGTTTGACTGTTTGCACGACGAGGGACTGCTGTTTGCGCAAAAGCTGAAACAAGCGGGGGCGGACGTGAAACTCAATGATACCCGGGGTACCTTTCATGGATATGACGATGTGCTTGAAGCCCGGGTTGTGAGAAAGAACATAGAGCGGCGGACGTCGTTTTTACGGGAAAGGTTCGGCGCGTGCCGACCGTGACAGAACAGGGTGCTGAAAGCTGTGCCAGGAAAAGGAGAATGATTATGGCTGGAAATCCGGATGTTTATCTACTTTATGAATACTCGAAGAAGAACGCGTTCACCGTTCGCTATAAGGTTACGCTTTCAGAACCTGTGGACGAGGAGCTGCTGACGCAGGCGGCCAGGGAAGCGATGACGCGCTTTCCGTATTATTCTGTGAAGGTCGGGCTTGACGAGGGCGAGAATTATGTTTTGCTGCCCAATGACAGCCCGGTTCCTGTGCTGCCCGAGAAGGACGGGCGCCTGGTGCTCGGCTCCGAAGAAGTCTCCGGCCATCTGTTTGCGGTGACGTGGCGGGATAACGCCGTCTGGTTCAACTAGGCGCACTGCTGCTGCGGCGGGTTCGGGGCTTTGTACTGGGTGAAGACCACCCTGTTCCAGTACCTGACAAAGAAATACGGGGAGATCGCGCCACCGAAGGACCTGAAAGCGGTCGGCTCGCCTGTCGACGAGGCGGAATACGCGTTTGCCGATCCGGACAGCCTCCCGATGGACGATCCCCTGAAGCGTTATGAAGAAAAGGACAGCCTGGTCGGGATGGGACAGGATTATCTGTATTTCCTGAATCCCTTTGCCGATGACGTGTATTATTATCAGGTAGAGCTTGAGAGCGAGCCGTTCATGGATTATGCCAGGAAGATCGACGGGACCCCCAATTCCGTTCTCGCCGCGATCATGCTGAAAACAACGACGCGCTATTTCACCAAAAGGCCGGGCCAGCACATTTCAGCGAAGATCGCGGACGACTACCGGAAGGATATCGGCTGCGATAAATCATACCGGGATTTTGTCAGATTTCTGCATGTGAAATATGAATGGGAGATGGAGGAGGAATCCGTCGAGAAGCTGAGCCAGCGGGCGCGCGGCGCGATCCTTCTGCAGATGCAGCCGGAGAACTCCTATGAATGGTACCGGGCGGTCGTCGACGCGCAAAAGAAGATCGACAGTCAGCCTGATCTCCGGTCCAAAATCAAATGCGCGAAGAAGTACAGCATCTACCGGAGCGATACCCGGGATACATACATGGTCAGCTATGTCGGGCGTACAGACTGGGGCGGCATGGCGAAATACATCAGAAGCGCTTATACGATCACGGATGGAAACCTGATGCTGGAGGTGAACGCACTGCCGGACAAATTCTGCGTGACGTTCCAGCTGCTTTCGAAGGACAGAAAACCGCTGGACCGCTTCTGTGAAGTGCTGCGGGAGGAAGGGCTGCCCTTTACGGTGTCGGATCGGCAGATCCGGTATATGCCGGATCTGGAGCTGCCGAAACCAGAAAAGCCCGCTCAGCTGACGACTGCCGCCAGACCCAGCAAAAACTGGCCCAGATAATACGCGCCAAGGCTGAGGTAATCCAGCCATAGCTGTCTGCTGCCGGAGATCAGCAGCCAGCCCAGCAGGGCGTCCGAAAACGTGAACAAAAGCGCTCCGGCAAAATAAAGCGGAGCCTGGGCGGAGGCCAGCGCCAGCATCGCAATGAGCACAGCGGCATAGGCGCAGACGAAAGGAAGCCGATGGCCGATATGGCGCCGGAAGCGGATGAAGCACGCCGCTGCCAGGCCGGCCAGGCACAGGAACAGGATCGCGCTGTACCGGTCCGGGCGGCGCATGAGGCAGAAAGCCGTGATATACAGAACATGCCCCAGGGCAAAGACCGCACCGCCTGCCATGAAGTGAACGCACAGTATGCCATCCGCTGCCGTACAGGCAACGAGCCCTGCCAGCAGCACCCAGTGGGCAGCCGTGGCGTTCAGCAGGCAGCCCGTCAGGGCTACGGCTGCCGCCATGGCCGTAGCGGCGCATTTGACGGCGATCTGTAAGCCTTTGCTTGTCCCGGGCCTCCGCTTTATGCGCTGGTACAGCAAATAGAATATGCACATCAGCAGGAACGCGGTCACGATTGCGAAAGCCATATCCTCACCTCACAGCCCTTATCTGCTCTGTTGCACGGGCGAAAGTCCATACAAAACTATTTCACTCGTCACGGTGATGTCCGATACATGAAAATCAAGATGAGTGTAGCAGATTTTGTCTGTGACTGCAATACTTTTCTGAACGAATAACAAAAAACGACGGCCGATCCGCTGTTCAGCCTTCCGCCGGGGCATTCCCGGCCGGCACGAGGATCAGGCCGTCGTCTTGTGCGCGGTTTCAGCCGCCGTAGCCCGGAAGATGGACCAGCACACCGGGGCCTACCGGCAGCCCAACCAGCATCCACAGCCCCAGGAAGGCAATCCAGGCGACCAGCATGATGAGGCCCACCGGAATAAGCCTGCTGGTGAAGGTGCCGATGCGGATATCGGGGTCAAACATATCCTGCGCGCTCTTGAGCATGACCCAGAGGTAGGGCATGACAGGTGAAGGCGTTGGTGGCAGAATCGCCGATCCTGTAAAAGATCTGTGTCATCGCCGGGTGATAGCCGCCCGCCATCAGCAGCATGGGAATGAATACCGGCGCCAGGATTGCCCACTTGGCAGAGGCAGAAGAGATAAAGATGTTGACGAATCCGCTGAACAGGATGAATACCACGATCATCCCAAATCCGGTGAAGCCTGTGCTCCTGAGCAGATTTGCGCCGCTGACCGCCAGCAGGGTGTCGATCCTTGTCCAGGAAAACAGCTGCTGGAACTGAGCACAGAAGAAGCAGAAGGCCAGATAACTGCCCATGCGGCCAAGAATCTTGCACATCGACTGATAAAGAGCGCCGGCCCCTTTGATGCTGCCGGAGACCAGGCCGTATACGATGCCGGGGATCGCGAAGAAGAAGGTCAGCACGGTCACCAGATTCTTGAGCAGATAGGATCCCACAAAGCCGCGGGCTCCGGCTTCTTCCTGGCCGACGATGATGCCCAGCGGCCCCCAGACGGTGGCGGCAGCAATCAGCCCGATAAAGAGCATCGTGGAAATGCCGGCCCAGTGAAGCGCCTTCCTGTCCCGCTCGGTAAAGGGCTTCTCCTCCCGGGCATGGATACCCGCCGGCGCAGCATAGGGGCCGAAATACCTGTCCACCAGCTTGTCGCACGCAAAGCCGACGACCAGGGTGCCCAACACGGTGGACGCGGCCATGAAGTACCAGTTGCAGGCAATATCCACCGTCATCACGCCGGCGCCGAGAAAGGCATCCACTGCTTTCTGGGTAACGGCCGACAGCAATCCGTCAGTTCCGGAAATCATCAGGTTTGCGCTGAATCCGGCCTGAAACCCGGCATATCCGCATATCATGCCCGCGATGGGGTGCCGCCCGGCCGCGAGGTAAAGCAGACCCGCCATGGGAGGCACAATGATGCCCGCGGTATCGGATGCCAAATTGCCGATGATACTGATGAAAGCGACCGCATAGGGCAAAAGTTTGGGAGGTATGCCCTTCATTTCCCGCCGCAGCAGGGTCTCGATCAGGCCTGCCTCCTCGCAGATGCCGACGGCCATGGTCATCACCAGCACGATGCCCAGTGGCGGGAATGAGGTAAAATTGGGAATCATGTTCCCCAGAAACCAGTACAATCCCTCCTGAGAAAAAAAGTTCCGTATCGTCATTTCTGCGCCTGTAGCCGGTTGAATGACAGAAACACGCGCCAGGCTCAGCACCAGCGAAAGCACGGCGGTAATCACAAACAGTATAAGAAAAAGGATGCCCGGAGCAGGCAGCTTGTTGCATATTTTCTCCACCCGGTTCAGCATACGCTGGAATAAGGAGAGCTTTGTTCCGGTCGCCTGTTCTGACATAACGCACCTCGATCAACGGTTTCGTTCGTATTCCGAAATATCTACTGTATTATCAGTTCCTCGGTGTGATACCAGCGGGGAAACCGCTGCAGCGACTGTCCTGGCACATCATCACAGCGCTTGCAAAGATAATATTGTCTAAGGGGCAATGGTGCTTAACGGCTCCGCCGTTTTATGAGCCCCTGTATGCACAAATATACTACATTTTTATTGACATTTCAATGGATGTGTTAAACAAAGAACTTAAGTACAAGAGGGGCGATGAACCTCGTGAAAGCTTTTTGCAGGAATATCAGGGTATGTCACGAATAATCACTGTCAGAAGACCGTGTTTTATGGCACTCTGAATGTGTCAAAAACCGGGTGACCCGGGACTTGACGGGAAACAGTTTAACTTTGAAGCTATATGGCGAAGGAGTATCATGAGGATCGGACTTGTATCGTACAGATGCGAAAACAGGGACATGCGGTTCAATATCGGACAGATCGAACGTGCAATGAAGGAGGCACAGGGGAAAGCGGATCTGCTTTGCTTTGGGGAAGCCTTTCTCCAGGGCTTCGATTCCCTGTGCTGGAATTATGAAAAAGACCGGTATACAGCGGTGAAGCAGTCTTCAGAGACCATTGCGCATCTGCGAAAATTGACGGCCCGGTACGGCCTTGCCCTGCTGACCGGGTATATTGAAAAGGAGCAGGACCGCCTTTATTCCTCCTGCATCGTTCTGGCCGGCGGTGAGATTGTACATAACTACCGGAGGATATCCCGGGGATGGAAGGAATACACCCGGACGGATTTTCACTACTGCGAGGGAAACGACACGCAACCCTTTGAGCTGTGCGGGAAAAAGATCATGCCGGCACTGTGCGGCGACCTGTGGGATGCTCCGGAACGGTTTAAAACGGATCATCTCCTGATCTGGCCGGTATATGTCAATTACACACCGGAAGAATGGGAAAATGGGGCCCTGGATGAATATGCAAAACAGGCGCTGCTGGTATCCAAAGACACCCTGATGATCAATCCCATTGACCGGAATCCGGTCAATCATGGCGGATCTTTCCGATTTCAGAACGGTACAGTAACCGAAAGAATTCCTTATGACGAGGAACAGATCCTGATCGCTGATATTCCCTGAAACTTTGAAGTGAATGAACCAACGACAGACCGGCAATTGCGGAGGAAAACTGAACGTGCATTATGATATCGTTTCATTGCCGAAAGATCAGTGGAAAGGCACGGTTATACCCATGACCACAAGAAGCGGCAGCTACTATGACCTTGAGTTGAGCGCGTTGACCTGTGAAGGATGCACGGTCACCATTGTCAGGAAACCAGCAGAAAAGGAGATCGTACATACACCGGAGGAATATGATTTTCCCGGTTCACTGTACCAGGATCACTGGGAAAATGCAGAAGCCTACGGCGTTGTGAGCGATACCGGAGAAATGCTGGCATGTATTGAAGTCTGTCCCGAGGAGTGGTCGAACAGGCTCATGGTGACCGAATTATGGGTAAGCGAAGCGCTTCGGGGAAAAGGCATCGGAAAGAGGCTGATGGATCAGGCAAAGGAAGTTGCCGTCCGGCAGAAAAGGCGTGCCATCATTCTGGAGACGCAATCCTGCAATACAAACGCCATCGGATTCTATCTTCATCAGGGGTTCGAACTGATCGGTTTTGATACCTGCTGCTATACAAACAACGATATTGGCCGCAGGGAAGTCAGAATCAACCTCGGATACTTTTTCCACAGAGAAGGGCGCAGAAGGTAATGCGTTAATCGGATGGCAAATTCTGCAAATGCCGGTGCGTCGGGAAACTGACGGACCATCATCCGGGTGCTGTTTTCTGGAGGTTGAGCTTCCTACTTTCAGGTTTCCTTCTGTGGAGGGCTTTATGGAAAGACTGTACTTTGAGATCCCGGACATCGCAAGAAGGGAAGACGCCGTCGATTACATCCGGGAATTCCATCAATACGGATCTGACATCAACGGAACAGGCGGCTTGCAGCGGTATCTTGGCAACTATGAGGGATGGCTGGAAAAGCTGGAGCAGGATTATTCAAGAGTCCCCGGTGAGGAAAAAGTGCCTGCCAGGACCTATTTTCTCGTCCGTGAATGGGACCGGAGGATCGTCGGGATGATCAATATCCGTCTTTGCCTGAATGAAAGGCTGAGGCGTTACGGCGGTCATATGGGATACAGTATCAGGCCTACGGAAAGAGGTAAGGGATACAATAAGGTCAATCTCTATCTGGGTCTGAAAGTCTGCGATGCCCATGGGATCGGCACAGTATTCATGGACGCTGATCTGAATAATCCCGCTTCCTGGAAAACGATGGAGGCGCTGGGCGGAGTAAGGATCCGGGAATATTACGATGATGTCTATGCGCACTGCACTGTTGTCGATTACAATATCGACGTCAAAAAAGCCTTGCAGGAACATCCTGAATACGAGAATATGATTTGCCATGTCGACGATCGGTTCGCTTTATGAATGATGATTCAGAAAGCCGGAAGTAAAACAGGCTGAAGCTGATTTATCCTTGGAGGATGCTGTTCATGGATCCGTTTGTGAATGAGAAGGATTTCTCGCTGCTCGACCAGGATCACTATACCTTTGCAGTCCTGACGAGGATCCTGAAAGGAGAATGTGAGCTCATTCGGAGCAACCACAAAAACCTGCTGGTATGCCATTCGGCATCGCTTTATCCTGTTTGGATCTGGACGCCGGACCATGCAACGGATGAAGTGAAAAAAGCCGCATGGGAACTGGTGCGCGATCTTCGTCCTCTCGCCAACGGGTGCCGATACAATCTGAAATATGAATTAGCGGAGTATTTTATTGAAATGGCAACCGGCGAGGGCCTCAGCGCGGGAATAGCAAGGAATATGTTTGTGTATGATTGTCCTTCGCCCATCCCGCCGGACGCCGTTTCTGACGGTGGTATTCACTGTTGTACCATGGCTGATGCGGAAGAAGCAGCGGCCATTATTCCGTATTTCTACACGGAAATCGGAGAGGCGGGACCGTCTTATGAGCATTGTCTGGAAAGCGTGAGAAATGATATCGCGGGCAAAAGCTTCTTTTTCTGGAAAAACAGAAACGGAAAAACGGTCGCGTGCTGTTCCTGCAAGCTGAACGGCAGGTTCGCCAGGATCACCGGCGTATATACTTTTCCGGACGAACGCAGGAAGCATTATGCTCAGAATCTGGTATATCAGGTGACACGGAAAGTGTCAGAGATGGGATATATACCGATGCTGTATACTGACGCGGATTATCAGGCTTCCAACGCCTGTTATGAAAAGATCGGGTATATCCTGCGAGGGAAACTGTGCACTGTCGCAATCATAAATTGACATAATGCTAGCTTATCCTTTATCCCGCAGTCAACGAGAGTTTCATGGTAGAAACGTTACGATGTGGATTGTGGTATTTTGCATGCTGTTCAATGGCGGAACCATTCCCTGGTACATGTGCATGAAGAATTATGGCATGATGGACAACATGGCTGGCCTGATCCTAAGTGGCAGTCTCCCCGTATATAATGTGATACTGATGATGAATTTTTTCAGAAACTTTCCGAAGGATGTCGAG
>JAFRNK010000051.1 GCA_017430225.1 Clostridia bacterium | reverse complement strand
TTTCTGGTGCCGGGGATACTATGTCGATACGGTGGGACGCAACAAAAAGGCAATCGCCGAATACATACGACATCAGTTGGAAGAAGATATAGCCTCGGACCAGATAAGTCTGAAGGAATACATGGCCCCGTTCACGGGTAGCAAGAATACGAAGGCAAAAGAAAAGGCCGCTTTAGCGGCAGCCAGAAAAAAGTGATGCGAGAGGCAGACCTATTCGGCGCTCCTTAAGGGGCAAGCCGGTAATAGACCCTTTTAGGGTCGTGCAAACCACGCGTTCAACGCGTGGTTATGATTGAACTTTCGGATATGGCGTATAATCCGAGTTCCAAACAAAATAGAATCATCTCACCGAAAATCCGCTGAATGGAAAAGAAAAGCGAGTGTCCTGAATAAGATCTGCAGATCCTATAACCGATATTGTTACAGGGCAGGCTCTAAATCTGTAACGCAGGGCTATGCTTCATTGCCCTGGAAGCTCGCCATAATTGCTCGAATCGAACCATGCAGGTAAGGGAGGTATTCTTCCAAACCAACCGGCTCACCACTGAGGATTATGCTATAACTTGCCGCACCGACAAGCTCAATGACTGTAAACAATTCCAGCTCCATCCGTTTGCGTTCCGACGGCGCAGCATTACGGAGTTCATCAAAGAAACCGGAATGGCCGGCTTCCGTTTTTTCATAGACCTTGTGAAAAATCGACCAACTGATATTCTTGCCCAGAAACCGCAGCAGGATCGGATTGCTTTGCAGTTGGTAGAGAATATCGTCCATGATTGCCAAAAGCTTGTCTTCTCTGCTGTCAAGCGCTTCATAACCGGAGTGTTCTAGGGCGTGTTGAAAGATTTGTTCCGCTTTATGGACGACCAGCTTTTCGTGGAGATCGTATTTGTCCTTGAAATACAGATAGAAGGTGCCCTTTGCTACTCCGGCACGTTCCACAATATCTGAAATCGACGTCTTTGTCAGGCCCTGACTTGTGAACAGCTGAAACGCAGTGTCCATAAGGTTGGTTTGCTTCAACAGTTTGTTATCTTCTACCCGGCCCATGATCTCCCTCCTCTGAAAAGCACAAATCCCCTTCACGGTCATTTTAATATGAACAGATTCGAATGTCAAACGAAATATGACCAAAAGTCACGTCCCTGCCAGGTGTGTTTTTATATAAAATGACTAATATTCATTTTTCTTCGCGATACATATTGACCAATAGTCATTTTTGTGATATAACCTTCATATGTTAAAAATGACTTTTAGTCAATATGTTGTTCTGGGGAGGCTTTATGATGTACCGATTGGGGCTATGGATCGCAAAACACCGAATTGCAGTGCTGATCTTTGCCGTAATTTTATTGATTCCCGCTGTACTTGGTTATTTGATGCTGCATGTGAACTACGACATCCTGTACTATCTTCCGGATGATATCGAAACCATGCAGGGACAGCAAATCATGCTGGATGACTTCGGTAAAGGCGCATACGCCATGTTCGTGGCCGAGGATATGCCGGACAGTCAGGTTGCCGCCCTGAAAGCGGAGATAGAACAGGTGGACCACGTGGCGGATGTAATCTGGTATGACAGCGTCATGGACATCAGCGTTCCGGCGGAGATCCTTCCAGAGAAACTCTACAATGCGTTCCACACCGACAACGCCACCTTGATGGCAATTTTCTTTGACACCGGATCTTCATCGGACGAGACCATGGACGCCATTGACACGATCCGGAATATTGCCGGTGAGAAGTGCTTTTTAAGCAGTATCTCTGCCATCGTAACAGATACCAAGCACCTGGTGGAACAGGAACTGTTCTGGTATGTGCTGATTGCGGTGGTGTGCTCCGCCGTGGTTTTGGCTGCGACCATGGATTCCTGGATGGCGCCGGTTCTGTTCCTCCTGAATATCGGAATGGCAATTGTGTATAACCTGGGCACGAATTTCATTCAGGGGGAGATCTCTTTTATCACAATGTCCCTGGCCGCTGTACTGCAGCTGGCGGTGACCATGGACTACTCCATCTTCCTCTGGAACGCGTACCGGGAACAGCGGGGCTATACCGAGGATCGGGAGGACGCCATGGCCAAGGCGATTGTCCAGACGGCCAGTTCTGTCTCCGGGTCTTCCCTGACCACAATTGCCGGCTTTATTGCCCTGTGCTTCATGTCCTTCACCTTAGGCATGGACATGGGCATTGTGATGGCAAAGGGCGTTGTGTTTGGTGTCATTACATGCATTACGGTCCTCCCGGCCATGATTCTGGCCTTTGACAAAGCAATCCAAAAGACCTCTCACAAACCCCTGACGATTCGCGGAGAAGGAATCTCCCGTTTCGTGGTAAAGCATAACAAGGTTTTTCTTGTAGTGCTGTTGCTTCTGTGGATCCCTGCCATCATAGGCTACAACAACATCGGCGTCTACTATGATCTGGATGTGAGCCTGCCGGACTATCTTCCCTCTGTGGCGGCAAAGCAGGAGCTGCAAAGCACATTCGATATGAGTACCGTTCACATGATCTTGGCGGACGAAGACATGCCGTCAAAGGACGTGAAGCAAATGCTCTCCGAGATGGAGAACGTGGACGGCGTCCAGTTTGCCATTGCCGCGGATTCGCTGATCGGTTCCCGGATTCCCAGCGCGTGGGTCCCGTCAGAGGTGACGCAGGAGCTCGCCAGCGGTGGGCGGCAGCTGATGCTGATCGGAACGGAATACCCCGTGGCAAGCGATGACGTCAACAGACAGATCGAGACCCTGGAGACGATCATGAAACGATATGACCCCGGCGCTATGCTTATCGGGGAGGCACCCTGCACAAGAGATCTGATCCGTATTACCGATACGGACTTCAAAATGGTCAGCGCTGTGTCTATTGGTGCAATCTTTGTGATTATTCTGTTGGTGCTTCATTCCCCCATCCTGCCGGTCCTGCTGGTGCTGGTCATCGAGCTTGCAATCTACGTCAATATGGGCATCTGCGGCTATACCGGCGAGGTTCTGCCCTTTGTAGCATCTGTAGTGATTGGAACGATCCAGCTTGGCGCTACAGTGGATTATGCGATCCTGATGACAGAACGGTATACCCACGAACGACTGCAAGGTCACGAGAAAACGGAGGCAGCGATCACAGCTCTCTCCACATCGCTTCCTTCCATCTTCACCAGTGCCCTGGGCTTCTTTGCCGCCACCATCGGCGTCGGGATCTATTCCGACGTGGACATGATCGGTTCGCTCTGCCGGCTCATGGCCCGCGGCGCGATCATCAGCATGATTATGGTGCTGCTGCTGTTGCCGTCCCTGTATCTGCTGTTTGACAGAGTAATCATGAAGACCCGTTGGGGATCACCATCTGAACAAAAACAAAAAAGGGCAGCGCGTAAAGCTGCTGCCGCTTCAGCAAATCTATAAGGAGGAATCCGTCATGAAGGATAGATTGAAACAAACCGTGGCCATCGGCCTTGCAGGCCTGATGCTCCTCAGCTGCGCCGCCAGCTGCGGGGCGAGCAAACCGGAACCGGAAGCGGTTCAGGCGGAAGAGATCGAGCAGATCACAAATGCGGCAAATTCCCTTCTGAATACCCGCCACAGCAATACGGAGGGAAAAGACGAAACCGTCTACGTCATCGCGGACGCAACAGGCAATCCTACGCAGACCATCGTCAGCGCCTGGCTCAGAAATCCGGATGGGGCGGCGGAGCTCCCGGACAGCGCGGATTTGTCGGGGATCGAAACCCTGAAAGGCGATGCGACTTATACGACGGATGACCAGGGAAATCTCCTCTGGCAAGCGGACGGCAGCGATGTTTACTATCAGGGAACCACGCAGAAAGAACTCCCTGTATCCACATCCATCTCCTATCGGCTGGACGGAAAGGACACATCGCCGGAAGCACTGGCCGGAGCCAGCGGTCATCTGACGATCACCTTCAATTATGCCAATCACATGGCGGTAAGTGAAACCGTGGATGGTAAGGAGGTCACGCTGTATCAGCCCTTCACGGTGATTTCCGGATTGATGCTGGACAATGACCGGGCGGAGAATGTCACCGTCACCAGTGGCAAGGTCATCAACACCGGAGATCAGAGCATTGTGGTCGGTATGGCTCTGCCGGGACTCAAGGCGAGCCTCGGGCTCGACACGCTGGAGGACAAGGACGGCAATCCCGTGGACATTGATCTGCCGGAACAGGTGACTATCGAAGCTGATGTGACAGATTTCGAGCTGTTGACCACTGTTACCGTGATTTCCGACGACCTGCTCGGGGATTTGAATCTGGACAACGTGGAAACGCTGGACGATCTGAAGGAAGCCATGGACGCTTTGACCGATGCCGCCGGACAGCTCCGGGACGGGACCGGGGAGCTCTATGATGGTGTGGCGGAACTCTCTGATGGGACCGGGGATCTCACCGACGGTATTGCGCAGTTAGATGATGGCGCCGGTGAACTGAAATCCGGCGCGGATACGCTCTCCCAGGGTGCAAGCAGCCTGGCCAGCGGTTCACAGTCCCTCTCTCAGGGGGCAGGACAACTGGCCAGCGGCGCAGGACAGCTCTCAGATGGCGCAAAGACGCTGGACGATGGCATGCAGACTTTGAATGACAGCACACCGGCTCTGGTAAGCGGAGCCTCTGCGGTAGCGAAAGGCGCGTCCGCCCTGGCCGAGGGCGCACAACAGGTGGATTCCGGTGCAGCTTCTCTCGCCGATGGCGCATCCCGACTCAGCGGCGGTGCAGAGAGCCTGAAAAACGGTGCGGCAGATCTGGCGTCAGGCGCGCAGGACGCAGCCAACGGGGCAGAAGCTTTGGCAACGGGCGCCGCTTCCCTGGATGCGGGCGCACAGCAGGTCGCCGGCGGTATGGCTTCCCTGTCGGACGGGCTGCAATCCGCCCAGGCCGGCGCAAACAGCTTAGATGACGGTCTGAAGCAGATGCAGACTTCTGTGGCAGACCTTCCCGCAGGCGTCGACGCACTGTACCAAGGAACGGTGCTGGTGGGCAGCGCCTTGAAAAGTGACAGTGGGCAAAGCCTGTATAGCGGAGCCCAGGCGATTGAATCCGGCGCAGATGCGATTTCTGCCGGTCTCACAGGGGAAAGCGGATCGATTGCATCCACCGCAAATGACATTGCATCTGGCGCACAGCAGCTTGCTGCCAGCGCAAACAGCATCTCCGAAGCTGCCGGGAGTCTCCAAAATACGCTAAGCGGCGTTCTTGCCACAGCAAACACATATGCGGATAAACTGACGTTACTTGGAATTGATGTGAGCAGCTATTTATCCCAAGCCAATGCTGCATACGCCGCACTGGGTCAGATCAAAGATGGTGCTGACGCAATTTCCGCAGGGCTTGCAGGCGATGGCGCCTCCATCGCTAATGCCGCAAGCGGTATTGCAGACGGTGCGCAGAGGCTGGATACCGGTGCAACGCAGATCAGTGCCGGCGCGCAAGCCCTGGAGACGGGCATCGACACCATTGTCAGCGATGAGAACCTTGGCGCGATCATCGTTGGACTTGCCGCACTCAGCGATGACTCTGAGATGCTGGTTAGCGGCGTTGATCAGCTCTCCGAGGGAGCAGGTTTACTATCTGATGGCATTGACAGTGCGGCAGCTGGTGCGTCGCAGTTGGCTGACGGTTCGGCTGCGTTGGCTGATTCCACCGGTGCGTTGCGCACAGGGGCATCGGAGCTTTCCAACGGGGTTGCTCAGGTAGCCTCCGGGGCTGGAACGGTTTCTTCAGGTGCTGCAGACCTGTCCAGCGGGGCCGCACAGCTTCATGAGGGAACCAGTACGTTAAAAGAAGGAACATCACAGGTTGCGGCAGGAGCCTCCGACCTTGCCGCAGGCGCTGCACAGCTCAGTGACGGCGCAGTGGCGGCAGCAAGCGGCATTTCCCGCCTTGCAGACGGCTCTTCCTCCCTGCGTGCCGGAGCAGCCCAGGTGGCATCCGGAGCAGAATCTCTGGCAGATGGCGCTGGGACACTGGCCGATGGAGTCGCCAGTGCCGCCGATGGTGCGGCAAAGCTGGCAGACGGTGCCGGTTCACTCAAAGACGGAACGGCGGAGTTGCGGGATGGAGGTTCCGATCTGGCCGATGGCGTCGCCCAGCTTCTGGACGGTGCCAAGGAGTTGATGGACGGCATGACCGAATTTGATGAAGACGGTATCGAGGCGCTCTCTGAATTGGTTGGGGACAACGCGCAGGAACTGGTGGATCGACTGAAGGCTGTGCAAGCGCTTGGCAAGGAATACACATCCTTTGCAGGAACTACTGGCGACGATGCCGGCTCTGTGCAGTTCATTCTCCGCACAGCATCGATCGAGAAATGATTGTTTCTGGAACCGCTGGAATATCCGGTCTTTTTCAAGACCTCACACTGGGGCTTTGAACAATGCGATCAAAATGAGTACATTGTTTTGCCATGAGCGGTCAGCGTGAATACCAGAGGGTCACGGCTGGTTGGTGTGCTGCCGCAGCCATTCGATCAGGTCTTGCTTCATCACCAGCTTTCGTCCGCCGATGCGGAGCGTTGGAAAATCCGGCTGGTTCAGCAGATTGTATGCCCCGGCGCGGGACAGGTGCAGCGCCTCCGCAAGCTGGGATACGTCCAGCACATCCGGCAGATTCTCAAAGGGTTCCTTGCTCACGATTACACCTCCTTCCTGAGAGCGGACAGCAAAAAGCAGCTATGCACGAAACATAGCTGCTTTCTCTGCGTAAAGAATTATTTGGAGTGGTCGTCCAGAAATGCACCGTTTGGAACTGTTCGATTTGCACTTCCGATAGGATTTTGGTTTCATATTCGCCCCGCGGATCATCCAATTCATACAAAGCATTTCCATCAATGGAAGCGCCCGCTTCGGCGATCTGTTCTATGGAAAGATGCGTATGATTCCGGTCATGGTTCCATGATCGCAGGAAGTCCCCGGAGTAGTTGGACCAGTCGCCGGGGATGTCCTGATTGCTGCCATCCTTCTTCGGCACCTGAAGGAATTGCCAGATGGACCAGGCATAGCAATCAAGCACCAATTCCAGAAAGCTGTCGTTAAGCATATCATGGGATTGATCATCAGCGATCAGCGTCAGAATATTCCGCGGAAGATTCAGATAGACCGGGCGCTTTTCCACCAGCTCCTTCGGCAACGCATAGAACAGCGGAAGATACCCGAAATAGCTATCCTGTGGAATTGTGATGATACTGCTCGGCAGAATCACCACAAAGTCGGACGGGCTGTGCTTGCGCATGCGGATCACCTCCAATCGGCTGATTATCTGACCCCTCCATAGTATATGGGCACAAGGAAGGTCGTTTTTTTTCCAATACGAGAAAAGGTATTTGCTTTTTTCAGTTTTCAGTCGGAAACTTCTTGCTGAGACTGATTATACACGATTTACCGCAATAAAT
>JAFRNK010000050.1 GCA_017430225.1 Clostridia bacterium | reverse complement strand
TTTGAGGATATGGAGTTCGTCATTATGTTTTCCATCCGGAAGATCAGTGATGACTCTAAGTACCGTAAGGATATGTTTAAGAGCAAAAGAAAGAGCGCTGAGGAAATATGGCAAGGCGAACAGATCCCAGGTGTGAGTGATATTGTCAGGTTTGCACCGAGTGCCTGCAATTCTCAACCGTGGCTTGTAAAGAACAACGGTGAGCTTTCGGTTTACAGATACAGGAAGCCCGGTAAAAGAGGGATCATGCCTGCCGATAAGGTTTCATTTTACAACCGGATCGATATAGGAATTTTCATCTGCTTTATGGATATTTGCCTTGGGCATAACGGTGTTGGATTTGAGAAAACACTTTATTCAGACGCTGGTGATGATGATAAAGAATTGGTGCTGAATGTAAAGTACAGACTTTGCAGATAACGTAGGGGGAATACTGATGCCAAAGGTTAAGCTGACAATTGCAGAGAGTAAATGCAGATGTGGTTATTTCAAAAAAGGACAGGAGTTTATCGTTGAAGATTTGTGCCCGCCTTTGTGCCACGAACTATGGAACAGTATATATCCTTTTGTTTATGCATTACAGAATGGTGCTTCGCTTGACTATGGAGATTGCCGTGCAAAAATGTTTGACGCAGCATGTCCGGATGAAGGAAGAGTTTGTATTCATGGAGAAGTAGTAGATTAGCCAATTCCAACTGTGGGAACAGGAACTGAATCATGATGGAAGAAGGTAAACAATGGATAATGTATTTGAACAGGTGGAGAAGAATATAGACAACCTGGTCCTGGGAAGTGCGGACTGGACAGCTTCAGCCTCGAAGGAAGAACTGGAGGCGGCCCGAAAGGGAGAACTTCATCTCCGTTTCTGGAACGGGGAAGTGCCGGAGGAATGGTTGAAGGATATCAAAGGGAAAAGGGTGCTGTGCCTGGCGGGTGCCGGCGGGCTGCAGGCACCGTTGTTTGCCTGCGCCGGAGCGAAGGTGACAGTGATTGATCTCTCCAGCGGAATGCTGGAAAAGGACCGGGAAATCGCGAAGAGGGAAAACCTGGATATTGAGATCGTTAAAGGGAACATGTGCGACCTTTCCCGCTTTGCGGATGAGTTCTTTGACCTGATCTTCAATCCGCCGTCCCTGATGTATATTCCGGACGTCAGCGTTGTATTCCGGGAATGCTTCCGGGTGTTGGCGAAAGGCGGAGAACTGATGATCATAGCACCTGCTCCCATCAACTATATGTGTGACTGGGTAGAGGATGATCAGGGCGGCTATTACAAGACGGTTCACCGGGTGCCCTGCTGTACCCAGGAGTACGATGATTCCGAATGGATTGAGTATGGGCATACCATGGAAGAATACCTGGGCGGAATGATCAGATGCGGCTTTGTGCTAGACGGATATTTGGAATGTCAGGGAGAGGACATTACAGAGCTCAACTTCCTGGCCAGAGCAGTGAAACCGAAATAAGCGGAGGATTATGAATGAATATCGAAAAATGAACTAGGCTCCGCTTGTTCGTGGTTTCGTAATCGTTGGTCTGGAAACCGGATGGATCCATGCATACAAGGAGAGAAGGAGAAATGGTAAAATACGAGATTATTGACTTGCCCATAATAGCTATTATTGGCAAGGAAGGCTTATGCACGAAAGAAAAGAATATCGTTCAGGATCTGTGGCAGCAGGCCAATTCCAATTTCAGTGACATTGCGGATCTTGGGATGAAAAACGCTGACGGTTCTTTTGTCGGATTCTGGGGAGCCATGAGCGACGAAACAATGTCATTTATGCCGTGGGCGGACGGTTTCTCCAGGGGATTGTATTTGGCAGGCATTGAAGTATATGAGGATACGCCCGTTCCGGAAGGATGGGTAAAGTGGGTTATGCCGGCAAGGAAATATATCGTGACCGATGTAACTCCGGAAAGCTATGGAGAAACATTTACGAATGTGATTAACTGTCTGATCCCGGAACTCGGGATGAAACTTGCGGGGGCCGTATGCGATTTTACCGAACCGGCAACCGGGCAGAATAAATTGTTTTTCCCTGTAGAGTGAGAAAACCCTGTGACACGAACTTTCATTCGGAGGCGTAGACGATGCTGGATATCATCATCGGAACAGCGGCAGACATCGCGGAGATCTTCGTGAACTTCTGGGTTGAAAAGGTCGTCCGCCGTTTCTCCAAAAAGAAAAAAGACGCTTGACTCTCTCATAGTGGCAGGCTTTACAATACGTCCGAGCTCAACAGGAATCAGCTTCAGGAGGTACCGTCCATGCTGAAAATCGGAGAATTTTCAAAACTGTCCAGGGTCAGCGTCAGAATGCTCCGCCACTATGATGAGATCGGGCTTTTGAAACCGGCCGAAACCGACCGCTTCACGGATTACCGGTATTACAGGGAGGATCAGCTCCCAACCGCGGGCCGCATCGCCGCGCTCAAGGATATGGGTTTCTCCCTGGCCGATATCGTGAGAATCCTCGAGGTCTACGACGACCGGGAAAAACTGGAACGGTTCTTTTCTGCCCGGCAGAAGGAACTGGAAGCCTTATCGCAGGACACGGCAAACAAACTGGCGCTTCTGGACGCAGCCCGGAAAAGGCTGAGAAAGGAAGAAGATATGAGTTACAACGTGACGATCAAAACCGTTCCCGAACGCTATGCCGCAACCGTACAGATGATCATCCCGCGCTATGAGGACGAAGGAATGATTTGGGGCATCCTCACGGAAGAAACCTGCAGGATGAATCTCGTGGAGGACGATCCCTGCCTGTGCGCGGTCACCTACCTCGACGGGGAGTACAAGGAAGAAAACGTGGAGATGATGGCCTGGAAGACCGTGAAGGGCCACTATCCGGACACGGAACATGTCAAGTTCCGCACGCTGCCGGAGGCGACGGTCGCCAGCTGCACCTACCAGGGGAGCTATACGCAGATCACGGAAGTCTATGCCGCGGTAATCGCGTGGATGGAAGCGAACGGATACGAGCCCGCGGGCCCGATGTTCAATATCTACCACGTCAGCCCGCACGAAACGCAGAACCCGGACGAATTCGTGACGGAAATCTGCTATCCTGTGAAGAGGAAGTAAAAAAATCCCCTGCCCCGGTCCTGGATCAGGCCGGGGCAGGCAAAAAGAATCATATGTATTTGGGAGGCAAGCCATGAGACTGGACGGTTTTGGACTGCTGGTGAACGACATGGGAACCATGATCCGGTTCTACAGGGACGTGCTTGGATTCGAGATCCGGGAGGCGGAAGACGCCTCCAACGTGTATCTCGTCAAGGATGGAACGCTGTTTCTGCTGTACGGACAGTCAGACTTTGAAAAGATGACCAACCGAAAGTACGAATACGTCAAGGGCCTGAACGGGCATTCCGAGATCGCGCTCTATGTGGATACTTTTGACGAAGTGGATGCCGCGTTCAGAACAGCCGTGGAGAACGGCGCCAAACCGGTGCTGGAACCGACCACGGAGCCGTGGGGTCAGAGGACCTGCTATATCGCCGATCCGGAAGGCAACCTGATCGAAATCGGATCGTGGAACAAACCCTATGAAGCAAAAGATCTGTAAAACAGCGGGGAGACTGAGCCATGGCCTTTGATTTCAAGAAGGAATACAAAGAATTCTATCTGCCGAAGAACAAGCCTGCCATCGTGACGGTGCCGCGCATGAATTATATCGCCGTCCAAGGCCGGGGCGACCCGAACCTGGAAGACGGCGAGTACAAACAGGCTATCGGGCTGCTGTACGGCATCGCCTTCACGATCAAAATGAGCCGAATGGGCGGCCGCCGGATCGAGGGCTATTTCGATTACGTCGTTCCCCCGCTGGAAGGCTTCTGGTGGCAGGAGGGCGTTACGGGGATCGACTACGCGCACAAAGAGGACTTCCACTGGATCTCGGTGATCCGCCTGCCGGATTTCGTGACCCGCGCCGATTTTGACTGGGCCGTCGGGGAAGCGGAAAGAAAAAAGAAAGCGGACTTTTCGAAAGCGGAATTCCTGACTTATGACGAAGGACTGTGCGTCCAGTGCATGCACATCGGCCCTTATGACGACGAGCCCGCCACCGTCGCCCTGATGCACACGTATATGGAAGAACAGGGCTGCGTGCTGGACATCACAGACCGGCGGATGCACCACGAGATTTACCTGAGCGACGCGAGAAAGACCGCGCCGGAGAAGCTGAAAACCGTGATCCGGCACCCCATCCGAAAAGCCTGAACCGAACGCACGTCATCCGGAGGCTGGACTATGAAAAAGATTCTCGAAACAGACAGGCTCTTCCTGCGGGAAATGAGCATGGACGACTATGACGCATTGTATGCGGTGCTCGCCGACCCCGTCATCATGCAGCACTATCCTTATGCCTTTGATGAACAGCGCGTCAGATCATGGATCGAACGCAATATGAACCGTTACCGGGAAAACGGCTTCGGGCTGTGGGCAGTCTGCCTGAAGGATACCGGTGAAATGATCGGCGACTGCGGGCTGACGCTGCAAAACATCGACGGAAAAATGCTGCCCGAAATCGGATACCACATCCGCGCCGACTGCCAGCGGAAAGGGTACGCCAAAGAAGCGGCGATGGCCGTCCGGGACTGGGCGTTCCGGAATACGGATTATCCCGCGCTGTACTCGTACTGCAAGTATACGAACGAGCCTTCCTTCCGGACCGCAGAAGCGATCGGCATGCATTTCGACCGCGAGTATCCTGACGAGGCAAACGGGATCACCCATGTGTCTGTCATCACCAGGGACGACCTTGCAGAAATCATGCTCCGCTGAATTCAGGAACTCGGAATATGTTTGCTGCTGCCTTTCGTTTATCGAGGAAGCGCTTAAAACCAGCAACACGATTGAGGTATTCGTCGGGGATTCCGTAAAGGGATCCTGCGGATTGTATAAAGTCGCGCTGGGCGGCGACCCCGTGAACCGGGGGCACTGCGGATTCAGCCTCGGAGACGGCAGAATCATTCATGGCTGGAGCGAAGTGCGCATTGATGACTGTTTGCAGATCGAAAAGATCGCCTCATTACCCGGGAATCATCCAAATTACATCGGATAGGTACCCCTCGTCCGGGTGCTGATGCAGAAACCGTGACCACGCCGAACGGAAGCTGGAGAACTATGGAGGAAAACAAGATGAAAAACTGGGGCGAACACGCGGAAGATATCATGACCACGCGCTTTGGCAAAGACACTGTGATCGCGCTGGCGACAGTCGATCATGGAATCCCGCATGTGCGATATGTCAATGCGTATTACGAGAACGGCTCGTTCTATACGATCACCTATGCGCTTTCAAACAAAATGAAGCATATTGAATGCAGCTCTGTCGTCGCTATTGCGGGCAAGTGGTTCACCGCGCACGGAAGAGGCGTCAGTCTGGGGTGGTTTGGAAAACCGGAAAATCGTGAGCTTGCCGGAAAGCTGAGGACAGCCTTTGCGGCATGGATCGACAACGGCCACAACAACTTTGACGACAGGAATACCGTGATTCTCCGTATCGACCTGACAGACGGTATCCTGCTTTCAAACGGAACGCGATATGAATTCTGATTTCAGAAAAACATATCCTGACGGCAGGAAAGAAGAAAAGTATTCCGCGAGAAACGCAAAATGAGAAAGGAGGAACACCATGGTTCTTTGCATTGTTTCCACTCCATGCAGAGTCTGAGGAGACTGTATGGAGCAAGTATGATTCCTCAGGCTTTGCTCTTTCGGACAATATGATCACTAAGGAGCAAAGAAAATGGAACGGAATAAGAAACTAAGGGATTTTTACATTCTCTGGAGTACCCAGAGCCTCTCGCAGCTGGGAAGCGCGATCACCAGCTTCGCGCTGACCCTGTGGCTGTACGAAAAGACCGGTTCAGCCCTCAGCACCGCCGCCCTGACCATCTGCACCTACGCACCGTATGTGGTCATGAGCATCTTTGCCGGTGCGATTTCGGATAAGTACGACAAAAAGAAAACCATGCTGGTGTGCGACGCGCTGGCCGCGCTGACCACCATTCTGGTCTTTGTCCTGTACAAGACGGACCTGCTGTCCTTGTGGCACCTGTATGCCGTTAACGCGTTTTCCGGACTCATGAACACAGTGCAGCAGCCCGCGTCAGAAGTTGCTTACACCCTGGTGATTCCCAAGGAGTATTACCAGAAAATGAGCGCCTTTCAGTCGCTGTCCAGGTCTGTCATCAGCATCGGCAATCCGCTGATTGCCTCTGCGCTGTATGGGCTGGCTGGGTTGGACGCCGTCATCGCGGTGGACATGGCCACGTTCGCGGCGGCCTTCCTGGCGCTGCTGTTCTTCATCCGGCTGCCTGACGTTGACCGCAAAGCCGGGAAAGAAGAAAAGGTGCTGAAACTGGCAAAGGAAGGGCTGCGATTCCTGAAAGAGCATCCGCTGGTGCTGGAAGTGATCCTGTTTATGTCGGGCGTGAACCTGATCGCCTCGGCATTTGACGCGGTCCTGCCCGCACTGGTGATCCCGCAGCGCGGCAACGGTGTTCTCGGGATCGTGACCTCATGCTCCGGCATCGCCATGGTGCTGGGCAGCATGCTGATGACGATCATGCCCAAGCCCAGGGACCGGGTACGGGTCATTTACCTGACCATGCTGTTCTCCCTGGGGACAGAGAACTTCCTGCTGGCCTTCTCCCGGGAGCCCCTTTGGTGGTGCGTCGGGCAGATCATCGGCTGGATGCTGGTGCCCGTCATGAGCGCCAACCAGAACGTGATCATGCGCAACAGCATCCCCTTCGAACTGCAGGGACGGGTCTATGCGTGCAGGAACACGCTTCAGTTCTTCACCATTCCGATTGGACTGGCCATGGGCGGGTTCATGGTGGACCGCGCCTGCGAACCATTCATGGCCGCAAACAGTTCCAACGGGTTGCTGACCGCGCTGTTCGGAAGCGGAAAAGGCTCCGGCGCCGCACTGATGATGTTTGTGCTCGGCGCAGCCGGCGTCGTCTGGTGCCTCGTTTCAGGACGCAGGCTGAAGAAATACCATTACTCCGACGAAGGAAACAAGGAGGAGAAAAACTCATGAACGATTATATCGCGTACTGCGGCCTGGACTGCGAAAGCTGCGAAGCCCGGCTGGCCACGATCAGCAATGACGAGTTGCTGCGGCAGAGTGTCGCAAAAGAGTGGTCGGAACTGAACAGCGCGGAGATCACTCCGGAAATGATCAACTGCACCGGTTGCAGGATCCCTGGTGCAAAGACTCCGTACTGCGACTCCCTGTGCCCCATCCGGCAGTGCGCCATGGGCAGACAGTTGGAGACGTGCGGCAGCTGCCCCGAAATGAAAGCCTGTGAAAAACTCGCGGCGATCACCAACGGCAACGTGGACGCGCTGCACAGGCTGGAAAACGCATAAGAACGTATACGACTCAACCCGTACAGCAAAGGAGATCCGCATGGAAAACACCACAGCGAAAGTAAGCTGCTTCGCGCGGGCATACCATTATAAAAACAACCAGGCGCATATCTTTGCGGACAGCGCGGCGGAAGCGATCCTGGGAGACGACTATCAGCGGATCGCCGAGAGCATGGGCCAGGGCATCCATTTCTTTTTCCCGGGCTTCCAAGGCACAAAAGAAGAAGGGCTGCGGATGATCGTAGATCAGCAGCTCTCCCCTTCCGTGCTCGGAAGAAGCGCATATTCAGAAAAAATGCTGGAAAACGAAATGCGTCTCGGGTGCAAGCAGTATCTGGTGTTCGCCGCCGGGTACGATACCTTTGCAATCAGGCACTGCGATACGACGCTGGCCGTCTATGAGCTGGACCTGCCGGAAATGCTGGACGATAAACGAAAGAGAATCATGAATGCGGGGCTCATCTCCTGCGCGGTCGACGTGCCGTGCAGCCTCGCGAGCGCGGAATGGGCCGACGAATTGCTCAAAAAGGGGTACCGGAAACAGGAAAAGACCTTCGGCAGCCTGTTGGGCATCAGCTATTATTTGAGCAAGTCCGAATTCAGGGATCTCATCAGTGCTGTCGGCAGGATATTTGCGCAGGGCTCCGCGATCTGCTTTGATGTTCCTTCCGAAAACGAAAGCAGGGAAACGAAAATCAACCAGGCGCTCGCCCGGGGCGCCGGTGAACAGATGAAAGCGCTGTATTCATACCGTGAATTGGAATCGCTTCTCGACGAATGCGGCTTCCGCATTTATGAGCATCTCGATCATCAGGCAATGACCGAACAATACTTTTCGGATTACAATTCCCATACGCCGGACCATCCTATCGCCGCGCCGGAAGGCGTCAGCTATATTCTTGCCGTCAGGGCGTGATATAATTCGAAGTGAACAATAGTGAAATAATAGTGAAATTTCAGTAGAATCTTTTCGCGGTTTCACTTCATGTTGATCACCGCCAGCCCCACCATGCAAATGATGACGCCGACGATCTTGTTCCAGCTCAGAGTTTCATGGAAGATGAGATAGCCCACCGCCAGCAGTGAAACGGCGAGGAACGCGCTCTGCACGATAAACGCGGTGCTCACCTGCCAGCCGGCCTGATAAGCGTAGATCCACCCGACTTCCAGCCCGACGATCACAAAGCCGAGCACAAACGGCGCCCAGTTCAGCTTGACGTATTCCTTCAGGAGGCTGCCGCCGGAGCCGAGCACAAAATAAAGCAGCATGCTGACTGCCGCACCGACCAGGTAAGTCACCGTCAGCGACGCGAAGGGGTTCATCCGCTCCGGCACGGATTTCGCACAGACCTGATACACCGTGTTTGACAGCACCAGCAGGGCCATCGGCCAGATATAAGAAAGCATGGTTATTCCTCCGAAAGGTTCGCAAAATCCCCGATCCTGCCGAGCACTTTCCCGATACTGTGGTACATGCCCGAGTAGACGACCGGGTCGAGTTTGGTAAGATCGATGTCAAAAGAATCGGCGAACTCAAAAGTCTCGTCGATCTGGATATTTCTGATCCGGCAGAAGAACGTCGTGGACTCACCCGTCTCGACCGCCTGCTCGACCTCGCATTCATAGACCCACGGGCTCAGATCGAGCGTAGGCACATCCACGGCTTCACCCCTCCCGACACCGTATGGGAGGGCTTCTTTTTTGCCGTCCTTCGCGGAATGGGTGCCGAAATAATCCATCAGCCGGAGCATGTCCGTGCTGACCAGATTCGCGCTCAGGACGCCCGTGCGCCGGACGTTGCGCTTCGTCACCTTGGTGCCGAACATGCTGATGACCAGCATATACTCGCTGCCCTGCAAGGAGGTGATACTGACCCACGTGATCGGGGCGAAATTGGCAGAGCCGTCCTCGTTGTTCGTCCCGATAATGAACGCCGGCTGCACGCACATGGACAGGCCTCTCCCGACAGACTTTCTCTTCATCTTCTCACCTCATCCGAAGATCGCAAAGGTCGTTGGCAAATGATGCATGTCAGGACGCGGTCGGATTGCTCTTCGTGTGGGAACTGCGGTGGTTCCTGCGGAAAAACAGGAGTTCGATCAGACTCTTTTCATACGGGATGAACCGACCGTCGTCGATCATTTGCATGATCTCTTCCATGTCCGCCCAGCAAACCCGCTGCACTTCCTCGTACTGCAGGTGCAAAGAATCCAGGTCCGGGGTCATGTTCAACACATAATAATCGTCGAATCCATGCTCCCAGTGGATGGTCAGCGTCGGCCGGACATCGGACAGGTCGATCCCGAGTCCGAGCTCCTCACGGGTTTCACGCTCCGCGGCGGACCGGCTGTCGTCCCCGGCAATGGCCGAACCGCCCACCGTGACATCCCACATGTTGGACCAGCCTTCTTTGAACGGCTGCCGCTGCTGGATGAGCATCTGGCCCTGCTCATTAAAAATGCAGATATGCACCACGATCCGGTAACAGCCCTCCGGCATGGCCTCTCCGCGCACCATGGTTTTCCCGGTCTTTATCCGGTCAGCGGTATACAGATCAAAAAGTTCCATACCGTTTACTCCCTCATGATCCGGACCTGTACCCCGCCGGGGATACCGGTCACCGTAGCGCTCAGCGGGATGCGCTCCCATTCGGCCAGCAGCGGGCTGTCCGTCACGACCGTCGGATGGAAACCCGTACCGCTGCTGCCTTGGTTTTCAATAAAGATCCTGCAGGTCCGACCCTCGGCGTCCTCGCCTTCCAGCATATAGCGCGCTGACAGCGTCGCAGTACCGTCCGGAGATATCCGCTGCGTATCGACGCCCGGGCCGATGATCCTGCCGTTGAAATACGGTCCCGCGGCCGCCCCGCTGAAGGAGATCATGACCGCGCTTCCGGTATTCCCGCTGACCGCGAGCGGCGGATCGCAGCAGACGTCCACCACCAGAAGCAGCTTGGTCAGATCCTGGCCGAGGCGTTCTTTCAGCAGCAGATACCTTCCGTACTTTTCTTCTTTGGCAAAATGGACGTCCCGGAACTGTTCGACCGCTTTTTCATAATCCAGGACCTCATCGCCGAACTGCTCGCTGGTCAGGTCGAACGCATGCCCGCCGACCACATTGAAGCAGTGGTAGTTCCCATCGCCGAGCGGAACGCCAAAGACCTTCCCGCCGAAAATATCCTGCACCAGGAACGCCGTAATGGAGCACTGTCCGTAGGTCGGGTTTTCGGGCGTCCAGTTGTCCCGCATCCGAGGCGCGCAGGTCTCCGCGCACCAGACGTGTTTCAGTGCGTCGTACAGATCCACCGGCGTGCTGATGCCTGGACAGGCCCGGTCCAAAGCCGGCACCGTCGCCTTTTCCCAGCCATAGAATAAGCGGCTCATTGCTGGATCCTCCTGAAGCGCTTGTCGAGCTCCGTGTGCGTCACGGTCACCATCAGCGGACGGCCGTGCGGGCAGGTGGGCGGGATGCGGCTGCTCAGGATTTCCGTCATCAGCCAGACGAGCTCCTCGTCAGGCACGCGCTCCCCGCCCTTCACCGCGTGCTTGCACGCCATCGTCGCGACCCGGAGCTTCTTGTCGTAATCGTCCAGGCGGCCGAACTGCGCCAGCTCATCCAGGCTGTCACGCAGGCAGGAGACCGCCTCCGTCTGGCCGAGGATGACCGGCAGGCCGCGCAGGACCAGCGTATCCTCGCCCATCTGGTCCGTATCGTACCCCAGGGACTGCAGAAGATCCCGGTTTTCCAGCCACGCCGCGTATTCCGTGCGGTTGATGGTCAGCGTTTCAGGCACCAGCAGTGTCTGGCTGACCGGCGCCTGCGCCGTTTCGCGCATCAGGCGTTCGTACAGCACCCGCTCGTGCGCGGCGTGCTGATCGCAGAAGACCAGCTGGTCCCCATATTCAAACAGGATATATGTGCCGAAGGCCACGCCGATCAGCCGCGCCTTGACCGTGTCCGTGCCCGGGAGCGCCTGCTGCTCGGCCGCCGGGTCCGGCTTTTTTTCAGGCGCGGGCTGCGGCTGTTCGGGTATCGCCGGCTTGGGCGACGGCGCCTGCCTGGGCTGCTGCTCAACCGGTTCCACCGGCGTTTTCTCCGCCGCCGGTTTTAGAGTGGTTTCAGAGCGCATCGGCGTGACCGGCGCACGGAAAACTTCCGGTGCGGCGGCAGACGGCGACGCTGCAGAAGGCGCGGCAGGCTTCACGGGCGTGACCGTGACCACCGCAGGCGCGGCATTCACGGCCGGCTGGATCCGGACTTCCGGCGCGGGCTGCAGCGCCGCGGTCTTCAGCGG
>JAFRNK010000049.1 GCA_017430225.1 Clostridia bacterium | reverse complement strand
TGCAAAAACAAGGCCAGTAAGAACCGTCCCCCAGTGGCCCTGCCCTATCTCTTTTATGCGTAGAACACCCAGAAGAAGATATACGCGGGGATCACCGCGGCCAGCGTGAAAGGCACGCCGATCCGCAGGAAATCGCTGTTTTTCACGGTGTAGCCCTCTTTCCGCAGGATGCCGATGCCGGTGATGTTGGCGGAGGCGCCGATGGGGGTCAGGTTCCCGCCCAGCGTGGCACCGGAAAGCAGGCCGAAGTACAGGATGGTCGGGTCTACACCCATGGCCAGCGCCATGCCGCGTACGACCGGCAGCATCGTGGTGACGTAGGGGATGTTGTCGATGAACGCGGAAAACAGCACGCTGACCCAGGTGATGAGCGTGTAGATCCAGAACAGGTTGCCGCCGCCGATGCGGTCGAACAGCTGCGCGATGGCGTCGATCACGCCTTGCTCCGTGATCCCGCCGATCACGATGAACAGGCCGAACAGCAGCAGGATCGTGTCAAAATCGATCTCCTTGAGCAGCTCCGAGACCGCCTGCGGCCGCTTCTTGCGGATGATACTGTAGATCATCCCGATCAGCATGAGCACCGTGCAGATCAGACCGTTCGTCAGCTGCGGCTTGTTCGGGATAAAGGACGCGGCGATCAGCAGGACGACCGTGCCAACCATCAGGATGGACGGGACGTAGTCCGTCACCACGGTCCGCTCCCGGCTCTCCACCTTCTGCTTTTCATTCTTGAAAAGGATCAGCAGCAGCGAAGCCGCGCACACCGCGCCGAGCTCCACTGCCCAGAAAATGCCCGGCCGGCCCTTGTACCAGAAGAAATCCATGAAACTCATGCCCGCATAGCCGCCCAGCAGGATGGACGTGGTGTCGCCCACCAGCGTGGCCGCGCCCTGCAGGTTGGAGGAGACGGCGATGGCGATGATCATGCCCACGGGGTTGATCTTCAGTTTTTTGGCGATGGCCAGCGCGATCGGCGCGATCATCAGCACCGTGGCTACATTGTCGATGAACGCGGAAACGATGCCCGCGAACAGGGACAGTACGATGATGGCCCACTTCACGTTGGACACCTTGCTCAGGATGATATCCGCCAGCAGCATGGGCATTTTCGATTCGATCACGAGCGCGACGGTGCCCATCGTACCGAAGATCATCAGCAGCACGTTGAAATCCACGGACGACAGCGCCTTCTCCCAGGGCAGCAGCCCGCTGATCAGGAAAATGGCGGCGCTGGCCAGGGCGATCCACGGCCTGTACTTCTGAAAAATGATCATCAGTACATACGTGGCAAGAAACAGTATCAAAGCGGCGATCATGAAAACTCCTCCTCGGGCGGGATAAAAAAACAAGACTTCCCGCATCTCAAATAATGCGTAAAGTCTCGCCTCTTTCCCTTCCGGTCCGGGCCTTTGCCGTGATGACGGACCGGAAAACGCAGCGCGCAGGCTACTCCCCTTAACAAGAGCACCATAGCACAAAAACCGCGGGATTGCAAGCGGAAATCGCGTTCCCTCGCGTTTTTCGCCGCTCTCTTGACTATCGCCGGCCGGTCTTTTATACTGGAAAAAGCAACACGGCTATTGCAAAAAAGGAGGCCCTCATGAAACCCATCGCCGTCGATGAATTCTTCGGATTCCGATTCCTGTCGAATATCACCTTCTCCCCGGAAGGCGGCACCGCCTGCCTGACCGTCACGGAGATCAATAAAAAGAAAGACGAGTACCGCTCCTTCCTGACCCTGTACCGCGACAAAAAGTTCGTGCGCCTGACCTCCTTCGGCAAGGAGCGCAGCTTCCAGTACCTGGACGAGGACACCATCCTGTTCCCCGGCAAGCGCGACGCGGAAAAGGGCGAGGAAGGCGACATTTCCAGCTCCTGGTACACGATCTCCCTAAGCGGCGGCGAGGCGCAGGAGGCCTTCCGCTTCCCGATCCCGGTCAGCAAGGTCATGCCGCTGGAGAACGGCGACCTGCTGGTGCTGGGCATGACGTTCCCGGGCTTCGAGGACCTGTACAAGGGCGACCCGAAGCTGCTCGCGGCGTACCGGAAGCACATGAAGGACAACAAGGACTACGAGATCATCGAGCAGAACCCGTGGTGGTGGAACGGCGCGACGTTCACGAAAGGCGCCTACACCTCCCTGTTCCGTTATGATAAGAAAAAGAAGGCCCTGACCCGGCTGACCGCGCTGAACGAAAACGTCGGCCAGGCGGAACTGAGCAAGGACAAGAAATATGTGTTCTTTATGGCCTACCCGGTGAAGCCCTTCCTGAAACTGCACGGGACCGGCGAGATCCGCCGCCTGGACCTGGAGACGGGGAAGGCGAAGAGCATCGTGAAGAGTACGAAGGACCTGGAACTGCACGGCTTTGCGGCCGGCGAAACGTTCTTGCTGGTGCTGGCGGCCGAGCCCGTCTACGGCCTGAACACGGACGGGGATTTCTATAAGTGGGATTATAAGACGGGCAAATTCGGCCTGTACGCGAAGCACGGCGAATCCCTGCATTCCTCCGTGGGCACGGATGTGCGCTACGGCGGCGGGAGAGGGCTGAAGATGGACGGCGACGTGTGCTGGTTCATCTCCACGCGCTTCGACAGCGCGGGGCTGTTCAAACTGGAGCACGGCGAGATCACGCAGGTGTTCGACAAGCCCGGCTCCGTGGACAGCTTCGACATCTGCGGCGGGAAGCTGCTGATGATCGGCCTCTTCGACATGAAGCCGCTGGAACTGTATGACGGCAAAGGCCGCCGGCTCTCGCGCTTCAACGAGGCGGCGCTGCGCGGCAAATACGTGGCGCAGCCGGAGATCCTGAACGTGAAGCGGAAGGGGTACGACGTACACGGCTTCGTGCTGAAGCCCATGGATTACGACCCGGAGAAGAAATATCCGGTGATCCTGGACATCCACGGCGGCCCCAAGACCGTGTACGGGCCGGTGTTTTATCACGAGATGCAGTACTGGGCCGGCAGGGGCTATTTCGTCATTTTCTGCAATCCGACGGGTTCCGACGGCCGCGGCGCGTTTATGGACATCCGCGGGAAGTACGGGACGGTGGATTACGAGGACATCATGGCGTTCACGGATGCGGCGCTGAAGGCGTATCCGGCGATGGATAAGAAAAACCTGTTCGAGACCGGCGGGTCGTACGGCGGCTTCATGACGAACTGGATCATCGGTCACACGAACCGGTTCAAAGCCGTGGCCAGCCAGCGGTCCATTTCCAACTGGTTCTCCATGCTGGGCGTGTCCGACATCGGCGTGGGCTTCACGGAGGATCAGAACCTGTCCAGCCCGTGGGACGATCCGGAAAAGCTGTGGTTCCACAGCCCCATGAAATATGCGGACAAGGTGAAGACGCCCACGCTGTTCATCCATTCGTTTGAGGATTACCGCTGCCCGATCGACCAGGGATATCAGATGTTCACGTCTCTGATCGCGCACGGCGTAGAGGCGAAGATGGTATGCTTCCGCGGGGAGAACCACGAACTGTCGCGCAGCGGCAAGCCGTCGCACCGGCTGAAGAGACTGAACGAGATCACGGAGTGGTTTGAGAAGCACCGCGGCTGAGGCGGAGAGAAGAGAGGAAGCACGCAGGAGCCGGCGCGCAGGCCGGCCGGAAAGGAGAGGGCGATGGAAAAACTGACACTGGCGGAAGCTGAACGATTGAATAATTCGATGATCACGGAGGAACACCTGCGCATCCACGCCCTGAACGTGCGCTACGCGATGGGCGCCATGGCGCGCCATTTCGGCGAAGACGAGGAGCACTGGGAGGCGGTGGGCCTGCTGCACGATTACGATTACGAAAAGTATCCGGAGGAGCACCTGGCCCACACCGAGGAACCGCTGCTGGCGGCCGGCGTTCCGGCGGCGGACGTGCGGGCGATCCTTTCGCACGGGTACTCGATCCGCAACGACGTGCGGCCGGAAACGAACCTGGAGAAGAGCCTGTTCACCGTGGACGAGCTGACCGGCATCATTCAGGCGGCGGCGCGGATGCGCCCGCAGGGGCTGCGCGACCTGGAGGTCAAAAGCTTCATGAAGAAGTTCAAGGATAAGAAGTTCGCGGCCAAGTGCAACCGCGAGCTGATCCTGACCGGCTGCGAAATGCTGGGGATGGACGTGAAGGACGTCGCGGCGATCTGCCTGGACGGGATGCGGCCGCACGCGGAGGAACTGGGGCTCGGCGGGACCGGAGAGCCGGTGGGATAAGATCATACGGTGATAGGTGATACGGAGCGGGCGTTGTCGTCCGCTCTTTTTTTTGCGGGCGGCCGCGGTCCCGAAAAAACCGGCGGAAAAGCGGGAAAAAAGCGGCGGAAAACGCTTGACAAGTTAGCCGGCGCTAACTATAATGGCAAGAGGTTAGCAAGGGCTAACCGCAGAAATTAAGGAAAAAGGTGGAAAAACATGCTGCCGCTGTGCTTTGTGGATGATGGGGAAGAGACCACGGTCAAGAAGATCAGCGGGCTCCCGGAAGTCAAGAAACATCTGGAAAACCTCGGATTCGTTCCGGGAAGCACGGTCTCCGTGATCAGCAAGACGGGCGGAAACCTGATCGTCAAGGTCAAGGAGTGCCGGATCGCTGTCAGTGAAGAGATGGCAAGAAAAATCATGGTGTAAGCCGCCCGGGAAAGGAGAGAAGGAATGAAGACGTTAAGGGATGTCGCGATCGGAGACACCGCCAGGGTGAAGAAGCTCCATGGCGAAGGCGCGGTGAAACGCCGCATCATGGACATGGGGATCACCAAAGGGATCGAGATCTACGTCAGGAAAGTGGCGCCGCTGGGCGATCCGCTGGAACTGACGGTCCGCGGCTACGAGCTGAGCCTGCGCAAGGCCGACGCCGAAATGATCGAGGTCGAGTAAAAAACTATTTTTTTTGACAAACGGTTAGCAATAGCTAACAAATGAAAGGATGGATGGGAAAATGGAACTTCGTATCGCCCTGGCAGGCAACCCCAACAGCGGCAAAACGACATTATTCAACGCCCTGACCGGCTCGAACCAGTTCGTCGGCAACTGGCCCGGGGTCACGGTGGAGAAAAAAGAAGGCAAACTGAAAAAGATTGAAGGCGTCACGATCACGGACCTGCCCGGCATCTACTCGCTTTCCCCCTACACGCTGGAGGAAGTGGTGGCCCGGAACTATCTGATCGGCGAACGCCCCGATGCGATCTTAAATATCGTGGACGCCACGAACCTGGAACGGAACCTGTACCTGACGACCCAGCTCGCCGAACTCGGGATCCCGCTGGTCGTGGCCCTCAACATGATCGATATCGTCCGCAAGAACGGCGATAAACTGAACTCGGCCGAGCTGTCCCGCCGCCTCGGCGTCCCGGTGGTGGAGATCTCCGCCCTGAAGGGCGACGGCGTAGACAAGGCCGCACAGGCGGCGGTGGCAGCGGCGCAGAGCAAGGCAGCGGCGCCTGCCCACAAATTCAGCGGCGTCGTGGAGCACGCGCTGGCCCACATCGAGGAAGCGGCCGTGCACGGCATGCCGGAAGAGCAGCAGCGCTGGTACGCCGTCAAACTGTTCGAACGCGACGAAAAGGCGGTCGAGCAACTGAATCTTCCGAAAGAGACGCTCGCGCATATTGAAAAGGATATCCAGTCTGCGGAGAAGGAACTGGACGACGACGCGGAAGCGATCATCACGAATGAACGCTACGTCTGTATCGCGGAACTGATCAAGGGGATCTATCACAAGCATTCCGAGGAAAAACTCAGCAAGTCCGACAAGATCGACAAGATCGTGACCAACCGCTGGCTGGCACTGCCGATCTTCGCGGGCGTGATGTTCCTGATCTACGCGCTGGCGATGGGCAAACCCATCGGCGACGGCGGCATTTCCATCGGCACGTTCCTGACCGACTGGGCCAACGACCAGTTGGGCGGCGCCTGGCTGACCGACGGGTCCCGCGCGCTCCTGGAGAGCTGGGGCGCGGCACCCTGGCTGGTGGGCCTGATCTCGGACGGTATTCTGGCCGGCGTCGGCGCCGTGCTCGGCTTCGTCCCGCAGATGCTGGTGCTGTTCCTGATGCTCTGCATCCTGGAGGATATCGGGTATATGGCCCGCGTCGCCTTCATCATGGACCGGATCTTCCGCCGCTTCGGCCTGTCCGGCAAGAGCTTCATCCCGATGCTGGTAGCCACCGGCTGCGGCATCCCCGGCGTCATGGCCTCCCGTACCATTGAGAACGAGCGCGACCGCCGCATGACGATCACGACGACGACGTTCATGCCCTGCGGCGCGAAGCTGCCCATCATCGGCCTGATCGCCGGCGCGCTGTTCAACCAGAGCACCTGGGTGGCCGTGTCCGCCTATTTCATCGGTATTGCCGCGATCATCATCTCCGGCATCATGCTGAAGAAGACCAAGCGCTTTGCCGGCGATCCCGCGCCTTTCGTCATGGAGCTGCCGCCGTATCACGTGCCGTCGCTGACCAACGTGCTGCGGGGCACCTGGGAGCGCGGCTGGTCCTTCATCAAGCGGGCCGGTACCGTGATCGTGCTGAGCTCGATCATTATCTGGTTCCTGTCCGGCTTCGGCTGGGTCAATAAGCAGTTCGGCATGGTCGAGGAACTGTACGCGGATGAGGAGCTCGTGGACGACGCTTACGTGGCGGAAGTCGCGCGGCGGATGAACATCCCGGAGGACGAAGTGGAGCCGATGGACGATTCCATCCTGGCGCGCATCGCGCAGCCCGTGTCGGTCGTCTTCAAGCCCCTGGGCTTCGGCGACTGGAAGCCGACGGTCGCGACCGTGACCGGCCTGGTGGCCAAGGAAGAGGTGGTCAGTACCTTCGCGGTCCTGTACAATTACGACGACCAGGAGGGCGAAGAGGAGCTGGAAGAGAACGGCGACCAGATCTGGCCGCTGGTAGAAGCCGACTTCAACAAGTTTTCGGACGGGCACGGCAAGCTGGCCGCGTATGCGTTCCTGATCTTCAACCTGCTCTGCGCGCCGTGTTTCGCGGCCATCGGCGCGATCAAGCGGGAGATGAACAGCCGGAAGTGGACCTGGTTCGCGATCGGGTATCAGTGCGGCTTTGCGTACATCATTGCGCTGATCGTCTGGCAGCTGGGCCGTCTGTTCGCGGGCGGCGTGAACGTGATCGGCCTGATCGTGGCGCTGATCGCGCTGGCCGGCCTTTGCTGGCAGCTGTTCAAGCCGTATAAGGAATCCCAGAAACTGGCGGTGAAATAAAAGAAAGTGTGAAATGATGAACTGGCTGGAAACAAACTGGATCAATATCGTGCTGATCGCGCTGCTCGCCCTGATGGTGTTTTTCCTGGTCCGCAGCCTGATCCGCGCGAAAAAAGCGGGCCGCTCCCTCTGCTCCTCCTGCTCCTGCGGAGGCGCCTGCGGCGGCTGCCCCGTGGCGGGGAAATGCCATCCCGCCGCCCCCAAAGACTAGTGCTTTCCTTTCCATAGACTCATTCCTTAATTCCCACCCGGACAGCGCCACCTGTCCGGGGATCGCCCGGGGGGATGGCCCTCCCCGGGCGATTTTATGCCTGCACCCGTTGACAAATCCCCGAAAAATGGTACAATGATACTCGCGCCGGTGTGTTGGAATTGGCAGACGAGGTGGACTCAAAATCCATTGGGGTAACACCCGTGCGGGTTCGAGTCCCGCCACCGGCACCTCAAATATCACGCAATAGCGTGATATTTTTATATTTCGGCGAAACTTTGACGAAACTTTTCAAAAATCTATCGCTTCGAGACGGTCTAGATACCGGGTCATTTCCCGCTCGTGGGCGTCAGCCAGAGTCTTGATATAGATCTGCTGAGGCGTGTTAATATTTGACCATCCGCCTATGTCTTTGATGCTCGCGAAGGAAACACCCTCCGTAGCCATGAGGGAGACGGAATACTTTCTCAAGTCGTGGAAGCGGAAAGACGGCACGTCTGCTTTGGCCAGGACCTTCTCGAACTGGGCTGTGATCTGGTCAGGGGTCAGATTGACCAGGCGTCCGCTGGCCGGCATCTTGCTGATGATAGACTTGGGCAGCGGAATGTCCCTCACGGATGCTTCTTCTTTGGGCAGATTCTTTATTACCCAGTTCCTGTGTTCATCCCGGACCATGTCGCGGCCTACATGCAGGATGTTGCCGTTGATGTCATCTCTGGTCAGGCAGGCGATCTCTCCGCGCCGGAGCGTTGAACAGGCAGCCAGAAGGCACGCACGATACAGATCCGGACACATTTCTGCCGCCAATTTGATAACCTTCTGCACTTCTTCGGTGGAAGGCACGTACCCTTTGTATTTCTGCCCTTTCGGGAACTCTACTTCAAACTTTGGACCGTGAAACATTGCGACAGCAGGAGAGAACACGGCATAAGCATTCTTCACGGTCTTCTTCGATAATCTCTTTTCTGCAAGAGACGATACCCACGATTGCACTTTTTCCAGAGTCAGGCCGGAGATCGTCACTGCTCCGATCGGCATCTCCTGAATGTGTCGTTTGGAGATGTCCATGTATCCCCGGATGGTTGCAGGTGAGATGACGCCTCTCCGCGAATCGATATACCTGGTGACAGCCTGGCTGACGGTTATCTCACCGGCTGCTGCCTGCTTCTGGGCCTTGGCTTCTTCCAGAATTTGTGCAGCCTTGATCAGACACTCTCTCCGGGTGTCTTCTGTGACCGTGCGGAACTTCTTCTTCCCGTCCACGGTTCCTATATATACTTTGCTTTGCCATCTTCCGGATGGCAGTTTGCGCGCGTTCATATTCTTACCTCAACTTGCAACCAACTTGCAACCAACTTGCAACAAACTTAAATGAAACTCAATCCCAACAGCGCTCGCATGGCCATCCCTTGCCGGCCGCTGTTGCCTCCTCGATAGTCCCGCTAAAGATTACTGTCGATCTTGATAGAGAAGGGCAGCTCTTTGTTGAATGGTAAGCATATCCTCGTGGCACCCAGTAAACAATCAGCCCTTGTGTTTCCAGCGCTGCTGTAGTCATTTGTGTAGTATGGCTATTCTGGGACACTGGTGTAATGACGGTATATCCCATCCCCTCCAGGCAATCTATTCCGTAATCTTTTACCAAGTCCTCAAGTTGGTCCGGATCATTCACAAAAAAATTCCAGGCCAGTTCTTGAACCTCTCCCCACTCCGGATCAGCAACAACATATCCTTTATCTTCTAACCATTCTCTGACGTCTTCTCTATCAATCTCATATTCAACAGTTGCATCACATATCGGGCAATGAGGCGTAGACTTCCCCTTTTTTGCGGAATTTATGATTGGGAGACAAAAACACACAAAAAAGAAGGCGGCGCCAACAACCCAGGCGATAAATTTCTTCATTCTTCGACCTTACCTATAACCTTCCCAATTACCTGGATATCCGGGGTCCCTGGCATCACCGGATAGTTCGGGTTCTTTGAGTGCAGCCCGTCTGGCCCGTACTCCTTGATATAGTATTCGTTCCCGATCAGGAAGATGCCGATGTCGCCAAACTCCAGCTCTTTGGTGCGCTGCACATAAACGAGATCGCCGTTGTAGAATTCCGGTTCCATCGAGTCGCCAGAAACGCCGAATACAAATGTGGCTCCATCCTTGACCTTGACGTAAACGTAGTTGTCCTTGACGTCGTCCGCATCCACGTACACCCATCTGCCTGCAGCCGCCAGATAGCCGGCGAAGGGATAGTGAATCATGGCGCCCTCCTTTTTGTATGCCATACGGAGCTGTTGCGTGTGCTCATATTCTACGTTCAGGATGAAATCCACGGTGTCACGGCCGCGCTGGTCGAGCGCACGGTATTTCTTAATGTGTTCTTTCTCTTTGTCTGTGAAAGTCATTTGCTCTGTGGCTTTTGTATCCCACCCCATCAACTGCTCCGGGGTAAATCGCAACGCTTTTGAAAACACGAGAATTTTGTCTTGCATTAGTTTTCTCTCGCCGCTTTCAATTTTGGTTATAGATGCTTTGTGTTTGTATCCGACAAGACGCGCAAGCTCATCTTGCGTCATTTTTAATTCTTCACGCCTGTTCTTAATGATTTCTCCAATAGTCATGACGGCCTCCATAATGTAAAGAAAACTTTCCATTCGCATTATAGTAGAAGAAACACTATTCGTCAACTTTTTTTGCAAAAATTTCAAAAAACTATTGACAAAACGCCTACCGCTTCGTAGAATGCAAGTAGACAAAATGCCAACCCGAAAGGAGACGCACAAGATGACGAACAATAAAGCGGTAGAGAAGATGATTAAAGACCGCGGATACACAAAACAGTATGTCGCAGAACAACTTGGCGTCAGTCGCCAGGCGTTTTCTTCTAAGCTGCATGGCAAGACTCGCTGGTCCGCCCAGGATATTAGTGGTATCAAAGATCTCTTCGGTCTGTCCCCAGAAGAGACCTTTGATATTTTTTTACCCAGACGGTAGACAAAACGACAACATTATTGGAGGCACAACATGAAGAAGGACCATCCTATGCGGTACTTCCGGAACTACGGCGACCTGGAATGGATCCCGCGCCGAGAGTACATGAACGGGCCCTGGCAGTATGTGGCCAGCGCGAAGGACGACGACGGGCGCGTGTGGGACATCGTTGACCGTCAGGATACAGGGGAGATGAGGTACACGCGGATATGAAAGCAACGATCAAGGCAAGCCTGGCCTACATCGGGCGGAGCATTCCCTGGCTGGCAAAGCAACTGGGGATGAGTGAGAAGACCTGCCGCCGGCGGCTGGACGATGAGCTTTGGACGCTGCCGGACTTGAGAAGGATGCGGGAGATATTCCGCTGGAAGACATTGGAGGGATGAGATGAAGTACGTGCTTTTTGGAGTCGTGGCCGCGTTGGTTATGCCGGTGCTGATCGTAGCGCTGCTGTGCCTGTACTATGCGCCGGCCAACGTGCGGAACACGGTGTGTTTGATCCTGTCGGTCGTGGGACTGATCGTGGCCACGACCTGGCTCATAAAAGAAGGGAGAAACAGATGAACAGAGTGATAATGTGCGGCCGGTTGACGAAGGACCCGGAAGTACGGTACACGACCGGCGATACGCCCAAGGCAGTGGCAAAATTCTCGCTGGCAGTGGACCGTCAGTTCAAGAAAGACGGCAAGGCCGAAGCGGATTTCTTCAACGCGGTGGCATTCGGCAAGACCGCGGAGCATCTGGAGAAGTATTGGCGCAAGGGCATGCGGATGCTGCTGGAGGGCCAGCTCCAGAACGACCATTACAAGGACCGGGACGGCCGGACGCAGTACGCGGAGCAGATCGTGGTGGACCGGGTCGAGTTCGTGGAGAAGAAGGAACAGCCTGCCGCACCGGCAAATGACGGATTCATTCCGGCCCCGGACGAGGACGAGGGCATCCCATTCAGCTTCTGATGGTCGCCCTTCGGGACGTGGATTGAAAAAAACAGAAAGGAAACATTGTCATGTATCTCTTTGAACACGCAGAACAGGTGGCCGGCATTTTGGATCTGTTGCTGGAACCGGAAATTGAGATCCCGAAACTGCTGCCCGATGGTAGCAACGCGGAAGAGGTTGAGGAACTGACCCGCCAGAAGGAACTGCGGGACCAGGCCCTCAAGGATACGTTTGAGATGGTCATGGGTGACTTCCAGGACAAGGCCGAGGCATACGGATGGATCCTGAAGGAACTGGATGCCAGAGCGGATGCCATGAAGAAGGCGAAGCTGGAACTGGAGAAGAAGCAGCGGGCGCTCACGAACAGAGCGGAGCGGTTAAAGGAGTCCATGCGGATGGCGCTGGAGCGGATCGGCAGTAAGAAGCTGACCGCAGGTACGTTTACATTCAGCACCAGGACGTCCAGCTCCGTGATGATCGACACGCAGAATGTGTTTGAGATCCCGGACGACCTGCTGCGGTACTCTGATCCGGAACCGGACAAGACGGCGATCAAGAACTACCTGAAGGAACATCCAGACTGCACATGGGCGCACATGGAGCAGAAGACCAGCCTGATCATGAAATAAGGAGGCCGCCATGACGTACGAAGACATCAGAAAAGCAAACGCAAATCTTTCCACTATGGATATCAAGGGTAAGGACTACGTCCTGGTCAACGAGCGAATCAAGGCGTTTCGGATGCTGTACCCGGAAGGGTTCATCACGACCGAGATCGTCAGCAACGTGGACGGCGTCTGTGTGATGCGGGCGCGGGTCGGCTACTACGCGAATGGTGGGACCGTTGTGCTTGGCACCGGGACGGCCTACGAGCGCGAGGACAGCACCTATATCAACAAGACGTCGTACATCGAGAACTGCGAGACGAGTGCCGTTGGCCGTGCGCTGGGAATGCTGGCGCTGGGCGTGGATACGTCCGTGGCATCTGCGGAAGAGGTCCAGAACGACGTGAACAATCAGCCGAAGGCAGAGGTTAAAGAGACGCGGCAGCCGGAACTGATCACGCCGGTCACGGTGCAGGAGATCACGGTCCTGGCGGAGAAGGCGCAGGTGCCGATCAGCGAGGTCCTGAAGGCCGCGAAGATCAGCAGGCTGGAAGACATGACCGCACCGTGCGCGGAGAAGATGAAGGCAACGCTGAAGCGCACGATCACGAAGAGAGCCAGGGAGGCGAAGAATGGAACTGCGGGGCAGACTGCATAACGTGACGACGGACGTGATGACCGGCGCTCGGTACCTGGCCCTGGACATCGGGCCTATCCCTTCGGGGATAGGCTCCCTCCACGGGAAGGATCTGGACATCGTCCTGAAGCCTCACCGGGAGAAGCGGAGCCTAAACGCGAACGCGTACTACTGGAAACTGGTCGAGAAGATCTCCGACCTGCTGGGGGCATCCCGGCCGTTTGTCCATAATATGCTTCTGCGGGATTACGGCACGCTGGAAGTGGTGGCAGGCTCAAACGTGAGTGTGTTCCTTCCGGACAGCCCGGAAGCGGACCTTCTGGCCCTGGAGAGTGCGGACTACCATTTGAAGCCGACGAGCTGCAGCAAACTGATGGACGGGAAACTGTATCGAGAATACCTGCAGATCAAGGGCAGCCGCCGGTACGACACAAAAGAGATGAACGTGCTGATCAAAGGGGCCTCGCTTACGGCCCAGAGCATGGATATTGAAACGCTGCCGCCGGACCAATTAGAGCAGATGATCAGATTATATGAGGTGAACAATGGCTGAACACTGGAAACCGATTCCTTTATATGAAGGCCTTTACGAGGTATCCGATTACGGGAACGTCCGGTCTCTTAAGAGAGCTACGACATCAGGGAAAATGCTAAAAGGCACACTGGATAAGGACGGGTACATAAAGGTTTGTCTTTCAAAGAACAATTTGAAAAAGACTTGCCCGATCCACAGGCTTGTTGCAAACGCATTTATCCCGAACCCTGATAATTTGCCCTGTATAAACCATTTGGACGAGAACAAGCAAAACAATGTGGTTGGTAATCTTGAATGGTGCACAGTCGAACGCAATAACAATTATAACAATCGTCAGTACAGAGCTGGGGCGAAAAGAAGGAAATGGGTCGTGGCAGAACGCGGTTCTGAAAAATTAGTTTATCAAGGAGTGTATGCGCTTTCTAAAGCTTTAGGAGTAAACGGTCATAACATCAGCGGATGTCTGCATGGGTATTATGGCAGAAAATCTGTGAATGGGTACACCTTTAGATTCGCAGAAAATGCGGAAATTCCAGGGGGGCAATTATGAAGAGCATTATACAGACGAGCGATGACCGCTGCTTTAACTGCCACGCAGCGATGGGGACGGAGACCCACCATATTTTCGGCGGACCGAACAGATCCAAATGTGATGCTGATGGTCTGACCGTAAGAATGTGCCACCAGTGCCATGATGCGATTCACTTCGACCGGGACAAAAGCGGGCCGATGATGGAGAGATACCACAAGCTCGGCCAGGTGCAGTGGGAGTCATATTTCGGCCGCGAGCTGGAGCAGCAGGGGAAGGACGTGCGGGAAGCATTTCGGGAAAGGTACGGGAAGAACTACTTATGAAAGACAGTTTTATCATCTTCACAGAGTCACGGGAACTGGTGGAAGTGCTGAACGATAGCCAGAAGGCTGCCTTGCTGGACGCACTCTTTTCCTACGCAGAAGACAAAGAGATTGACTTCCCGGATCCGATGACGAAGGTCGTGTTTCTTTCCATGCGCCAGAAGATCGACGCGGCGAATCAGCGGTACGAAGACAAGTGTGCCCGGAACCGGGAGAACGGATCAAAGGGTGGACGGAAACCGAACGGTTCTGAAAAAACCGAACGGTTATCAGACGAAACCGAAAAAACCGAACGGTTTTACGAAAAACCGAATGGTTTTGAAAAAACCCTTCCTGATACTGATCCTGATACTGATCCTGAACCTGATGAAAGAAAGACTCCTACGGAGTCCAAAGAAAAGCGCAAGCGCTTTGTCCCGCCCACGGTCGAAGAGGTCCGGGAGTATGCTGACGAGAAGGGCCTGCGCGTGGACGCAGAGAGATTCGTTGCGTTTTATGCCAGCAAGGGATGGATGGTAGGCAAGAACAAGATGGTATCGTGGCACCAAGCTCTTTCAGGCTGGGCAGCGCGGGATAAGAGCGAGACGCCGCCTAACAGGCCGGCCAGGGATGATCCGCCGGCAACAGGCGGGAAGTACGCCGCGTTTTTGAGCAGCATTGACTACAGCAAGCTGGCAGGAGGGACAGGATGATACGATCAGTCGAACCAGTTACGATCATGCTGCCGGTCACGGTTGCGGCAAATTTTTGCGGGAACTGTCCGGAGATGAAGTTAAAGCATCGGCCTGACATTTGTGTCGTGCCGGATGAAGAGGGGAACCACCTGAACGTAAGGCAGACGATTGAATGCGAGCATTTATACAAGTGCCAGAACATCCTTCAGGCGAAAGGAGAAGTAGATGAACCGCGTAAGTGAGAGACGGCAAGAACTTGGCATGACGCAGCGGGACCTGCTGGCGCTGCTTAAGGAGACGGATCCGCGCCTGGATATTGGGACGCTGTCGAAGATCGAGACCGGCGTGTGCCTGCCGTCCTACGAGATCATGACGGCACTGGAAAGGCACTTGCAAGCCGCACAGAGCGATCTGTTTGACGACATCGTCATATTCCGCGCCCAGAACACAAAAGCCCCTGTGGGGCGGATAACGGCCATAGTCGCGTGGGCGATTCCGGAGGGGAAGGCAAACGCCGTAAAACGGGAAGAACTGCCGAAACTCTTTGGGGTGTGCGACCGGACCGCAAGGGAGTGGCTGGCCGAGGCAAGGCGCGACGGCCTGCTGATCAACAACGACCAGGACGGCAGAGGCTACTACCAGCCGACCACACCGGAGGAAGTGATGCGCGGGTACCTGCAGACGCAGAACAGAACTATGAGCCAGCTCGTGCAGCAGAAGTACCGGAGAGCGAGGTTGCAGGGATGAACGAATGGATTTTGACGAGAGACAGATTGCCGGAAGACGAGCGCAGAGTATTGTGCTGCACGCAGACGCAGAGCGGCAGGAAGAACCTGGTCCTGGGATATTATTGCCAGCACCTGGAAATGTGGGCGACCGGGATGAATCGTAATGTGATTGCCTGGATGGAACTTCCGGATCCGCCGGAGGTATAGGGATGACCGGCCAGATGAGCATTTTCGACCTGGGCGGTGAACGTCACGGAAAATGGGAGAAGCACCACGACAACGCCAGGGTCATGATGAGGTGCACGGCTTGTGAGAGCCAGGTCCTGGGCGTGGATTACGCGCAGGCGATCGGACAAAGCGGGTGGAAGTTTTGCCCTTATTGCGGGGCCAGAATGGAGAACCCGGACGAGTTCCGCCGCAAATGGCCGAATCATATCAGCCGGGAGTGGCAGGAAGAAGAGCGAAGGCTGGCAGCGATGCCGTAGATGGAGGAGACAGAGATGAAGCAGCTTCCTGGGCAGATGAGCATATTTGACCTGATCGAGCCGGAGGTCGGAGAGTATGTCACGACGCACGGCGCGGTCATCTGCCATATTATGCGGCCCGGATATATCGGCAAGAAGGTCGTGTACGATGTGTCGACGCAGAGCATGCCGGATCTGTGCAAGGTCGGCATCCTGGAGAAATATATCTGGAACGACTTCGAGCATTGTTGGAGATCTGTGATCTACCACGGCAATAAACAGAGAGCGCTGATCGACCACGCGCCGTGGAATACGGGGTCGGGGCAAATATACGAGTGTCTGCCGTGGGATAGGTATCCGGAGCGGCAGAAGGCAATCGGGAAAGTGAGGAGAGAAGCGTGAGGCTTATCGATGCTGACGAGCTGATCAAGAGATTCCCGCGGGACAACGGCGCGGACTTCTTCGGAGGGGAGTTTGTCCGGAAGGCGATTGAGGAGGCTCCGACCGTCAAATACGTGAGCGACGAGGCCGCGGAGGCGGTGGTCGCGGAGCTGAAGGTGACCAGGGAGAAACGCCGCGGGATCCAGTCGATGACGCAGGAGCAGCTGCAGCGGTACCTGGTGTACCTGTACCGGCAGGGCTTTGAAGCTGGGGCCGATGCGATACAGCAGCACCTGGAGATGATCCACGAGCAGGCGGAGGAAGAGGCGCTGCCATTTGAGGACGTGCAGGTCGCCTGGGAGGATGTGCTGGCCGTGATCGCCCAGGTGAAGGGCATCGGCCCGAAGATGCTGGAGAAGATAGACAGCAAGTTAAAGGAGACGTACTGAATGAAGGGTTTAGCAATAATTATGATGGTGGTCGTGGCGGACTGTTTTTCGATGACAGTCCCGGCGGCCAACAATGCACCGGAGCCGGTGGTCGTGGAGACGCCGGCCCCGACAGAAGCACCAACGGAAGCACCAACGACGCAGATTCCGACGCCGCCGGCGCAGGAGGGTTTCCAGGCGTACTCGATCTATGGACGGATCCCGCCCGTGGAATGGCAGCGGTATCTGTACGATGAACTGGCGAGCAGGGGCAAGGCGTGGTATATGCCTTACGCGGTCTGCCAGATACAGCAGGAGTCGTGCTGGAATCAGTATAGCGACAACGGCAGGGACATCGGCCTGACGCAGCAGAAGGGCATTTATTGGGCGGACCGCGCCGCATATTGGGGCGTGCCTGGGGCGAGCATCTGGGACCCTTACGCCCAGCTCCACGTGTACGCGTGCATGATGTGTTCGTACCTGGACGCGAGCGGCGGCGACGTCGGCTGGGCCTTGTCCGCATATTACCTGGGAGCGTGGGATTACAGCGACGTGTACGTGAACAATGTGATGGAGCATTGGGGAGCATTGGAGGTAGTGAGATGAAAAAGGATAATAGATTTGCGATTGCACTTGTGGTGCTTGCTCTTGTGGCGGCGGTTGTCATTTGGCTCTATGCTCTCATCAACTACGGCGGCAAGCCGATTACGGAGATCCCTTCGTGGGCAATCCCGTTCATTATCGGGGGAGGCAGAAGATGACGAAACTGAAACCGTGTCCGTTCTGCGGAGGGGAAGCGGTGTTGGAAGATTGCGGGCCGTATTACGGCGAAGGGCGCTTTTTCGTCCGTTGCTCAAAATGTGACATAGTGCAAGAACACCTTTGGGCAACGAAGCAGACCGCAATCAAGGCGTGGAACAGGAGGGTGAAGGATGAGACTGATTGATGCAGATAAAATTGATTACTTAATGGTTAAGCGAAATGGTATGGAACTTTATATGGTTTGGAAAGGGCAGATACTTAATATGCCGACCATCGACGCTGTTCCTGTTGTGCGGTGCAAGGATTGTAAACACAGGCCAGTCGACCCAGAGGGGAAAAATTATGGGCAAGATTTAATTTTTCCAGATGATTATAAATGCCCGTGTCGGTGCGAAGACCAGTGGTATTCTTGGATGCCTAATGATGAGTGGTTCTGTGCAAACGGGGAAAGGAGAACAGATGAATGACCTTATCAGCAGACAGGCGGCTATTGAACACTTGAAGAAACGACTATATGAAACCGCTCTGAATAACGACACGGAGCATCCGTATTATGAGGAAATGGCCGACAACAGGGTGAGCGTGTGGCTTGATGAAGTGCCGACCATTGAACCGAAGCGCGGGAAGTGGGTGACAACCCCATATACTGACTATGACGATGCGTGGGAATGCTCTGCTTGTGGGTGCTTATGGACATTTATTGAGGGGACGCCAAAAGACAACGGCGCAAACTACTGCCCGAACTGCGGAGCAAAAATGGAGGGATAAATGGGAGCTGATGACTGGTACTGCGAACAGCAGAAGGCGCGGGAAGAGAAGCGGCATGATGACGCTGCCAAATGGCTGGACCAGATGGAGAACGCACTGGCACGTGCTGAAACGGCCAGGAAGGACATTGATCTGCTCCTGACGATGAGAGCGGTCAGGGCAATGCTGGAACGCGAAGTCCGGCGTGATGGGTGAGACGAATGGGAAGGCGGAAAGATCAGAAGGTACACAGACGGAAGGACTGGGCCTGCCCCTACTTCACGTGGGACGGGGATGTGTTCGTGATGTGCCAGGCCGGGAGACCGACCTTCCCAAACCGCACGTATGCAAACGACTATATGGATCGGCACTGTGCCGACGTCAAGGGGTGGTGCCAGTGTACTTTGGCACAGACCTGGAATACTTACAACGAGATAGTGGGGTGGATGGATGCGGAGAGAACGCAAGGAAAGCATGGCGAATGACGAAATTTTGTACTGGCATGCGCGGGCTAAAAGAGCAGAATGGAGAATACGCAAGGAGATGAAGAAAGACGATCAGATTAAAGTCCTGCGAAACAAGCTGGACTATATGGAAGACCGGGCCGCAAAGGCCGAGAAGAAGGTGGCGGAGATGGCCGGCGCGATAGAGGAACTGAAAGTGGCCTCGCAGATCCTGCTGCGGAAGGTCGCACTGAAGTACGGCGGACCGGAGCGGACGATTGAGATCCCGCGGGAAGACAGCGTCTTTGACTATGAGGCAGAGGTCACGCTGGACGAAGACAGAAACATGATCGTAGTGGCCCTGAAGCAGCCGTGATGTAGGGCGGATTTGACGGCCTCCTGTGCTACCATTGGTACAGGAGGCTTTTTGTATGGCGAAGGGTAAGTACGAGACCCATGTGCTGCCATACCTGGACCGCATACGGCTGTGGGTAGGGAAGGGGGCCACGGCACGTGAGGTCGCAGAAAAGTTAGGGATCAACGAGGCAACGCTATACGACTACAAGCGCAAGTATCCCAAGTTTGCCGAGACTTTAGAGACCCCCAGGGGGGAGGTCGACGATATTGTCGAGGCCGCACTTCTGAAAAGATGCCAGGGCTATGACTATGAAGAGGTCACGCGCTGGCAGACTATCGGCCCCGGCGGGAAGATCATCTGGCTGGAGAAGCGTACCACAAAGCACCTGCCGCCTGATCCGTCCAGCATCCAATTCTGGCTGACCAACAGGCGGAAGCCGGAGTGGAAGAGGATGCCGGATACCGTGACGGAAGAGGCAGGCGACGAACGCGGCGTGATTCTGATGCCGGAGGTCGACGAAAATCCAAAATAGTCACACTTTGAAAGGAGACTGCTATGGAAGAATGGAAAGAACTTGAGGGGACAAGAGGATTGCTTGAAGTCAGCAACGAAGGACGGATCAGATCCAGAATGAGAGACGGAAGAATCCTGAAGCAGCAGATTGACAATAAGGGATATTGTCGCGTGAGCGTGACGATTATGCGAGAGCGCAAGCATTTCAAAGTGCATCGCGTCGTTGCGTCAGCATTTGTCCCGAATCCGCAGGCCCTACCGCAGGTAAATCACATCGATGGGAACAAGCAAAACAACCGCGCGGACAACCTTGAGTGGGTGACCAACATCCAGAACTCGCATCACGCTATGGAGAATGGGCTGTGGGGGAACGTGTTTGCTGCGTCGGCCAGAACGAACGAGGGCAGAAAGACACCGATTATTTCCATCGATTGCCTGACGGGAGAAACAAGGCGCTTTGAGAGCGTTTCGTCCGCGGAACGGTTCTACGGCACCAGACACATCAGCGACGTGCTGAATGGCAAAAGGGACAAGGCTGCCGGACACCGATTCTATAGGGAGGAGGTGATCTGATGAGCAACGTCATCTGGAAGCCGCAACCGCGGCAACAGATATTCATGTCGAGACCCGAATATGAATGCCTTTTTGGCGGCGCTGCTGGTTAGGCGGCGGAAAGAGCGATGCGCTGGTGATCGAAGCATTGAGGCAGATCAAGAAGCCCTGGTATAAAGGACTGATCCTGCGAAAGACGTATCCCCAGCTTGCGGAACTGATCGACAAGAGCCTGAACTACTATCCGCGTGCCATCCCCGGCGCAAGGTACAACGCATCCAGCCATACGTGGCGCTTCCCTTCCGGGGCCAAGGTCGTGTTTGGCAGTATGCAGCACGCAAAGGACCGGCTGAACTACCAGGGCCAGGCGTATGACTACATAGCGTTTGACGAGCTGACCCATTTTACCTACGAGGAGTACAGTTATCTCTTCTCCCGGAACCGCCCCAACGGCCCTGACACGCGTGTATATATCAGGGCCACGGCGAACCCCGGCGGCGTGGGTCACGGTTGGGTCAAAGAGCGGTTCATCACGGCGGCGCCGGCCATGACGCCCATCGAGGAGACCGTGGCCTGGACGATGCCTGACGGCACGGAGCAGGAGCGGAAGCAGACGCGGATCTTCATCCCGTCGCTGGTGTGGGATAATCCCGCCCTCCTGCAAAACGACCCGGAATATGTCCAGCGGCTGGCGTCAATGCCTGAAGCAGAACGGAACGCGCTGCTGTACGGGGACTGGAACACGTTCAGCGGCCAGGTCTTTACCGAGTGGCGGAACGATCCGGCGCATTATGAGGACCGCCAGTGGTCGCACGTTATCAAGCCGTTTAAGGTCCCGAAGGACTGGAAGGTATGGTGCGGTCTGGACTGGGGCTACAGCAGGCCCTTCTCCGTCGGCTGGTATGCGGTGGACCCGGAGCGGAGAATGTACCGCATAAGGGAATACTACGGCTGCACCGGCACGCCGAATGAGGGCGTCAAGATGGAGCCGACCGAGGTGGCCAGGAAGATCAAAGAGATCGAGGCCGATGACCCGAACTTGAAGGGCAAGCAGATTTACCGCGTCGGAGACCCTGCAATATGGGGAAGCGACGGCACCGAGAGCATCGGTGGCCTTATGGAGCGCGAGCGCGTGTACTTTGAGAAGGGCGACCACGCCAGGATCGACGGGAAGATGCAGATCCATCACCGGCTGGCGTTTGACGAGGAAGGCAAGCCGATGCTGTACGTATTCAGCACGTGCAAGCACTTTATAAGGACCGTACCGAATCTGGTATACGACGATAGCAACGTCGAGGACATAGACACGGACGGCGAGGACCACATTTACGACGAGTGCCGCTACGTGGCCATGCGGAATCCTATCACGCCGAAGCCGAGGAAGAAACCGGAACCGAAGCCGTATAATCCGCTGGACGATGACACGCCGGCATACGATCCATACGAGTGGTACAGGAGGTATTGATGAAGATTAAACAGGGAGACGCATACGACGTTTACATCACGCTCACGGACGACGACGGCGAGCAGATTTCCGTCAACGGGGGCGACGCGGAAATGGTCGAGGTCATGCTTGGCAGACTGCGGAAGACTTGCCCCGGCGATATTACGGAAATGCCGCGCCAGGTATGGTCCGGAGACGGGACAGTCGAGGAGAAGGACGTCATGATAGGCGATAAGGACTATGGAATCGTGACCGTTATCAGCGGAGACGGCATCTCTGACGTGTTCTCCGAAGGCGACATTATCAGCATAGAATATGCGGACCCGACGCAGGCGCCTTATGTAAAGACGATGACCAACCTGCACGTGTGGAACTCGTACTACAACGAAGACACGGGGGTGGACTTTATTATCCCGGAGCAAGTGCCGTTTGGAGACTACACGTTTGAGCAGGAAATGACCATCAAGGGGCTTCATTCAGGCGAGTATGTTATGCCGCTGACCCAGCAGGAAACCTTCGCCCTGGGCGGCGTTTTGCCGTTTGAGGCGCGCGTCAAGTTTGCGGATCAGGCGGTTGTCGGGACGACCCTCGGCGTAGTGCGCGTGGACGAGTCCATGAGCAGGGAGGTGCTGTGATGCGGAAAGTATCGGGATCAGTCAGCATATCAGACCACGTTGTCGGTACCGCCGTCAAGAGATCACAGCCGCAGGGGTCTTCCAGCTTGTCACAGACGATGCTTCCGCTTCCGAACATCACTATCGGCACGGTGGAGACGGTCGCGGCCGGTGAGGACGCATACGCAACGATGACCGGGACGCAGAAAGAACCGGTCCTGAACCTGGGACTTCCGCAGGGTGCGGTGGGAGAGACAGGACCTGCTGGCCCTCGTGGAGAGAGAGGACTGCAGGGTGAACGGGGGCCTGCGGGAAATCCCGGACCGCGTGGCGAACGCGGCGTGGCCGGACCCCAGGGACCCCAGGGACCCCAGGGCGAGAAAGGCGACCGCGGACCTACGGGTTTGACTGGGTCCCAGGGGCCGCAGGGCGTCCAGGGCGAGCGCGGGCCTGCCGGAGCGACCGGGGCACCGGGACCTGAAGGCCAGCGGGGGCCTGAAGGCCAGCAAGGCCCTACTGGAGAAGCCGCCGGCTTTGGCACTCCTGCTGCTTCGGCTTCCACGCTGCTGCCGACTGACTCCGCTACGGCGTCTGTCACGGCAAGCGGCCCGGACACGGCGAAGGTGTTTTCGTTCTCTTTCGGCATCCCTAAAGGCGACAAGGGTGATCAGGGCGACGACTATGTTCTGACCAGCACAGACAAGCACGAGATCGCCGGCATCGTCGAGGAAGAGATTGACTACGCCTCCGCCGCCTCTGGCGACGCGACGAAGACCGCGCTCCGCTCGCAGGCGATCCCGTGGGGCAAGGTGGCCTCGACCTCGACCTCGACCAGCTTCACGGCGACCATCGCAGGGATCACGGAACTGAAGGACGGCACCTCGTTCTGGCTGAAGAACGGCGTGGTGACTTCGGCGTCTGGCTTCAAGGTGAACATCAACGGCCTCGGCGCGAAGAAATGCTACAGCAACATGACGCTCGCTACGCAGGACACCACCATCTTTAACGTCAATTACACTATGCTGTTTGTCTACGACAGCACGCTGGACGGTGGGAACGGCGGTTTTTACATTTACCGTGGCTACAACAGCGACACGAACACGATTGCGTACCAAGTGAGGACGAACAGTTCCGTCTTGCCGACCACGCATCGTACGCGGTATTATCGGATGCTATTCACGAGCGCGGATAACAAGAAGTGGGTGCCTGCGAACACGCAGTACGACAATAGCGCGACCAGCACAAAGACGGTAAACCAGGAGCCGATCAACCCGTTCGGGCGCATCGGGTATCTGGCAAACACGACGAACTATACGGCCGGCACGGATCTCCCGGCCGCCTCAATCTGGCAGCAGTACGTCCTTGTTCTGGGCTATTCGTTCAACAACACCGGGGCCGCCTGGAATCTGACCACGAAGACGCCGGTGTTCGTCAAGGCGGCACCGCAGAGCGACGGCAGCGCGATCATCGACAGCACCACGCCCATCGTGCAGACGCTTCCGTCCACGGCGGACGGCAAGATCTATATCTTCCTGGGCATCGCCTACGACGCCACGCATATCGAACTTCAGTTGACGCATCCGATCTACCATTACGCTGATGGTGCGATCAGATTATGGACCAACGCGGCGGCGGTAAGCGGAGGAGCGGTCGACAGCGTGAACGGCCAGACCGGCACAGTGACGCTGACTGCTTCTGACGTTGGCGCACTTCCGGACAGCACGACGATCCCGACCAACGTATCTGACCTGAACAATGACAGCGGGTATCTGACGTTGTCGACGCTGCCAATGTATAACGGGGAGGTATCACGATGAGCGACGTATCAATCCTTTACAGAAATAGTGAAATCACGTCCCTGTCGAACACCGGCATCAAGACGCTGGAGACAGGCGGGAAATATTGTGACAGCGACATAGAAATCCAGTACACCAAACCGGCGGCCCCGGCACCGTCCCTGCAGGCAAAGAGCAATATCAGTCCGACCTTGTCCTCGCAGACGATCACGGCGGACAACGGCTACGACGGCCTTTCCAGCGTGCAGATCAATGCCATGCCGGCCGGCAGTGCTACCACGCCGGCCACGACCATCACGGCGAATCCGTCCATCTCCGTCAATCTCTTTGGCGAGATCACGGCGAGCGTGAGAAAATCGCAGAAGGTGACGCCGACGGTCTCCGCAGGGTATGTTTCGTCCGGCACGTATGGCACCGTGACCGTCTCTGGGTCGAGTACGGAACAGCTCACGACGAAGGCCGCACAGACCTACACGCCCACCACCACGAATCAGACTATCGCGGCGGGCCAGTACCTGACGGGAGCGCAGACCATAGCGGGCGATGCCAACCTTCTCGCCGAGAACATAAAAAAAGACGTTTCCATCTTTTCGATAGTCGGCACATACGAAGGTAGCGGCGGAGGTGGTGTGCAGACGGCACTCGTGACAGATGTGGAGGCATCCAATGTCCTATATTACACAGACCAAAATATGACCGTTCAATCTGGAGTATTTATATCAAACGAATATCTCCCACTTGGATCGCTAATCGTCGTCTATAATGACGGGCCACCTGCACCATTCCCCCCGACAGGAGTGACACTACGCGCACAATGGAGTTTGAAGATGAATGAATGGCTCGTGTACGAAGTGACAGGATAAAGGAGAACACTATGAGCAACAAATTACACGACATTCTCCGCACCTTGAGGAGAGAATAAATAGGGAGGGACGATATGTTTATTCAAAATGCAGTATTAAAGAGTATCAACGCAGAGGGACTTTCCTTCCCCCTGGCAGAAGGCAGCGTGGTATCGGTTGGCGGCGTGACCGGCATCGTACCGACCACGCTTAACGTGCGGCCTGCAACGAACAGAATCTACGTGGCCGTGGCCGGCACAATCGACCTGACCAGTGATGCCAACAAGGGCGTGACGTTCACGGAGGAACAGATCAAGGCGCTGGGCGGAGATTTCAATTTCGTGCCGGCATTGGAGTCGCCCGCGGAGATCCCCGCGTATTCCAGCACTCAGAACGGCAAGTTCCTGGGCGTGAGCAGCGGAAAGCTGACGTGGGCGAAGGAACTGCCTGCGGTAAGCGGAAGTGACAATGGGAAGGTGCTGACAGTCAGCTCCGGCACGTGGTCCGCACAGACGCCGTCTGCTGGCGGCCTGCCTTCTGTCACCACGAGCGACAACGGCAAGTTCCTGACGGTGTATGCTGGGGAATGGGTAAAGCGGTATATCCCTGCGTGCGTATGGGGACTTGAATATAATAACGGGTGGGGAGTTGTCAACGTATCCCTTGACATCGAGTTTTACGACTTTGCCCAGGCGATCAGCGAGTGCAAATCGGCGGTCGGGTATGTTTCCGTGGACATTTCAAGCGATTCGTATTATGTGCAGGCGCTTGATCTTTCGTATTATTCGGACGGATTCGGGAACGAGCATGTAGTGGCGCGAGTGATCCTTCCCATTTCCGGATCTTCGGCAACGCTGCTGATAATTGACACGTACTTTGACTATGACAGCACCTACGAGTACGTAAACACCGTCACGACGAAGACTATTGCGCTGACGTAAAGGAGATGATGGAAAATGACCGTAAATACCATGACATTCGACCAGCCGACCACAAATGAACCGCAGTCTGATCTTGGCAATCCCATCGGCCTGAAGCAGATCCACGAGGCGGCAGAGATCCTGCAGCAGTACAAGCAGGGGAAGGCCAACCTGGACAACCGCGTCGTGGAAGAGGAAGAATGGTGGGAACTGCGCTACTGGCGGTATATCCGCGGCAAGCAGCGCGGCAAACAGGAAGACGACGTGACGCGGATCGGCCCGGAACCGACGTCCGGCTGGCTGTTTAACGCTATCGTCAACAAGCACGCTGACGCTATGGACAACTACCCCCAGCCGACGGTCCTGCCGCGTGAGAAAAGCGACGAGGAAACCGCGAAGACCCTGTCGGCGGTGCTGCCGGTCATTCTCCAGCAGAACGAGTTTGACCAGACGTATTCTGACAACTGGTGGGAGAAGCTGAAGCACGGAACGGCTGTTTATGGCGTATTCTGGGATACCAGCAAGGAAAACGGCCTGGGCGACATCAGCGTAAAGTCCATCGACCTGCTGAAGATTTTCTGGGAACCCGGCGTGACGGACATCCAGAAATCGCGCAACCTGTTCGTGGTGGAGCTGGTGGACCATGACCTGCTGAACAAGCAGTATCCGCAGTTTATGGGGAAGATCAATGGGTCGCCTGTCGACATCACGCAGTACGTCTACAATGACACCGTGGATACCAGCGACAAGGAAGTGGTGGTCGATTGGTACTACAAGGTCAGCAACGGGAGCAGGACCCTCCTGCACTACGCGAAGTTCTGCGGGGACACGCTGCTGTACGCGAGCGAGAACGATCCGCAGTACGCCGGCCGCGGCTTCTACGACCACGGCATGTACCCTGTCGTGTTTGACTCGCTCTTCCCGGAGAAGGGGACGCCGACCGGCTTTGGGTACGTATCCATCTGTCGTGACCCGCAAATGTATATCGACAAGCTCTCCGCCAACATCCTGGAAGCGTCCATGATGGGGACGAAGAAACGGTATTTCGTGAGCGAGTCCACCAACATCAACCTGGACGAGTTTATGGACTGGAACAACCCCATAGTCCACGTCCAGGGCGAACTGTCCGACGCAAGGCTGCAGGAGATCAACGTCAGTCCTGTATCCGGAGTGTATCTGGACGTCATCAATCAGAAGATAGAGGAGATGAAGGACACCGCTTCCAACCGTGACGTCAACAGTGGCGGTGCGACCGGGTCCGTCACGGCGGCGTCGGCCATCGCTGCGCTGCAGGAGGCAGGCAACAAGTCCAGCCGGGACATGATCGCGGCGTCGTACAGAGCGCAGACGAAGATCGCCACGCTGTGCGTCGAACTGATCCGGCAGTTCTACGACGAGGCACGGCATTTCCGTATCACGGCCCCCAACGGAATGGGCGGATATGACTATGCGACGCTGTCCAACCAGGGAATGCGGAACCAGACGACGGTCGACATCCTGGGCCAGGTAAAGATGCGGCGGCCGGCGTTCGACCTGAAGATCAGCGCACAGCGCAACAATCCTTTCAGCGTGCTGGAAGCGAATGAGCGCGCGAAGGAACTGTACGGCCTGGGGTTCTTTAATCCGGAACGGGCGCAGGAGACGCTGCCGGCGCTGGAGATGATGGACTTTGAGGGTATCGAGAAGGTCCGGGAGTATGTTATGCAGGGTCAGACGCTGCTCAATATATGCCAGCAACAGCAGCAGCAGATCATGCAGCTCACGGCGATGCTCCAGGGCCAGCCGGTTCCGATGCAGCAGGGGCAGCCGCAGCAGAGCGCGCCGTCTCCGGCACCGCAGCAGAAATCGGCGGGCGGCAAGACCGTAGCGTCCGGCATCATGGACAGTCAGGTCCCGCGGACGAGCTACAGCGACCGTCTGGCCAAGAGGTCCAGGCCGAGTATGGAAGCGCCGTCTGATGCGGCAAGGCCGGTATGACGGCCATCCTGATCACGGAGGACAACGGCGCGACGAAGATCCGCTGCATCGATCACGCGGACGATGACAGGGTATGCGCCGCCATCTCCATGATGATCACGGCCACAGCGAACTGGGTCATCGACGCCGGCGGCCAGACCGAGGCCGTGCTGGATCCCGGATATGCCTGCGTCAGCGTGCCGAACATCCCAGGAGCAGATGCGGTCCTGCGGATGGTCACGCTGGCGTTTGAGCAGTTAGCCGAGGCAGAACCGGGACACGTATCCCTTGTCGATTACCGTGCCAAATGTAGGGCGGATTCGGATAAGGGTTGTGCTACCATATAATTGACAATGTTTCTTCCAGGCGGTGGCGGCCTGCCAACCGTCACCGCCACCTAAAGAAACCGGCACACGGAGCCGTCAAGTCCGCGAAGGAGGAATCCATGAACAAAGAGCGATTCCGCCTGGTCCTCAACCTGTTCGGCGAGGGCGAAGGCGGCGCGACAACGGGCGAAAACAATTCTCCGGCCGCACCCACCGGGAAAAAATCGGGCGATCTTTCGAACGTCGTCTACGGCAAGCAGGCACTTGCTGAAGAGACAGCTCCGGCCGCCGCGGAGGAAAAGCAGGGCGTGCAGGTCACGTCCGACACTCTGGAAGATAGGCGCAAGGCTTTCCGTGAGATGATAAACGGAGAGTACAAGGACGTTTACACCGAGGAGTTTCAGAAAGCGTTCAACCGGCGTTTCCCAGATTACAAGGCCCTCCAGCAGAGGGCAACGGACACGCAGGACATCCTGGACAAGCTGTCCGCACGTTACAACGTGATGGACGGCGACATCTCAAAACTGGCAAAGGCAATCGACAGCGACAACGCCTATTGGGACGTCGCCGCGGAAGAAGCCGGCATGAGCGTCGAGCAGTTCAAGGAACTGCAGCAGATGCGCCGGCAGAATGCGGAGCTGTTGCGGGCCGAAAGAGAACGCAAGGCAAGATCGCAGGCCGACGCCCAGGTGCAGAAATGGTTCCAGGAAGGCCAGCAGGTCAAAGCCAAATTCCCGGCGTTTGATCTGACTTCTGAACTGAACAACCCTGATTTCGTGCGGCTGATTCGTGCGGGCACCCCTGTGGAACACGCGTACAAGGTGATCCACTTTGACACGCTGGTCGGGGACGCCGTGCAGCAGACGGCAGCGGCCACGGAAGGCGCGGTGGTCAACAACATCCGCGCAAAGGGCGCAAGACCCACGGAAAACGGAACAGCCTCCCAGAGTCCATTCATCGTTAAAAAAGACGTCCGCGCCTTAACGCGTGCGGACCGCGACGAGATCGCAAGAAGAGTTGCGCGGGGAGAGACCATTTCATTCTGATCCCCGCCGCAAGTGGAGGGAAAACATGAATGCTCTTTTCAAACTGAATCTTCGTCTGTTCAGTGCCAATACCAACGTGACCACGGATGGCGGCCTGTCCGACGAAATGAAAACCTATTACTCTGACTACCTGATCGACCTGGCCGGCCCTTATCTGGTCCACGATCAGTTTGGCCAGAAGCACCCGATCCCGAAGGCCGGCGGTAAGACCATCGAGTTCCGGAAGTATTCGCCCCTGGCGAAGGCCCTGACCCCCCTGACCGAAGGCGTGACCCCTGACGGCCAGAAACTGTCCATGAGCGTCATCACGGCGACGGTCGCCCAGTACGGTGGCTACATCGAACTGTCCGACGTCCTGCTGCTGACCGCCATCGACAACAACCTGCTGCAGGCGACCCGTCAGCTCGCTGACCAGGCCGGCCGTACCCTGGACACCGTGACCCGCGAGGTCCTTCAGGGCGGCACCAACGTCTACTATGCCGGCGGCAAGAGCGCTCGTGCGTCCCTGGGCTACACCGACGCGACCACGAACGACTGCGTCACCTTTGATGACATCCGCAAGGCCGTCCGCGCCCTGAAGGTCCAGAACGCGCCGAAGATCAATGGCACCTACGTGGCCATCGTCCACCCGGACGTCGCGTACGACATCATGAGTGATTCCAAGTGGATCAACGTGAAAACGTACAGCGACCCTGACGGCATCTACGAAGGCGAGATCGGAAAGATCGAGGGCGTGCGTTTCGTGGAGACCACCGAAGCGAAAGTCTATCACGCGCCCGACCTGACCGCCGGCAGCCGGACCCTGTCCGTCAAGACCACGTCCTCTTCCAGCACGACCCTGGCCGTGAAGGAAAAGATCACCGCGGACGACGCGACCGCCCTGGCCAACCGTAAGTTTACCGTGGACGGCGTGGAGTACACCATCGCTTCCGCGACCGCCGGCAACGCTGGCAGCGCTTCCCTGACCCTGTCTGCTGCGGCTTCCATCACCCAGAACAAAGTCCTGTACCCTGTCGGTGCCGGTGCCAACGGCCGCGACGTGTACGGCACTCTGATCCTGGGCGCTGACGCCTACGGCGTGACCGAAGTCACCGGCGGCGGCCTGCAGCACATCGTGAAGCAGCTCGGTTCGTCCGGTACGGCCGACCCGCTGAACCAGCGTGCGACTGCCGGCTGGAAGGCCATCAAGGTTGCGGAGCGTCTGGTGGAGCAGTATATGATCCGTCTGGAATCTGTCTCCAGCTTCAGCGACGCGCCTGAAAACTAATTCAAAAAGCAAAAGTCCTCTGCCGCGTGGTGCTTAATTGCACCCCGGCAGGGGCGCCAGAGAAAGGAAGAACATGGCTGAAAAGAAAGACGCCACGGATGAAGTGGTAATGAAGAGCGAAAAGGAATACTGGAACGAACGTGTTCCTTTCAAGGCTTTCAAGGACAACGGCAAGTACAAAGACGACCTGGTCGTCGGCATCAACGGCAAATTGTGGCGCATCCAGCGCGGCGTCAAGATCATGATCCCCCGGAACGTGCGCGAAGTGATCTATCAGAGCATGGACCAGGATGCTGCCACGGCGAACCTGATCGAGCGCGAATCGAACGCCTATAACGACGCATCGCGCTGGCTGAACTGAATATTACCGCGAAAACGATAACAATTACTTACGACACGGCGTAGGACCCATTGAGGCCCTGCGCCTTTTTGAAAGGAGTACATATATGAGCAAAAAACGACATGACTTTCTGCGTCTTCTCCAACTGATTATCCCCGACCTTGCATCCCTGTATGGGGTGCTTGATGTGGCGTTCGGGTGGGGGCATATCAGCGTAGTGGAAGCGTGCGTTCCCCTTGTCATCAGCATTATCAGCCACATCGCACAAGCGTCGAGCAACACGTACTTTTCTACCAAATCCATCGTGACCAAGATCCTGCCAGACAAAGAACCGGAGGAATGAAATTATGTTAAGACTCGCACAGGCTGCATCCTCTGAGTTTGGCACGAAGTATGGCACGCCTCCGAACCAGCTGCGCACGCCTGGTAAACTGGACGGTGAGCTTAACGTGGTCAACTTCTACGGCGGGTGGCAATATGTTTTCCGCCCGAAAGACGAACAGACGGCAGAGCGTATTGCTGACTTTGTATTGGGAGCGGTCGAAAACGGGGCCTATATCGGCTATGGGCAGGACTCTCTCAAGTCTGACGGCGGCAGATATCCCCGCACGACCCTATTTGATGCCCTTTTCCAGATGGCTGACCCAGACCCCCGGAAGGTCAAGACCCTCTGCAACTGTGACTGTACCGCTCTGATGGGCGATGCGCTCTACTTCGGGGCAAAGATCTACAACCCGGACTTCCGTACCATGTGGTCAAGGACGGAACGCAAGATGATCATGGACACCGGGATGTTTGTGGAGCTCACTGATCCGCTTCTCTTGGAACTTGGCACGGGCCTTATGCGCGGTGACATCCTCCTCCGCTACAATGCCGCTACGCAGGAAGGGCACACCGCCTGTGCTATTGACTCCGATGATCACCACGAAACCTTCCCGGTCAAAATCAATCATTGCTCAAAGAGCCGCATCCGTTCCGGTCCCGGTGTGGAGTATCAGACGCTGATGGTTGTTTCGGACGGCGAGATCTACGAGGCCGAGGGAACTGCCAAGGACAGCGACGGCTTCCCCTGGTACCGGGTGCACTACGACGATGATGGACAGGACTGCATCGGCTACACATCCTCTGCCTATGCTGCACCACTGCCGCAGGGCAGATGCACGTCCGACACCTGGCTGCGCAAGTCTGCCGGCACGAAGGGCAAGCAGATCATCGTGATCCCGAAGGGCGCGGAACCGTACCTGACCGGCGCGAAGAAGAAGGTCCTCCTGCGGACCTGGTATGAGTGCATCTACGGCGGACACCGAGGATGGGCCAGCGGCCTGAATGTGAAGGAGAAGAAATGAAACTGTCTGAAGCATTATCGAGCGCAAAGATGCTGCGGCCGCACGCGGCGGATGAGTTTACGCTGGCACAGCTCCTGTTCCGCGGCGTCGAGGGAGACGTGGCGGAGATGTTCGGAGTGGAAGCCCCGGAAAATCCGAACGACGGCACTGAAGCGGAACTGACCGACGTGGAACTGCTTATGCCGCATCCGTACGACGAGGTCTACACCTGGTACCTGTGCGCGATGATCGACATGGCTAACGAAGAGACTAACCTGTACCAGAATGATATGGAAATGTTCAATGCAGCCTGGGCGAGAGCCGCATCCTGGTACCGCCGCACCACGAAGCCGGCGGACAAAGGAAACTGGAGGGTCATGTGATGAAACTTCCGAAACTTCCTTTCACGATCCAGCACAGGAAAGAGGACACGATCCAGTTCTTCGGCCTTAACCTTACGCAGAATACAAGGGAGGGAGAGTTCGCTGATATGGGTGGACTCTCTACGTCAAATTATCCCGTGATCACCCAGCGCCCGATGCGCGGGCAGTACACGACCTACCACGACGTGCAGGACGTTTACGTGTGGGATGGCCACCTCTACGTGATTGACAACATCTATGATGCCCCGCTTTATAAGCCGATTCTCAAAAAGGATGGCGTGGACATATATGACATCGCATTGACTTCCGGCACGAAACAGATGGCTGTCATCAACAGCAAACTGGTGATCTTCCCTGACAAAGTCTACTATGACATGATCACCGGGGACATTGTTCCCTTTGTCGAACTGGACTGGACCGCCACAACCTGGGACATTATTATCTCCGGGAGTTCCGAAACCTTCTCCCTTAAAGCGGAAGGCATCGCGTCCAAAGTAAAGGCCGGCGACGTGATCGATATTCAGGCACAAGGATTAACTGCCAGGAGAGCCGTCGTGCAGGGCGTTAGCGCGGGCCAGACGCCGGCGGACGACGCCATCGGCTTGCTTAAATCCGCCGTGACATTCGATCCACCATACAGCGGTTCCCTCAATATCAAAGGATCTTTCCCTGATCTTGATTTTATCTGCTCCTCCGGAAATAGAATCTGGGGATGCAACATCGAAGAGAATACTATTTACGCGTCCGCCCTGGGAGATCCGACGGACTTTTTCCGATACTCGCTCGGAGACATCGGGCCGTACGCCGTGACGGTCGGTTCGGAGGGGCCTTTCACCGGCATCTGCGAGTACAACGGCACTGTATGCGCCTGGAAAGAAAAGATCCTGCACAAGATCCTGGGCAAGTTCCCCTCGGAATACTATATGGATGACTCCAACATCGATGGCCTGCAGAAGGGAAGTGAGCGCAGCCTGACAGTCATAGACCAGACGCTTTACTACAAGGGCATCAACGGCGTCTATGCGTACACCGGCGGCAGGCCGCAGTCTATTTCGTACAATCTCGGAAATGGCATATATACCAATGCGGTCGGCGGTACGGATGGGTTGAAATACTATATCGGCATGACCAATCCTGCCGGCGTCAGTCACCTGTACGCGTACGACCTCAAGCACGGTTTCTGGGCCATTGAGGACGTCGGCGGAGAGTCATATACCGCCATGACGAACAAGGACAATCAACTGCACATGGTGTTCCAGCAGGATGGCATTGGGAAGCTCCGCCGTGTTGAGCAGGGCGTCCTGGAAAGTCAGCAGTGGTTTGGCGAGTTCGTACCCACGTACGAAAACATCTTTAACCGCAAGGGCTACCTGCGCCTCCTGATCAGGATGACTATGACGGCCGGCAGCACCGTGACCGTCAAAGTCAAAGAGGACGACGGGGCGTGGAAGACCGTGTGGCAGCAGACCGCGGCGAACCTGGTGCCGGTGATGGTGCCGGTGAGACTGGGCCGCTGTGACAAGTACACGCTGCGCCTGGAGGGCACCGGCGAAGTGACTATCCGCGCCATTGGCCGGGAGTATGTGACAGGGAGTGTGATCAACTGATGGGACGATATATTCAGAGAGAACCGCCGATCATCAAGGATGACCTGCGGGAGACTATGAGGGAGACCATTGAGTACCTGGAGTACCTGCGGGAAACCCTCAATCACATATTAAGCATCTACGGAAAACGGATGCCGGGACCGGAAGCGAATGGGAATCAGGCGACGATTGACCAGAACAGAACGCCCGGTGAATAGGAGGGGGGTATGGAACAAATAACTATGGGGGACATCGGGACCTGGCTTGGGTTCCTGGCAGCTCTTATCGGGAGCTGCAGCGCGATTTTTCTGGCCATCAAAAAACTGATCAAGAAACTGTTTGCCACGCAGACGGCGGGCATTATGGCAGAGCTTGACGCACAGAAAACAACGCTAAACCGTATCGATCTTGAGGGAACGAAGAACTTCCTGGTGAACGTGTTGTCCGCTGCGGAACGCGGCGAGCAGATGACGGAGATCCAGCGAATCAGGGTAAGAGAACAATATGACCATTATACGGCAGCCGGCGGAAACAGTTATATCAAGGATTGGTACTCAAAACTGAAGGCCGAGGAGAAGATTTAGGAGGAATATATGGCAAGAGCAGGAATGGTGACAAGGACGCAGGATGCCGGCACCGGCGGATACAGAAGGAGCAGAAGAAGGACCGGCGCGGACACAATGACCGAACAGTATGATCCCCGCTTTGGTGAAACCGGACAGACCCAGGAAATGGTACAGCAGCGGCAGGAGGCCCAGCAGCGTTTTACGCCGCCCGCCACGGATCCGCCCGCCACGGATCCGCCCAGCGGCCCGCCGTCGTATATCCAGGAGTTCCAGCCGTCTTCTTTCCAGTACACCGGAAGCGGCAGGCCCGGTTTTGACTATACCGGGACGGGACGGCCCACGTTCACGTGGGAGACGGCGCGACCGGAAGATTTCATCTACGGCGTGGAACGCCCCACCGATTTTACCTACGAGGGACAGCGACCGGAAGATTTCACCTACGGCGTGGAACGACCCGAAGATTTCACGTTTGAGGGGCAGCGACCGGAGGACTTTACTTTTGAGGGACAACGGCCGGAAGATTTCACATACGAAGCAGAACGACCGGAGTACCAGTCCCGGTACGACGAACGCATCCAGGAAATGATCGAGCAGATCCTGGGGCGCGGTGATTTCTCTTATGACTACAAGGCAGACCCGTTGTACCAGCAGTACGCTGAAGCATATACGCGGCAGGGGCAGCAGGCCATGCAGGATACGCTGGCGCAGGTCTCCGCGCGCACCGGCGGCCTGGCATCTTCCTATGCCGGCACGGCGTCGCAGGGCGCATACAACCAGTATATGCAGGCACTGAACGACAAGATCCCGGAGCTGCAGCAGTTGGCATATTCTATGTACCGGGACAAGGGCAAGGATATGGTGGAACAGCTTGGCTTGCTGGAAAGCCTGGAGGGCCAGGATTATGGCCGGTTCCGCGATCTGCTCGGAGACTGGAGTCAGGATCGTCAGCTTGCCTATCAGCAGTGGCTACAGAGTCAGCAGCAGTATGGTGAGGACCGCGACTTTGCATACCGTCAGTGGCTGCAGCAGCAGCAACAGTACGGTGAGGACCGTGACTTTGCCTACCGCCAGTGGCTGCAGGGGCAGGACCAGTGGAGCGAAGACCGTCAGCTCGCTTACCAGCAGTGGCTTCAGCAGCAGCAGCAGTTTGGCGAAGACAGAGATTTCGCCTACCGCCAGTGGCTGCAGGGGCAGGACCAGTGGGAAGGCGACAGAGACTTTGCCTACCGCCAGTGGCTCCAGCAACAGCAGCAGTGGGAAGGCGACCGCGACTTTGCGTGGCAGCAGTACCGCCAGCAGGACCAGGATTGGGACACCGACCGCGAATGGCAGTACAGGGGTTATCAGGATGCCCTCGATCAGTACGAGCAGGAATATGCACGCCAGTACGGCGAATGGCAGGATGCGGAACGTCAGAGATACCAGCAGTATCTGGCACAGCTCGGCGGCAGTGGCGGCGGCACGCCGGAACAGACGCAGCCCGCACCGGAAGAAACCGGCGGCGGTGTGGTACACGGCATCCGTGGCACTATGGGCGGAACCGGCGAACGTAGACGTAGCATAGACACGTCCCTGTGGCAGGTGATGCAGGCACAGGGCATAGGCGGTTATGACGACGCATATCAGTTCCTGCGCGGTCAGGGATACGGTGATGATTACGCGCGACGCGTGGCGCTTGGCTATTTGGCGAGGTGATAAATGGCATTACGAAAGTTTGGTCAGTTGGGCGGATCTTACGACCCGCGTGAAGAGGCCGAGAAAAGGAAGAGAGAGGAAGAGGAAGAGCAGCGGAGACGGGAACAGGCGTATCACGACTATGTCCGTGCCACGTCTGCTATGGGAGCAGATCGCGGCGCGCTTGCGCGCAAGCAGGAGGCCCAGGCGGAACGGCGTGCGTATGACCGAGCGCTGGACGAAGCCATCGCAAGATTGCGCGAACAGGATACCGCAAGAATGGCTGCGGCACATGACTTTGTCGGGAGTGCCTTACAGGACAGCAGGAGACGAATTACCGGCGCCCCCAGTACCGGCGGTTTTGACTTTGCCGAGGCAAGCAGACGGCAGAGGCTTGCTGATGAATATGCCGCCACCAGACCGCAGCGTTCTGCCCCGACAGCTCCGACGACGGAGATTGGAGAGTGGTCGAGTGCCGCTGACCTGATGAAATGGAGCGAAGAGCGGCAGAAAGGTCAGGTGAGCGAAGAACAGCGGAAGAAAGAAGACGACGCCTACAGCAAATGGCGCGACGAGCGCGATTCCCTGATCGACCGCTATGTGACGGCCTACGAGCGTGCGGAAGACCAGATGAAGCACGAGGACCGAGCGGCTACGCCTGACGGTTATCTTGACGCCATGCAGGAGTGGCAGGACGCCAGCAAGGCCGTGGACGCCGCCGGCGGTATCGAAAACCTGCGGAAACTTCAGTTAGAGGACGCGGAAAAGGACCGCGTGTATAAGGCGAAACTGGCCGGAATGGACCTGGACCGCATGACTTTCTGGGATAAGGCGGCGACGGCCCTGGGCGGCACGCTGACCGGTGCGCTGAAGCAGTACGAGGCGTCCTGGCTTGGCCAGTATCAGAACGCACAGTCCGGCAACATCCTGAACAACGTGGAGAGCGAGGCGGACGAAGCACTGCGGACCGCAACGCGGTTTTATCTGGGCGCGGTAGACAATGATCCGCAGCGTCAGGACCCCGGCACGCAGAATCTCCGTGAAGGCATCGTGAGGACCGCCACGGCCCTCGGCGGCGATGACTATGCTCACCGCGTCATGGAGTATATCGACCAGCACGTAGCCCACGCCCAGGGCGCAGGGCAGGATATTTTCGCCGGCTTCGACTTGAGCAAGGTGGACCGTGACGCAGACGAAACGTACAAGCAGTTGTTCTCCCTCACGCAGTCCGGCACCGGCGAGGATCTGTTCGACGTTGAGACTATGCTCAATCTCCAGAACAGCGCAAACAAGGATCTTCAGCGCGCGAAGAACGCAACGGCCGAGCTTGGCAGTCTTGGTGATTTTGCCGTAGAAGCATTGTCCAGCAGGATTCAGTCCGGCCTGGACGCTGCCTTAACTATGGCACTTGGCATCAACAACCTGGGGGCTGTATCAATGTTGCCATTCGGTATGCGTGCAGCCGGTGGCGCATGGGCGGAAGGCGCAAATACCGTAATGAGCCGCGGTGAAGAGATCGGCAGGGACATGGCCAAAAACCTGAACAGGTACGCGGGCCAGGGCGGCGCAATCGAAATGGCGACGGAAATGCTTTGGGGATCTGTCGGTGCGATGAGCAAAGTCACCGACGGGGGCGCACTGGATGAAGTGACGACCAAAAAACTGACCGGCGCACTGCAGCGCATGGCAAAGTCGGATACCGGCGCAAAAATCCTCGGCAAACTTGGCGAGAAGGTCATCGGCGGGGCATTTGAAGGCATTGAAGAAGTCCTTGCTGACGCGGCGAACTGGATGCTTGACTCGGCCGGCATCATCGGGGAAGACCGCGGATCGTTTGCTGATACGATGAAGGACTCGCTGTCGTCTTTCGTCGTTGGTGCTATGTCCGGCCTCTTTGGCGAAGTCGGCGTGGTCGGCCGTATGCGGGACGCCCAGATTGGGCGCAACATCAGAAGCGAACTGAAGGCCGGCGACACGAGTTATCTGGACAGCATCGCCGCTGCTGCGTCACAGTACAAGGGCGACCTGCAGGACACCTTCGACAAGATCGTGGACAAGCGCGATATTTACCTGGACGATGACTCCATCAGTTTTGCGGACCAGGCAGACAAGATGAGCAACGTCGACCTGGGGAGACTGGCGCAGGCGTTTGAGGAACAGACCCAGGGCGACGACTACGACGATATCGAGCGTGCCGTGAAGCGCCTGGAAAAAGGCAAGGACCTGACCGAGCGTGACGTGGCGCGGATCGTGCGGAACGAGGCCGTGACGGATTATCTGGCCGAGCGGTCCGGCGTCGAGATCCACGAAGAAACCGCTTCCTCTGACGCTATCGAAGCGCTGAAGGCACTTGCAAGCCAGCGTGAGGCGTCCCAGGGCGCGCAGGCGGAGAATGTGTCACAGACGGAAGAAACTGCGCCTACGGGCGAATCTGAAGCCCGTCCCGAATTTGGCCGCGGTCTTAACTATACCAGAAGCGCCGAAGACACTGCGCGTGCGATGACGGAAATGGCGCAACCGATGAGTCCGGCGGAGAGCATCCGCATGCAGACCGGCGAGGAAGCACGGGCCGCACGGTTTGAGGACCTGGCGTTCAGGAAGTATTCCAAAGTGGCCGATGCGCTGGAACGGCTGAATGTAGACAGCGATTCCGCTGCTGAAATCGTGCAGGCTTACCAGCCGGGACAGAATGAAGTAGAATATGCCGGCGAGGCTGCACGGTTTATCAATCAGGGCGAAGAAGGCCGTGACTTTGATTACGAGGCGGCCGGCGAAAATCCTACGATGAGCTTAGCACAGGCGCGGGTCGCGTATACGGCAGGCCGCGCTAAATACAATACAAACATAAATGAGGAGGCTGAAAATGGCACAGAAGCAGAAACAGGAGAAGTACGTGTACGCGACGGGCTACAAGGGAATGACGGCGCGGGTACCGGAGTCGAAGCTGGCCGAGTGGAAAGAGGAACAGGAAGCGCTGAATTCCGGGAAGAAATCGCGGGATTCCGAGGGGGTCGAAGAGTTTCTGGCGTTCGTTCGGAATCTGTAAGTGCGTCTGATCTTGGGATTCGGAACGGAACGACGAGGAAGAACATCCGTATCCTTCAGAAGAACAGCAAGGGGGTTTACGCGGACAAATACATAGAACAAGCACGCGAGGAGGTTGAGGCCCGCGGGTATATGTATGTGCCTTTTGTCGGCGGGTCCTTAGAAATCGAATCCATATCGAAGAACGGGAAGAAGGTGATCGTCCAGTCCCGTGGGTACTTTGACCCGGAGACGAAGACCATCTACGTGCGTGCGGACCACCAGATTTTCACCGCGGATCAGATTGCGCGGCACGAACTGATGCACGAGACCCTCTCTCGTGAATACAATGATAGCAGCAGGGAAGAAGTCCTCTCAAAGTACCGCGACCGGATGATCGAAGACTTGGGAAGCGTAGACAAGTTGGAGGATGTCCTGCGTGATTACTATGCCCTGTACAAAGGAACCGAATTAAGCAATGAGGACGTCTTTGAGGAGATGATCTGCGACGCTGCCGGCAACATGAACGAGTTTATCATGCACGGCCACATGGAAGATGCGGCAAAGGCAGCGCCGGTGCTGAAGGCGGCGAAGAAAGCGACGGTGAGTGCGAGGACAGAAGGCGGGAAAGACAATAACAGTTCTGCCCCGAAATATAGTGCTGAATTGAAGGCCCCGGCTTCATTCACTCTTTCAAAGGACACGGCAGAAGAAACAGAAAAAAATATCCAGAGCGGTAAATCTGCGCTTAATGAATTGATCGAAAAAGCGAAGACCAGCGATTCGCCGGAGAGTTTGTCAGTGAAAAACGCCATGTCCCGAAAAGAACTGGGAAATATTGATTTTGTATGGGGCAATCCAGGAAAAGGTGCTTCGTTTAAGCACGGGTATGGTTTTTCGCACATAATCTCAAAGAGAAACTCTGAGGGTGGAGATGGCGTTAGGACGGCATACGAAATCGTAAATGTCATTGCAAATGCGACAAATGGTGACGTTCAAAAAAATGATTTTTCCGGAATGGGCAACAAGAGAATCCGTTTATACGATAATGGATATACGGTGGTACTCTCGCAAAATAGCGGCGCCAATAGTTGGGTGCTATCGGGATGGGAAAACGAACAAACGGATGCGTCTGCATCCGGAGAGGTTCGCGACTCTTCCGGGGCTACTGCCGCTAAGCCTATACGTACTCGTCTTAGCGGAGGGAACGCATCCGTTTCTTCTGTTGACACTGTAGCAGAAGAGAACCCTGGTGTCAAGAAGAAAAACAGCCGCGATCTTGGCGTCTATCTTCAGGAGACGCACGAAGAATACAAAACAGACAAGGAGAACCTGACCATTGCAGAACAAGGAATTGAAGACCTCCTCGACGGACTCGAGAGAATATCCGCTGCCGGAGGAGAAGTGGATCTGGGTAGACAAGGACGGGACGGTAAGACCGATATCCGAACTCTTGGAAACGGAATATCAGCTCAGTTCATTAAAACCGGACGAGTCAACCTCAACGGAACAAAGATCCGGAACGCGGAAGATTTAGCGCAGCTGTGCCAGATCTTCCGGAATCCGAGATTCGAGACGGTGCGGTATTTCTATGTCAAAAAAGGGAAGATCGTTGGTACGGATTCAGTGACCTGCCGACTGCCTGGGCTTTCGCTGACGTACAGAGAGGACTTTCAGTCGAACGACCTGATCAAGAAGATTAAGCGTGTCGGCGCTGATGGTGTTTATCTCATGCACAACCATCCGTCCGGGCATGTAAATCCCAGCACGGATGATATCAATGCAACAGGTACGATTGCGGAGACGGTGCAGAAAAATACAGGGGCGAAACTTCTGGGACATATTATCATCGATCACCGCGTGTTTACCGAGCTGCAGGCAGACACGAAAAACAGGACGGTCTCGAAGGAGGAAAAGGAGATCCCCGGGCAGATGCAGCTGGATTTTCTTCTCATGCCGAGCCAGGAGAACAGAAACCTCGGGAAAGATGTTTACTCTCCTGAAACTGTTGCTGCGGTAGGCCGTGATATCGTTAGCGGCAAGGGCTATTCAGCGATCGTATACGCGAGCCAGAAAGGTCAGGTGCGCCAGATCCAGGAAGTCTCTGATAAGGCACTCCTGAACAATAAACAGCTTGTCAATTATATCCGGAACCAGCGCGTGAACATCGGTGCCGGTATGGCATTTGTGTACACACAAAACGATGACGTATACAAGGCTATGGGGAACGCATACGTGAACGACATCCTCACGGACGTTATCCTTGACGGACCGGAGATGCTGCTGGATATGCGCTCAGGAACCCGGCAGCGTGAAGGCATGTATATGGGGCTGAACGTCTCTCTAAAAGATGCCGTTCATGCCAACGAGGAACAATCTCCTTATTCTGACGTGGAATCAAAATATGATCGCTATCTTATGCCCGACTCGGATCTGACGCAGGAAGAGATTAAGGCAAAGAAAGATTATAGGACATACTTGATGCCGGAAGCGAAAGAGTGGTATAGTAAGAGCGCACGGTTTAAGAACTGGGCTCACCGTGACCTTGCCTACATATCTGCCGCTTCCGTGGCCGGGGCAAAGATTCCGTATGAAATCCTGAAGACGATCCCCGAAATTGTGAAGGCGGAGGAACGAGCCAGAGGTTCAAAAGGAGACAGCTGGTCAAAGAATCTGCCAGGAACGAATGCTGAGGTCGACGCCAGAAGAGATCGCCTTGTAGAAAAACTACTGGACGATGAACACGGCAGCGCTGCGTGGGATGAGGGAAAGAATAAAATTAAAAAGGTGAATGGGAAGGAACAGTTTACCGGGCCCGTTGCCAGAAACCGGGAGGCTTATATTGTAATCGGTCGGCCGGCTGGAGGAAAGTCACGAGTCTTTGCCAATCCTCTTTCCCATGAGCATCAGGCACGGATTATTGATAGCGACGTAGTCAAACCGTGGCTTGATGGTTTTGATGATGGCTATGGGGCCGGATATGTTCAAAAGGAAAGCGCGAAGATTGCTGATAAAGCATTGCAAATGGCGATTGCGAGAGGTGAAAATGTTGTCATTCCGCGTGTCGGTGGCAAGAGTGTTATCAGTGACGTGGTTGAGACCCTCAAAGAATATGGATACACGGTAAACCTGTATTATAACGAAGTGTCCGAGGATTCTTCTATAATGAGGGCAGCGTCCCGCTTCGCAGAAGAAGGTCGCTTTTTAAGCCTTGATTATTTAACTACGATAGGAAATAAAGCAGATAAGACGTTCAGAGATTATGCTGAAAACAAGGACTATTTCGATTACGCAGAATGGAGGAACAATGATGTCGAATTTGGAAAAGAACCGACCGAAACATGGAACTCCCGAATGGAACAAACAATTCGAGAACGATTGGCTGATCAGGGATTATATGGAGACAGAAGACGGGGCAACGAGCAAAGAGGAAATGCAGAAGGGAATCGAGAAGATTCTGAAGGAGCATCCAGAACTGCAGAATTAAAGACTTCCCGCGAGCTCAGTACCGGTGAACTATACGAAGCAAATCGCCAGCTACGCAAGGATCTCACCGAGCTCCGCTCCAAACTGAAGACCAGGACCGAGCAACGCGACTACTGGAAGGGCCAGACCAAAGTGACGGACGGCAGGCGGGTGCGCCTGGACGACGCGAAGACACTGGCGCGGGTCATCGCATCAGAGTATGGCACGAAAGTGGACGCGGACGTGGTCGGCGCGAAGATGAAGGACCTGGCAGAGTTCTGCCTGAACGAGCGCGAGTTCGACGACGAGTTCTACGGCGAGGCCCGGACGAAAGCCTACGAGATCGCGCACATTATCCTGGACAATGCGGAGATCCTGCGCGAGGAAGGCGACCCGGCGTCGTACGAAAAGCTTCGTGACTACCTGCGGACGACGAAACTGTACGTCCCCGGCAATATGCAGCACGACCTGGCGGAAGACTACCAGGCGTTCCGGAAGAGTCTTCTGGGTACCGTGACGCTGACAACGTCCGATACAAGCGCGACCGGCATCGACCAGGCGTACAAGGAACTGCAGGGAATCTTTGGCGAGGGCCTGTTCCCGGACATCAATCATCCGGCCGACCAGCTCAAGCGGGTGCTGGAGATCCTGGAATCCTTCCGCCCGATCTACGAGCGCATGAACAACTACGAGATGGCGGACGCGGTGGAATGGACGGCCAACGACATCCTGGGCCGCGTGGTGGGCGAAGAGATCCGGCAGACCGATCCGACCTACGCGGACAAGATGGAAGCACGGCTAAAGGCCGAGCGCGAGAAGGCGAAGGCTGCTCTGAAACTGGTCCGGCAGAAACGCGACCAGCAGGTGGAGGCCCTGAAGCAGCACTACCGTCAGGTGGCGGAAGACAAGCGGGCGAAGCGGATTGACAGTGAGGCGAGGACCCGCCTACTGAACATCGCCCGGAGGCTGAACAACAAGAAACTGGGGCCGGCCACGAGAGCGCTGCTGAATCAGTACATTGGCGACCTTGACCTTGTGTCGAAGGGAATCACCGGCAAGACCATCAAGAACCTGGAAGCGCTGCGTGACTGGTACAAAGAATGGGAAGCAAGACAGAAGGCTGAACTGGGTGATGACTTTGTGCCTGACAGCTATATCGAGGGATTGATCGAACGCCTGCACAAGAAGCGCATCAGCGATATGACGCAGCAGGAAGTCGCGGACCTGACCACAATCTTGCTTAACATCGAAACGATGACCCGCACGGAGAATCAATTTATCGATAGTCAGGAACGGAGAGATGCTTATGCGTCCGCGCTGGAATTTGTCGATGACTACAGAGGCGGGAAGGCAAGGACGGAAACCGAGTTCATCAAAACCTTGCTTTTCGGCAAGCGACACGGCAAACAAAATAAAGGCGGCGACGGCCTGCTGACCCCGGAGCGAGCGGTCCATAGAATCGTTGGCTACAATGACAATGACCCGCTGTACCGGTTGACGCAGGAACTTTCCGAAGGCCAGCGCAGAATGGACGACTACCAGCGGCGGTGCGAAGAAATCTTCAAGAAGTGGGTGAACGACAAGAAGTTTATCCGCAGTATTGCCGGCAAGGACGCCAAGTGGGTTAAGGTGAAAGCCCTGGTGGATGGCCAGATGCAGGAAATCGAGATCACGCCCGCCATGCGGATGAGCTTGTACCTGCACGCTAAGTGCGAAGACAACTTAAAGCACATTGAGAACGGCGGCGTACTGATCCCGAATAAGGAAATGTACAAAAAAGGCAAGCTGGCTGATGCGTACAAGGACGGCGAAGGCGTGCATGCTGTTTTCTCCCGGTATATGATCCACGAGATCACGCAGCAGATGAGTCCGGAAGAACGGGCCTTTGCAGACGCCGCGTTCGACTACTTTAACACCATGAGTAAGGAGGCAATCAATAGCGTCAGCGTTGAGCATGTGGGGTATGAGATTGCACGTGTGCTGAAATACTTCCCCATCGACGTGAGCAGAGACTTCCTGAAATCGGATTTTGGCGAAGTGAAACCGGATGGCACAGTCGCCGCTGCCGGATTCCTGAAAGAGCGTATCAAAGGCGCGACGGAAACGATCATGCTGTACGACATGAACGACGTGCTGACCAGAAGCATCGACGGCCACAGTAAATACTACGGTTTGGCGATGCCGATACGGAACCTGAACAAACTGCTGAACGTCAAGTTCCGGCAGGGCGAAGGCACCAGTGTGCGAAACAATCTGTTATCCGCGCACGAGGATTATCTGGATAAGATGATGCGGGATGTGCAGACAGGCGCAGGCGGTGGCGGTGGGCTTGCCACGGCACTCCGAAGCAACTATGCCGGTGGCGTGCTGACGTTGAACGGTGGCGTCGCCGTCAAACAGGCAGCATCCTATGCTACGGCAGCAGCCGTTGTCGGGTATGGCCCGCTTGTGAAGGCACTAAAGGATTCCAACAAGAAGGTGGACCTTGATCTGATCGCACAGTACACGCCGCTGCTGTGGTACCGGAGCAAGGGGTACTCCACCGCCGAACTTGGCGACATTGGCAAGCGCGGCGGACTGGTGGCGAAGCTGACCAGCCATAAGGTTCTGAACTGGATCCAGGCGGTTGATATTGCAACCACTACCAAATTGTGGACGGCAGCAGAGTATTACATCAAGGATACCAGAAAAGACCTGACACCCGGCACGCACGAGTTTTACGAAGCTGTTGCGCCGATTTATAACAGGATCATCGAGGAAACGCAGCCGAACTATGCGACCATGCAGAGACCCGGCGTCCTGCGGTCAGACAGCGAGTTTATGCGTGTGATGAATATGTTCAAAACGCAGCCGTTCCAGAATGCAAACATCCTGATCGACGCATTTGGCAATATGAATGCCAAAGCACGACAGTATAAAGCTAATGGGACCCAGGAGAACCTTGACGCCCTGAAGAATGCCAGGAAGACAGTAGCCAGGGCTGTGACGTCACAGGCGCTGTCCGCGTTCATCTTCAGCCTGATGCAGTTTGTCTGGGATATGCTCCGCGGGAAACTGAAGAAGTACAAGGACGACGAGGACGAGCTGACGTTCTGGAGCGCCGGCAAGGCTCTTGGACTGAATATGCTCACGTCGCTTGGTGGTATGGTCCCGTTTGGCGGAACGATCCTGGAACTCCTTGAAAGCACAGTAGACAAGATAGCCAAGCAACTTGGCGGTGACGCTATCTTCGACCAGAAGTTTTACGGCTTATCAGAGAACTCCATTGAAGCGGTGAATGATCTGCTGGAAAGCACCGTGTCTCTGATGACTGATACTATCGGAGCATTCCAGGGAGATAAGAGCGCGGAAACGTCAGCACGTAATATCGTCGACCATTTAGGCACCGTCGTGCAGATGACTACCGGACTCCCGATGCCGAACGTGGTCAAGGATTTCCAGGTGCTGGCGATTGCTGTTGGCCGTGCGATTGGGAAAGCAAATGGTGACCCGCTGTTTGGCCCCGGCCTGCGTGCAGAGTATAATGCGATGCGCGTGACTACGGACCCGGCCAAATACAAGAGCGATTACTATGCTCTGCTAAAGAAGGCATGGACGAAAGATCCTGAAATGTTTACCGAGATGCGCCAGGATATGATTGAAATGGCCGGCGATCCGTTTGCCACGTCCAGCAAAACTGCGGAAGAGAATATCGACGCAAAGGTCAAAGAGTGGCAGAAGGAACAGGCAAAGCGGGAATCGTTCTACCAGATAACGGCGGACGGTCTCCAGGCGTCGCCCGTGTGGCAGCAGGCCAGCAACAAGCAGCACGAGACTGTCATGAATGCGCTGCTGTCTTTGGCCGCTGGTCATGACAACGACACGCAGGCAAAGATTGATGCCGGCGAAGCTGTCGGAATCGATGCGACGGAATACCTGCTTTACAAGCTGGCCCTGTCCGTTGCCGATACAGACGGCGGCAGCCACACCAACGCCGATTATGAGAAAGCAATCCGGATGATGGACGGCCTCACGGATGAAGAGCGTTCGTACCTTTGGCACTTGCACACGGACAGCGACAAGAATAATCCCTGGGCGGCACCAACGGTCACCCGCGGCGGCACGATGACTCCGGAACTGGCGGATACCAATACGAGCAACGCGCCGAGATGGTACCGAGGCCGGCGTCAGAGGACAGAACCTATCGGACAGGCTCCGGACGTCGTGAAGCGCGGCGAAGGAATAAATCCGTACGGCACCTCGATGCATGGCGAACCGACGCAGGCACGCCGGGAGTTTGAGCAGACGCTGGGCGGAGACGTGTACCGGAAACTTTGGGCAATGGCTTCTGATCAGAACGCCATCTATGATGTGTATAACACGATGGAGTATATCGCCAAAGACCGGCAGGCACAGCTATATCAGGAGAAGCAGCCTGGCTACGTGCCGGAGGGATACAAGACGGATACTCCCGCGGAAAGGCTGACGGCGGCGCTGGCCTATATGCCGGAACTGGAAACCGATCCCGCGAAGGCGGCGGTGTTGCAGAAACTGTATGAGATCCTGGCAGATGGCGTCGAGAACGGAGACCTGTCCAGGAAGGACAGCGAGCTGAACAAACTGCTGTGGAAGTTAGGATTCTGACGGCAGGAGGGGCGGGTAAAACCGCCCCTTTTTTGACGAAACTCTGACGAAACTTTTCCGTCAATAGTGACAGAAAACGGTCATATATGACCATATCACGGTCAGCAGAGACCATAGCGAATTGCGTTGATATAGCGTCATATCCGCGCATTTGTTGATATAGCGTCATATGTGCTGATTTGCGCTTGATTGGGTTCGAGTCCCGCCACCGGCACCTCAAATATCACGCAATAGCGTGATATTTTTATATTTCGGCGAAACTTTGACGAAACTTTTCAAAAATCTATCGCTTCGAGAC
>JAFRNK010000048.1 GCA_017430225.1 Clostridia bacterium | reverse complement strand
TATCCTCCTGCTGCTCAATCAGCAGTGATATCACCTTCTCAGGATGCTCTTCCTTCAGAATCTGAGAAATAGCGTCAATGGGGAGATCCAGTTCCCGCAAAAAGCAGATGATCTTCATGCGCTTCAGATCGTCTTCCGAGTAGAGCCGTCTTCCGCCTTCGGAGAACTCGCTGGGAATCAGGATGCCTCTGGTATCATAATACTGAACCGTTCGGACGGTCACGCCGCAGAGCTTTGCAAGCTCTCCTGTCGTGTACTTTGACATAGCCTTCACCTCCTTTCGCCATGTATCCTACAACATGACGCTGCGTAACAAGCAATACCTTACGCTGGGTGATTTTATTTTTTTGAGGGCTGAACAGGTCTTCTGACCCCAATGGAGAGATACGAACAATATCCGGCGGAAAAACTGCCACCAGAGCTGAATCTGATGGCAGATCATTTTTTCTTTTTTGATTGTCTGTTTGGCGGGGACCGGTTCAGTTATGGTTGGACGTTTTTTGTTGTTGAATATGTTTATTGCCTGTTGAGCGGCATAAAAGACGGCCGCGTTGCGTACGTACGCAGAAAAACGGGGTGATTCCCAAAACTTCAGACACAGGGAAACGGAACCGCTGTTTCATGAACGATCCATACAGGAAGAATAACTTCCGGGTTTTACGGGTCATCAGCTGCGCGGCAAATCAGAATCCTTTCGTCTGACTGGTACCAACTCAATATAGCCGCGCTCTCCTCTTGGCTCGAGCTGTATCCTCGGATTCATATTATCCCATTCATAACCGATAAACGCAGGATCATATTTCTTCTCTGCATCCCAGATCTCCATGATGGCAGATTCATATTTTTCTTCTTCGAAAGGTTCTCCTCTGAATAGAAGGTATGTCGCTGCCGGAAGATCGATCAGCTCAAACCCGTCAGGAACACTTCCGGAATAATCCTGCTCTACCTCAACACCCTGAACATATTCGTTTGTGGGCGGTTTTCTCAGATGCTCCGGAAGCCAGAGGCATACAGGCTCTCCGCTGATTGATTTAATGCTTGTGAGAAGCCCCCACACATCGCATCCGACTTCTTCGCAATAGCTCCAGTACTCATTTGCCTTGATTCCTCTCTTAATGATGACCTTTCTGGCCGGTTTCTCCACTGCCTGGATAAAAACGGTTCTTGTTTCGCTCATTTTGCTCACTTTCCTTTCTGGATTTTCGATCAGGTAAGGAGTAAACAGCCAGATGGGAACCGGGCTTAAGGCGTATTCTTTGGGATTGCAGCCGAATTCACGTCTGAATGCGCGCTGATAACCATCCACACTCCCAAATCCCATTTCCATGGCAGTATCCAAAATAGTTATCTTTTCATCTCTGAGTCTGAGGGCAGACATTGACAGCCTAAGGCGCCTGATATAGACTGCCGGTGCCATTCCCAGATTTTTGATAAACAGTTTTCTCGCATACCATGGTGAAAAGTTTGAAGCCTTTGCAAGATCTGCCGGTGTGATATCTTCGGTTATATGTTCTCTGATATATACCTGCATTGCTCTTACTGCGTTCCTTTGTTCTTCCATCCGCTCACCTCCTTCCTTGTGAGCCTATATTACCAGATGCTCTGTCTGTTTTCTCGACCTTTTTTGCTCATATTGAACTGAGTTCTGAAGCAAGGCCGAAACCAATGATGGCAATGCAGTTTGTTTGGTTATAAGAAATTCCCGACTGTCATTCCGGGCAGTTCTTTCTTCGGGGTAAAGGGCTGGCAAGGCATCTGCTCTGAAGCGGAAGGATGTGCCAGGAGAATGATGCTTTCGTTGTGAGGAACAACCCTATTTTTCTGCGTACGTACGTACGCAACGGGATCATCTTATGATGCCGCAGAACAGATCCTCCGCATTCCTCAGTTCGCAAATGGGTTCTAAGGCGCTGCCGCGCCTGATAACCCAATGCTTACCGGGACTCCTCCTGCCTATATCCTCCTGGGCTGCCGCCCATTCTCCGCTGAAAACTGTCCACTGGACAGTTTTCCAGGCGCTACGAACCCACGGGTGGCAGGATACGTCCCTCAGGATGACAGTCGGGGGATTTCAATGGGAATTCCGGTTGATCGAAGGGGCGGCAGAACTTATTTCAACTCCAAACACACCATCGTCACGTCGTCAAATTGCGGCGCTTCGCCGACGAAAGCGTTGATGCTTTGGTGGATGCCGTCCAGGATTTCCTGCGGGGTCCGGTCTTTGTACCGGTTCAGGGTATCGAGCATCCGGTCGAGCGAGTACATCTGATTGTACTTGTCCGTGGCCTCGGGGATGCCGTCGGTGTACAGGAAGAGCTTGTCGCCTTTCCCGAGCCGGATCTCGAAATCCTGGTACTGCATGTTCTTCATCGCGCCGATGACGAAGTCGTGTTTGGTTTTGAACAGTTCGAAGCTGCCGTCTTTGTGGCAGACGGCTGCGTCTTCGTGGCCCGCGTTGGCAGCGACGATCCTGCCGGTGGAGATTTCGAGGATCCCCAGCCAGAGGGTCACGAACATATCCGCCTTGTTCGTTTCGTAGATGCGGTTGTTGACGAAGGCCAGGATCTCGGCGGGGGTGCCGCCCATGCGCGTCCTGTCGCTGAGCAGGATGTTTGCGACCATCATGAACAGCGCGCCGGGGACGCTCTTTCCGGAAACGTCGCCGATGACGATCGCGAGATGGTCGTCGTCGATCAGGAAGAAGTTGTAGAAGTCGCCGCCGACCATTTTCGCGGGCGTCATGGATGCGTAGATATCGAACTCCTTCCTGTCGGGGAAAGCGGGGAAGGTCGTCGGCAGGGAATCTTCCTGGATGCTCTTTGCGAGGGCCAGCTCCGTGTCGGCTTTTTCCCTTTCGGCGGTGATGGCCGTCAGGTTTTCGATGTACTGCACCATATCCGTTTCCATGGTGTCGATGGAATGCGCCAGGTTGGAAAGCTCTTCATATTTACTGATTTCACCGAGCGGTTCGCCTTTGGTGTTTTCTTTCGCGAAGCGGGTGGCTTCCTTAGAGGTTTTCCGGATCGGTTTCACGAACCGGTTTTTGATATAATGCGCCGCGATGATGGATGCGATGATGGCCAGCACGGAGGTCGCAATGACGATGTTCATGATATAGGGCAGTCTCGCTTCCTGAAGCTCGCGGAAGGGCCGCTGCACGCAGAGGAGGGCGACGACGTCCTCGTCGTTGTTTTTGACCGGCACGATGGTGGTGATATGCGGGTGCTGCCCGTCGGTGGTGTTGATGCGGTATACCGTTTCATAGTCCGATTCTTCATCGTAGATGGCTTTATATTTCTGCCGGTATTCTTCGTTGGTCGTATTGCGTTTGTAGCCGAGTTCCCATTCGGTGTAGTCCGAATTGTCCACGTCGTTGTTCACGGGATTGAAGATGGAGACGAACCTGCCGTAATCGCTCGTGTCCACCTGGATCACGTAGATCAGGGACACGTTGATCCTGTAGCAGTAAGAGGTCAGCAGGCTTTTGGTCCTGCGGTATTCCTCCTGATTGTTCCCGGAGAGGTATGAATTGAGGTTTTCACCGTTGACCAGAGAGGCTGCTGTGTCCGCGATATGGTAAGTCGTAGCGGCGTACTCTTTCCTGAACGCGGCGGAGAAACTCGCAAAACCGAAAAAGCCGACGACAATACCGTAGATCGTCAGCAGTACCACGATGGTGGTGATGATGCAGAAGGTCATGTTGGAACGCAGTTTCCTGATCAGCTTCATGGCACGCCTCCTCTCCGGGGATCCCATTCTGGTAAAAGTATATATCATGCAGAACATCGTGTCAATTGCGCTGATTTATCAGAAATGATATGCAACGATGGGGAAATGTTGTGATGATAGAGAACGCCCTCATCAGTCAGGCTATGCCTGACAGCTTCCCCCGAGATCGGGGGAAGCCTTTTGACATGGCCTCTCATCTTTGGTATCTGTTCTGCTAAAATGAAAACTAATCTGCAATATCAATAGTTCATAATGAAAAAGCCTTCCCCCGATTTCGGGGGCGATGTATCCTGCCACCCGCAGTGCGGGAAATTGGCAGGAGAAGTCGCAGTGAACCACAGAACCCCGCGCACATTAGTGCGCGGGGTGATAATGGTGAACTGAGGAACAGTGGGCCGCGAAGCGGCTCGGATGAGGGCATACATATTTGTGGAAAATAATTCTTTGATCAATTCCCGGCTTCCTCGCGGACAAACGTCACGGTTCTTTCCACGAAGAATTCGTTGATCCAGACCAGGCTGAGCGCGCCGTCTTCACCCTGGACGAACCGGAAAATGCCTCTCTCACCGCCGTAAACGGGATCGCCGAGGGCATCCGTTTCGACCGGCGCGTTGAACTGCTCGCCGTCGCTGTACACAAAAGCGTCGCGGCCGCAGTCATAGCGGATGTCCGCTTTGAAGATGTATGCCTCGTGCGTGACCGGCGACACGATCTCCACATTCCAGCCTTTGTCCGCGTTTTTGGCGACGGTCATCCGGGTGATCTGGGAGTCTTTCTCCGCCCATTCGCCGGAAAGGCAGGGATCCTGTTCCTCCTCAGCGGGAGAAGCGGTGTAGGAGCCGCCGATGCTCTCCCGGACCGCGCCGTCTTTGATGAGCAGGTCAAATGTGTAGACCCGGTCGCAGACGAAATCTTCGTCCTGGTGGACGAGCCTGACCGTGGCCGTGCCGTCGCTGACGGGCGCCAGGCGGACGAAGAAGCCCTCGTCCGTATACATGGCTTCGGCGATGGAGAGCATTGCTTCGAGCTCTTCCGTGCCGTCCACACACCAGCCGTCGTCACCGGGCTTCGTATGGACCAGCAGGGTATAGCTGCCGTCTTCGATGTTTCCGACGATGTCCGGCTCGCCGGCGGTCTCAGCCGCGGCGAAAGCGGACGCGCACAGCGCCAGGGTGAACAGGATGATCAGTATCTTTTTCACGATCCATCGCCTTTTCAGCAGTTCTTATTCATGCAATTTGACTTTGATCCACATGGAGGAATACTGGCTGCGCAGGTCTTCGGGAATGTCGTGGTAGATTTCGTCCAGCTCGTAGCCGTCGCGGGGCACGTAGGCGTCGTTGCCTTCATAGTCGCCGCCCTCGCCGGACAGCTCTTCCAGCACCTGCGCGTTGGCGGAGGCGTAGCCGACTTCCTCGGAGATCATCAGGCTGTTCTCGTAATCGAGGATGTACTTGATGAACTTGTTCGCCAGCTCCGGATTGGAGGCATTGGCGGGAATGACCATGGCGTCTACGGCCACGTTGGTGCCCTGGGAGGGCGTGCAGTAACCCATGTCCTCGTTTTCGGAGAGGATGTAGGCGGCGTCGCCGCTGTACACGAGGGCCATCCACTTTTCACCGGCGGCCATGGCGTCAATGACTTCGTCCGTCACGTAGGAGGGGCGCACGGCCTTGTCCATCTCGCGCAGCCAGTTGTAGGCCGCGTTCAGTTCCTCGGCCTTATCCGTATTCGCGGAATAGCCCAGGGCTTTCAGCGCCACCATGAAGGCGTCGCGCTCAGAGTCGTACATATACACGTGACCCTTGTAATCCGGGTTCAGGAAAGCGTTCCAGCCCTGCGCTTCCATATCTGCAGGGTCGATCTTCGTGGTGTCGTACACGATGCCCACGGTCTGCCACAGGTAAGGCACGCTGTAGGTGTTGTCCGGGTCGTACTGCTGATAGCCGCGCACGCCTTCGGCCAGGTTGTCCAGGTTGTCGATGATGCTGTGATCCAGGGCCTGCAGCTTCTTTTCGCGGATCAGGCGCTCGATCATGTAATCGCTGGGAATGATCACGTCGTAGGACGCGCCGGACATGAGCTTGGTGTACATGGTCTCGTTGGAATCGTATACGTCGTAATTGACGCGGACTTTGTATTCTTTTTCGAAGTTGGTGATGACCTGCTTGTCGATATACTCACCCCAGTTGTAGACGTTCAGCACGTCGTCGGCCGCAAGCGCCATCATCGGCACCGCCAGCAGGCTGATCACCAGCAGCATTGCCCATACCTTTTTCATAGTCTTTGTTCCTCCTTTTTGGTTTTCTTTTCTTTGATATATGGAATCAGGTTGACCAGAATGAGGATAATGGTCACCACCACCACAATCAGCGTGGAGAGCGCGTTGACGCTCGGGTTGTACCGCTTCATGGAATAGACGTACATCGAAATGTTGTTCACGCCCACGCCCGCGGTGAAGAAAGAGATGACGAAATCGTCGAAGGACATGCTGAAGGCGATCAGCGCGCCAGAGAGGATGGCGGGATAGATCTGCGGCAGGATGACCTTCGTCAGCGCCTGCCAGGGATTCGCGCCCAGGTCCAGGGCGGCCTCCGCCACGTTGTCGTCCAGCTGGCGGAGCTTCGGCATGATCGTCAGGATCACGTAGGGGATACAGAAGGTGATATGTGCCAGGATCAGGGTGGTCATGCTCAGCTGGACGCCGGGGACGATGAACAGCAGCATCATGCCGATGGCTGTGACGATGTCCGGGTTCATGACCGGGAGGTTGTTGACCTCCAGCACGGCGGCGCGGATCAGCGGGCGGGCTTTGGACAGGCCGATGGCCGTGATCGTGCCCACGACCGTGGAGACCGCCGTGGCGATGACCGCCACGACCACGGTGGTGCGGATGCTCTCCAGCATGGTGCGGTCCTGCAGCATCGCTTCATACCAGCGCAGGGAGAAGCCCACGAACTTGGTCATCGACTTGCTGTCGTTGAAGGAGAAGACCACCACGTAGGCGATGGGCAGGTAGATGAAGAGCATGATCAGCAGCAGGTACCCGTTGGTCATGAACGACCAGGGCGATTTCCTTTTTCTTTCCATCGCTTAATCCTCCTGGGCGTTGCGGTCGATCTTCTTGGTCAGCCACATGGAAGCAATGATGATCAGCGCCATGATCAGGGAGATCGCGGAGCCGAAGTTCCAGTCGCCGGTGGTGATGAAGAAGGTTTCGATCAGGTTGCCGATGAGTACGTAGTCGCCGCCGCCCAGCAGCTTCGGGATGACGAAGCTGGACACCGCGGGCAGGAAGACCAGCGTGATGCCGCTGATGATGCCCGGGACGCTCAGGGGCAGAGTGACCTTCAGGAAGGTCTTCCACTTGTTGGCGCCCAGGTCGTAGGCGGCGATGGTCAGGTTCCTGTCCAGCTTGGCGATGGAGGTGTGGATCTGGATGATCATGTAGGGCAGGAAGTCGTACACCATGCCGATGAAGACTTTGACCTCGCTTTCCAGGTCGAAATTCATCAGGATGCCGCGCCAGGCGTAGGTCTTGAGCAGCATGTTGATCCACATGGGCAGTGTCAGCAAAAGCACCATCATGGTCTGGGCGCGCTCGGACAGGTTCGCGATGAACAGGGCCGCCGGGTACCCGATCAGGATGCAGAACACCGTGGTCAGGAAGGCGATTCTCAGCGACGTCCACAGCACGCGCATGAAGGTTGGGTCGCTGAAGAAGCGGGAGAAATTATCGAACGTGAACTGGAAGATCAGCGTCCGGTTGCCCCCGTCCTTGGTCAGCGCGTACAGCAGGATCATGATCATCGGTGCGACGATGAACAGCCCGATCCACAGGATGTAGGGGTAGGTCATGCGGAAAAATGATTTCAAATCTCGTGCACCGCCTTCCGCATCAGGTGGATGTCCTCGGGCCCGAAGGACAGGCCGACTTTATCACCTGCCTCCAGGTGCTCGGTGGTCTCCACCTTGTACTCGCGGCCCTGGGTCGCGAAGGTGATCTCGTAGGTGCCCTCGGTGATCTCCGCGGGATCGAAGTCGAATTTGACGTCCGTGATCTCGATCGGGGAGTCGTCCTGCAGGTTCCAGGCTTCGGCGCTGGCCCAGGTCTTCAGGTCGGTGGAGATGGCCATGGATTCCTTGATCTCCTCCGGGGTGATAAAGAAGTCCAGCGCGCTGATGCCGATGTTGTGCCGCGCGTCCTCGACGTATTCGGGATGGATCACGTAGACCTTGACGGTGATCTCGGTCTTCTTGTCGGTCCCGAAGGTGATCTGGTACACGCCGACCTGCTTCTCGATATTGTGCACGACCCTGGTCAGGGAGATGTCGCGCTCGTCCTCGCCCCAGGCCTGGGCGTTGGCGATGGAGATGAAGTCCTGGTCGGTCAGTTCCTTGTTCTCCAGGTCGTCCAGGTCGACGTAGAAGTCGTTGGCGCTGATCTTTTCCTGGGTCGAGGGATTGTACATGTCGTGGGAGGTGACCACGTTCATCTTGACGGTCTTGCTGGTACCGATGCGGGTCTCGACCATCAGCTCGTAGTGCACGCCCTTGAAGACGGAACTCTTGACCTCGCCGCGCATGACGCCGTCCTTGGGCTTCACGATCTCGAAGTCCTCGGGCCGGATCAGCACGTCCACTTCCTCGCCGGGCTTGAAGCGGTAGTCCTTGCAGTCGAAGTCGCGGTCGTCGAAGCGGACCTTCGTCTCGGTCTTCATGAGGCCGGTCACGATGTTGCTCTCGCCGATGAACCGCGCCACGTAGGCGTTCGCCGGCTCGTTGTAGATCTCCAGCGGGGTGCCGATCTGCTCGATCTCGCCCGCGTTCATGACCACGATCTTGTCGCTCATGGTCAGGGCTTCTTCCTGGTCGTGGGTGACGAAGATGAAGGTGATGCCGACCTCCTGCTGGATGCGCTTGAGCTCGCGCTGCATCTCCTTGCGCAGCTTCAGGTCCAGGGCGCCCAGCGGCTCGTCCAGGAGCAGCACGTTCGGCTCGTTCACCAGCGCGCGGGCGATGGCCACACGCTGCTGCTGGCCGCCGGAGAGCTTGGTGACGTTGCGCTTTTCATAGCCCTCCAGGTTCACCAGGGAGAGCATGCGGTTGACCTTCTGGCTGATGATGTCGTTGCCCAGCTTTTTCAGCCGCAGGCCGAAGGCGATGTTCTCGAACACGTTCAGGTGCGGGAACAAGGCGTAGCGCTGGAACACGGTGTTGATCTCGCGCTTGTAGGGCGGCACCTTGTCGATGCACTGCCCGTCGAAGATCACGGTGCCCTCGTCCTGCTCCAGGAAGCCGCCGAGGATGCGCAGCAGCGTGGTCTTGCCGCAGCCGGAGGGGCCCAGCAGGGTCACGAACTCGTTCTCGTAGATGTTCAGGTTGACGCCCTTGAGCACCACCTGCCCGTCGAAGCTCTTGACAATGTTCCTGAATTCAATCAATTTGCGCATGGACGGTCTCCTTTATCGTAATGATGATGAGAGTTTAGAAATTGGGAGGATCGATGACCCAAACGAATTTCGCGGCGTGCTTGCTTTCGTTGATGATGGAATGTGCGGTCCTGGGGTGCAGGCAGAAGCTTTCGCCCGCGTGCAGTTTCTGCTGGGTCGTGCCCGTCAGCAGCGTCACCGTGCCGCTCAGGACGTAGCCGAACTCCTCACCCTCGTGGGGGGTCATCTCCTGCGTCTGGCCGCCGGCGCCCAGTTCCACCAGGATGGGCTCCATGCTGTTCTTCTGCGCGTTCGGCACCAGCCAGGTGATCCGCCCGCGCAGGGTGTCCGCGTCTTCCTTGACGAACATGTCCGCCCGGGTGTAGACGGTCTTTTCGTTGCCGTCGTCGCTGAAAAACTCCTTGAGCGTGCTGCCCAGGCATTCCAACAGGTCAGTCAGGGTCGCGATCGAGGGCGACGCCAGGTCGCGTTCTACCTGTGAAATGAAGCCCTTGCTCAGCTCACAGCGGTCCGCGAGCTCCTCCTGTGTCAGGCCCCGTCTGAGCCTGAGCCCTTTGAGCTTTGCGCCGATTTCCATGTGCGTCACCTCCCGTCATGTGATTTCAAACTTTTTGTTTAGTCAGCCTGAAGTTTACTTTCACTAAACTTTTTGGCCAGGAAGATTAAACCACAACCATAGTGGTTTGTCAATAGGAAAAGCACAATAAATATTGGAAAAACAAAAAAAGAATGGAGACGATTAAGGTATAATGCATATTGCATAAGGCATACCCATAAAGGGCACAGGTACCCATAAAGGGCACAGGTACCCATAAAGGGCATAGGGCATAAGTAATAAGGCATAAGGAGATTTTGTCCGATCATAGATAAGGACTGGCGAGCTGAATAGAAAATATTCTTTGTTCACTCAAGGGTGCGACTTGGCACGCACGGCACGCTTTATTTTGGGGTTATTCGCTGATATTTTGTTCTTCTATTCCTTATGTGATTAATCCTTTCTAAAACGACTCATCCAACAAAGGAAAAGCATCCTTCTCCGCTATCATG
>JAFRNK010000047.1 GCA_017430225.1 Clostridia bacterium | reverse complement strand
TTCGTTTAATTCGTCATATTACTCTGTGGTATCAGTATATTTGTACGGCGCTTTCCGTTCCTTGCGTAACCCTTGACGGCATGATAGAATGACTTCACCGGGACAGGGTTGTCCCCCGGCCGGCCATACAGGACCCGGTCCCGGACGAGCACCGCAACTGTTACAGCACTGTGAAAGGAGGCTGTCCCCATGACAATCTATTACATTCTCGGAATCATCGTCATCTTCCTGTCCGCCGTCTTCGCCCTCGGATACCTGAAGGCGCCGCCGGACACGGCGTTCATCATCTCGGGCCTCGGCAAGCGCCGCATCCTGATCGGTAAAGCCGGCTGGCGCATCCCCTTCCTGGAGAGGGTCGACAAGCTCTCCCTCCAGGTCATGACCGTCGACGTAAAGACCAGCGAGGCCGTGCCGACCAACGAATTCATCAACGTGATGGTGGACGGCGTCGCTAACGTGAAGGTCTCCTCCGACCCCAAACTCCTGGACCGCGCCGCAGAAGCCCTGCTGGGAATGAAGCAGCCCCAGCTCATCGCCATGGTCACCCAGGTGCTGGAAGGCAACATGCGTGAGATCGTGGGCTCCGTCGGCCTCAAGGAAATGGTGCAGGACCGCCAGGGCGTGGCCAAGAAGGTCACCGAAAACGTGATCCCCGACATGCAGAAGCTGGGCATCGAGGTCGTCAACTTCAATATCCAGAACTTCCGCGACAACGCCGGCACCATCGAAAACATGGGTATCGACAACGTGGAGCAGATCCGCAAGAACGCCCAGATCGCCAAGGCCAACGCCCAGCGCGACATCGCCATCGCCAGCTCCCAGGCCCAGGAAGAGGCCAACGCCGTGAAGGTCGAGGCCGAGAAGAAGATCGCCGAACAGAACGCCGCGCTGTCCGTACAGCAGGCCGAGATGCAGGTCAGGGCCGACACCAAGAAGGCCGAGGCCGACGCCGCCTATTCCATCCAGCAGGAGAGCCAGCGCAAGACCATCGAGGTCACCCGCGCCAACGCCGATATCGCGCGCCGCGAAAAGGAAGCCGAGATGGCCGAGAAGGAAATCGCCATCCGTGAGCGCAAGCTGGACGCCGAAGTCCGCAAAGCCGCCGACGCCAAGAAGTACCAGGCGGAACGCGAAGCCGAGGCCGACCTGATCCGCCGCCAGCGCGACGCCGACGCGAAGAAGTACGAAGCCCTGCAGCAGGCTGAAGCCCGCAAAGCCGAGGCCGAAGCCGCCCGCTTCGCCATGGAGCAGGAAGCGGAAGGCATCCGCGCCCGCGGCCTGGCCGAAGCCGAAGCCATCGAAAAGAAGGCCGAGGCCCAGCGCAAGATGGGCGAAGCCTCCATCCTGGAGATGTATCTCGCCGCCCTGCCCGAAGTGGTCAAGAACGCCGCCGCGCCGCTGGCCCAGACCGACAAGATCGTCATGTACGGCGACGGCAATTCCTCCCGCTTGGTCAAGGACGTCATGCAGTCCAGCAACCAGATCATCGAAGGCCTGAAAGAATCCACCGGCATTGACATCGCATCCCTGATCGCAGGCTACGCCGGAGGGAAACTGGCCGCACCGGCCGCGCCCGCAGCGAAGGGCGAACAGGAAACAAAGGAATAAACGCAAGACAGCATCAGTAAAAAGGCATAAAGCATAAGGCATAAGTGGGTTTTGTCCGATCATACCATCAGACGATCACTTATGCCTTATTGCTTGTTTCTTCGATTGTGCCGGACATGTGGCAGACTGTGGGTCAGCCAGATCTTCGGTAAACTGCCCGGTGATGGTTTTATGCCGCGGGCAACTCTATCTCAGCCAGTTCAGCTTCAAGATCTTCTATCAGGCTGTCGATCTGTACTCTTGTCACGCTTGCCATGACGACCACATGGGCCAGATCTCCTCCGAAGCGATCATCGTAATCCGGGGCAAGGGTGTACTTCTCCATGATCTCATCGGATGGTTTTGCGAAGAAAACGGTATTGGACATTTCTGAAGAAACCCACGCCGGCCAGCCGATTTCGTCCAGCTGTTTTTTCAGATATGCGGCATTCTCCAGCATGCCGGTTGCCATCTCGCTGAACCCTTCCATGCCGACCGTTTTGATGAGCCAATAGAATTTCAGCGGATTGACGGCGGATCTGGAACAGTTGATCATCGGCATGGAACCGTTCAGATAAGTGATTTGATAAGGATTCTGTTTTTCCAATACCTCGCGGGATGTGAAGAAGAGGCCGCAAGGCTCGTCCATGCCGAAAAATTTATGACCGCTGACCGCAATGGAATCAAAGCGGCAGGTGCTTTGGTCCACCATCCCCCGATACTGGCTGAAAGGCAAATATCCTCCGAAAAGGGCCGCGTCCACATGCCTGTATACCGCCGGCGGACTGACTTCGTCAATGATCGCGTTAATGGCCTGCTGGTCGTCGATCGCGCCTTTAAAGGTGGTGCCCATGGAATATACGATCAGCGCAGGTCTGTCCGGATCAAGGGCGGCGCGGAACGCTTCCGGTATCATCCGGCCCATTTCGTCTGTTTCGACCAGCCTTGTTTCCAGCTGCTGCAATTCCGCCAGGCGCATATTGGAATAATGCGCTTCGGTGGATACATACAGGATGGGTTCGATTCCGGTTTCCGCTACCAGGCAATGCCGGCCGAAATAGATTCCGTGATTGTTTCCGTCTGTGCCGCTCATGGTCACAAGCCCCCAGACGTCGTCGGGATCGAAACCGTACAGCGGCGCAAAAAAGCGGATCACTTCGTTTTCAATCCGCATTGCGCCGTGATCTTCCGTCACGTCGTTGGGATCCCCGGCATTGTTCATCATTGCGTGACCGACCTCATTTTTCAGATACCAGTCATAAAAGCCGTCCAGCCGGATGTCCTCGTTCCCGGGATAACCGAGGGAGTTGTCGTGTGTGGAATGGGAACGGGCTGCCATATCTTGCAAAAGCAGATCAGTGTCCGGATCAAACGCGGATTCCGCCGTACCGATGACAGGGAAAGCGGCAATAAGGATCACCAGGCCAATCAGGATCATTCTGGTTTTCATCTTTTGATGAACCTCTCTTTCGTTTATTCTTCTGAAACTTCTGATGAAACGGTGACTTCAAATCCGATCTTGCTTCGTTTCAGCGTAAAGCGTGTCTTTACTATATCCGCGCCGCCCTGGAATCGCAATGGAAAAGTAGGTGAAATATATGGCCGGAACCCGGCAGAGGCTCATGGCTGCGCTCCTCGTGCGCAGCGGAGAGAAAACCCATTTTTCCGCGTACGTGCGTACCGGTCAGAAGCGGCTCTCGGAAAACACGGAAATTCGCGCGCTGATTGAAAAATGCCATTTTGATGCGTCCATGCGTCCGGAAAATATCGTCAATCGCATATACTGCCACTTTTTTAGCACACTCCCGCCCGGTTTTCCGGTTGACAGACATGAATGTGAGATGGATAATTATATATTGGAATTATATGTCGTCGACTCATTTCCAAAACTTCATCGGGAGAACAGGCAGCCATGCTTACACTGAAGAACATCCATAAAATATATCAGACAGGCGATATCAGCGTCGAGGCGCTCAAAGGCGTCGACATCAGCTTCCGGAAAAACGAATTCGTGGCGGTCCTCGGGCCCTCCGGCTGCGGCAAGACCACGCTGCTCAACATCATCGGCGGGCTGGACCGGTACTCGGAAGGCGACCTCGTCATCAAAGGGCGTTCGACCCGGGACTACAAGGACCGGGACTGGGACAGCTACCGCAACCATTCGGTCGGCTTCGTCTTCCAGAGCTACCACCTGATCCCGCACCAGACCGTCCTCTCCAACGTGGAGCTGGCGCTGACGCTCTCCGGCGTCGGGCCGAAAGAACGCCGCGAACGCGCCGAGGCCGCACTGCGCAAGGTCGGCCTGGGCGACCAGCTGCGCAAGAAGCCCGGCGAGATGAGCGGCGGTCAGATGCAGCGCGTCGCCATCGCCCGCGCGCTGGTCAACGATCCGGAAATCATCCTCGCGGACGAGCCCACCGGCGCGCTGGACAGCGAGACCAGCGAGCAGATCATGCAGGCGCTGAACGAGATTGCCCGGGACCGCCTGGTCATTATGGTCACCCATAACCCCGACCTCGCCGAGCGCTACGCGACCCGCACCGTGCGCCTGCTGGACGGCCGGATCACCGACGATACTGCGCCTTTCGACGGGCAGGAAGAAATTGCCGCTCCGCCCGCCAACGGCCGGACCTCCATGAATTTCGGCACGGCTTTCCGCCTTTCGCTCAACAACCTCCTCACCAAGAAGGGCCGCACCCTGCTGGTCGCCCTCGCGGGCAGCATCGGCATCATCGGCATCGCGCTGATCCTGTCTCTGTCCAACGGCGTCAATACCTACATTAAGAACGTCGAGGAGGATACCCTCTCCGTCTATCCCCTGGCCATCGAATCGGAAACGATGGACAGTTCCAACATGATGCTGGCCATGGTGGGCAGCGTCAGCACGTCCGCGGTCAAACGCGAGCCGGGGCGCGTCTACTCCAGCAACGTCGCGGGCGAATTCCTGAACAACCTGGTTTCCGAGGTCGAGGAGAACGACCTTGCCCGGTTCAAGGAATACCTCGATACGACCCACGACATGGACGGCCTGATCTCCGGCGTCGGATACAAATACGAGACGGCCCCCGTGATCTATAACGAAAACGCGGTCGGCGGCGTGCTGCGCGTCAATCCGAGCAAGCTGATCGACACGATGACCGACAGCTCCATCATGGGCGACATGAGCGCGCTGACTTCCATGTCCGGTATCGGCGGCATGTCCCAGATGATGAGCATGTACAACCTGGACGCCTTCACCGAGCTCAACACGCTGAACAGCGAGCGCTACGAGCTGCTCGCCGGGCGCATGCCCGAGAAATTCGACGAACTGCTGATCGTGACCGGCGAGAACGACGACCTGAGCGACCTGGCGCTGTTCACCCTCGGCCTGCGCGACCAGGGCGAGGTCAACAGGATGTTCACCGGCCTGATGTCCGGCCAGGTCATCGAAACGGCGGAGGAGATCAGCTTCTCCTATGACGAACTGCTGGCCCTCACCTTCAGGCTCGTGCTGCCGGGCGACCTATACCAGCCCAACGCCGCGGGGATCTACGCCTCCGTCGAGGACGACCCCGAGAAGCTCGGCAAAGTGCTTGAAAAGGGCGTCCCCATGCGCGTCGTCGGCATCGCGCGCAGCAGCAGCCAGTCCCTGATCTCCGCCTTCGTCGCCGGGGGCATCGGCTATACCCACGCGCTGACGGAGTACGTGGTCAACGCCAACAACGAAACCGCGGCCGTCAAAGCGCAGAAGGAGAATCCGGAGACGGACATCTTCACCGGCATCCGCTTCGACGGCGGGGTGGACATGGAGGTCTCCATGGAGCTGCTGGACCAGTACCTGGCGACGCTCCCCGCGGCGCAGGCCGCGTCCATCCGCGCGATGATCAGCCTGATGAGCGAGGAGCGCATCCTCAGCATGATGAAGGAGCAGATGGCCAAGCAGAAGACCCAGGCCACTTACGAGGGCAACCTCGGCAAGCTCAGCGCCGCCGATCTCTCCGCGCCGTCCTCCATCCGTATCTATCCCAAGGATTTCGAGAGCAAGGAAAAGATCGCCGCCCTGATCGACGCCTACAACGAGCGTATGCGCGCCGAAGGCCACGAGGGCAGCGTCATCCGCTACAGCGATTACGTCGCCACGCTCATGAGTTCGGTCACGACCATCGTCGACACCATTTCCTACGTGCTGATCGCCTTCGTTTCCGTCTCGCTGATCGTGTCCTCCATCATGATCGGTATCATCACCTATATCAGCGTCCTCGAACGCACCAAGGAGATCGGCATCCTGCGCGCGCTCGGCGCCTCCAAGCGCGACATCTCCCACGTGTTCACCGCAGAAACCCTCATCATCGGCCTGTGCGCGGGCATCCTGGGCGTGCTGGTCACATGGCTTTTGACCTTCCCCATCAACGCGCTGATCCGCAGCCTGACCGACGTCAACGCGGCGGCCATCCTGCCCGGCGCAGCGGCGGTCATCCTTGTCGTCATCAGCATGGTGCTGACGGTCATCGCCGGCGCGATCCCGTCCCGCCTCGCCGCCAGGAAGGATCCGGTGGTCGCGCTGAGGACGGAGTAAGCCTGCGGCGCTTCTTTAGCGTTCTTTGCGTCCCGGCACGCGCCGGCTTATGGAATTCGTCTGATAATACAGCAGAATTGTCATCTTGCGCTCCGCGGGCCATTCGTGTTATAATACCTGTGTGCTGACAGATCAGAACATCTCTGGACAGGAGGAACAACCTATGAAACTGATGATTGCGATCGTACAGGATGAAGACGCGGGAAAGCTGATCGGCGAACTGATGGATCAGAATTTCGGCGTGACCAAGCTCGCGACGACCGGCGGTTTCCTGAAGTCGGGCAACACGACGCTGCTGATCGGTATCGACGAATCGCGGTATGACGAATGCCTGGCGATCATCGAAAAGGTCTGCAAGAGCCGCAAACAGATGACGACCTCCCCGGTCGGCATGAGCAACGTATCCTCCGGCATGTATACGTCCTACCCCATCGAAGTGACCGTCGGAGGCGCGACAGTGTTTGTGCTGTCCGTGGATCAGTTTGTCAAATTCTGAGATCGCCCTAAGCGACTTTGAATCGCGCGGCAGCAGCGTCGCCGCGCTGATCCGCGAGCTCAGGCGGGGCGTTTTCCCCGGCTGCGTGCTGATCTGCGGCGGGACGGGCATGGGCAAAAGCGCGCTCGCGCTGCTGCTTGCGCAGGCCCTGCTGTGCGAGGAGCCTTCCTACGCGGGACGGCCCTGCGGCCATTGCAAGGGCTGCAGGCGCGTCCGCGCCGGCACGCATCCTGACCTGCTGACCCCGACTGAAACGAAAAAGAAGAGCATCGGCGTCGACGAGATCCGGGGGATTTTGAGCGCCTTGCAGACGCATGCCCTGGAGAGCGACCGCCGCGCCGTGCTGCTGGACGACGCCGACCGGCTTACCCCGCAGGCGCAGAACAGCCTGCTCAAAAACCTGGAGGAGCATCCCCCGGCCACGCATTTTATCCTGACCACCGCGTACGAGACGCGCATCCTGAGCACGATCCGCTCCCGCGTGGTCACCGTCCGCCTCGCGCCGATGCCGGCGAGCGCCCTCACCGCCTGGCTGCAGGCGCAGGGCCTGAACGAGTCCGCTGCGGCCGAGTGTGCGCGCCTGAGCGACGGCAGCCCGGGCCTGGCGCTGACCCTGAACGCGGACGAATCGGACCGCGCGCTGCGCACGCTGGCCTACGACACCGTTTTCAGCCTCGTTTCCGAAGAAGATATCCCCGAGGCGGAATACCGGCTGAAGGACCTCAAAGACGATTTCGACCGCTTTTTAAGCATCCTGGAGCGCGAACTGCGGCTTTGCATGCGCGGATCCCCGGACCCGCGCTTTTCCGCCCGCTTTGCCGAAGCGAGCCCCGCCCGGCTGGCGGTCCTGCTCGGGCACGTAATCAGCGCCGAGCAGCAGCGCGCGTCCAACGTCAATTACCAGGCAGTGCTCAACGTACTGCTGCAATCCATCCTGGAGGAAATCAAGAAATGGCCATTATCGTAGGCGTTCGTTTCCAGAACGCCGGCAAGCTTTATTACTTCGACCCGCAGGCGACCGGCGCCGCCGCCGGGGATACCGTGATTGTCGAAACGGCCCGCGGCCAGGAAATGGGCGAAGCCGTCACCGGCCCGGCCGAAGTCCCTGACGAGGACATCGTTCCCCCGCTCCGCCCCGTGCTGCGCGTCGCGACGCAGGAGGATATCGACCATAAGGAAGAGAACCGCAGCCGCGAAAAGACCGCATTCGATACCTGCAAGCAGAAGATCGCAGAACATCAGCTGCCCATGAAACTGGTCAGCTGCGAATATACATTCGACAATACCAAACTGCTCTTCTATTTCACCTCGGAATCCCGCGTGGACTTCCGCGCCCTGGTCAAGGACCTAGCCAGCATCTTCCATACCCGCATCGAGCTTAGGCAGATCGGCGTACGCGACGAGGCCCGCATGATGGGCGGGCTGGGCATCTGCGGCCGGCCGCTGTGCTGCTCGCGGTTCCTGGGTGATTTCCATCCCGTTTCCATCAAAATGGCCAAAGAGCAAAACCTCTCGCTGAATCCGACCAAGATCAGCGGCGCCTGCGGCCGCCTGATGTGCTGCCTGCAGTACGAAGAAGAGTTCTACGAGAAGACCAGCCGCGCCATGCCGCGCGTGGGCAAACTCGTCAGCACGCCTGACGGCGAGGGTACGGTCGCAGACGTAAATATCCTGAAGGAGACTGTCCGCGTCCGCATCAGCAAGGGCAACGACATGACCGAGCTCAAGGATTACCCGGCGGACCAGGTCCACCGCGTGAACGGCGCACAGGCCCAGCCCGCAGCGCCCGCGGAGGACCAGGAAGACAGCCCGGATCCGGAAATCATGCACGCCCTGCGCGCATCTGAGATCGACGTGCCGGACGAAGACGCGGACGCCGCGCTCCCGCCTGACGACAGTGAAGAACAGGCGCCTGCCGAGGAGCCTGCCGCCCGCCGCAAACCAAATCCGCGGCCGCGGCCCCCGCGCCCCGCGCGCCGGGAAGCGCCCCGCAAATCAAGCGAGAACAACTCTCCCGCTCCCGAAAGCGCGCCTCAGCCCGAACGCGGCAAACCGACGCCCGCTCCGAAGGCTCCGGCACCTCAGCCCGGCGCTGCTCCCGCCAAACAGCCCCAGAAGCGCGACCCCTGGGTCGTACCGGAAGAGTTCAGGCAGAAGAAGAACTGACCAAAGCCGATCTCGTTGCATCATTCGGCACATCAAAACGCCCCGGCAAATGCCAGGGCGCTTTTGTTTATACCCTATTGATATCAGTCTTCCGCAAAGCCCTCATAATCCTCGTATTCCGAGTAGATCGGATCCGCGTCGGGATCAGACGCCTGAACGTTGACCGTGATTTCGTAGCTGCCGCCGGACTTGAGGCTCACTTCGGTAGTGCCGTAATCGTCGAAGCTCATCGTCTCATAACTGCCGTAGCGGCCGAACGCTTCCTTGACGCCGAACCACTGCTTGCCCGTACCATCCTTGATCATGTATTTCCCGGCCGGAAGCTTGACGGTCACCTTCGCCTTGCCGCCGATAAACAGATAGGAGACCGGCTTCCCGTTCAGGTACAGGCGCACGAAATACGCGGTGTCCGAGGACTGATTGACGTTGAAAGCGAGCGTCATATTCTTGTTCTTGGCATCCTTGCTGCGCCAGATCTCACCGTTCTTGGGCCATTTCTGAATGCAGGCGTCTGCCCTCGCCTGCGCATCGTCAGCGTCGCTCATCATGAAGCTTTCATAGGCGCTGAAATACTTTTCTTCCTTGAAAAACTTCAGTCCGGCCTGGTAATCCTCGTCATTCTCATACGGCGCTTCCGTCCGCCACACAAAGCCTCCCGCCTGCGCAGGCAATGCAATGACGGCAAAAAGAATCACACACAGCACGGCACACACGGTTGTTCTGATTCTGCTGGACATATTCCACCCATCCTTTCGTGTATTTTGTTTACGGATCCTGATGCTTTATCATATTTCACTAACGACTGAATTGTCAACCGTTTTTTCGTATTCTTTGTGTTCTTGATTGAAACAAAAACAGGAGCCGTGCGCGCAATGCGCAGCGACTCCTGTTTTTCAGAGATCGTTTATTCAGCTTTGACCAGTTCCCACGTGACGGTCACCGTCGCGCCGGTGCTCTGGGTGCCGGGCGCAAGCTTGGTATCGCCCGCGGCTTCCTCTGCTGCAGCCTTTTCAAAGCGGAAGGTATTGTTGTAGATATCGCTGCCGGCGCCGACGGTGGTGATCGATACGATCCCGCCCAGCTTCATCCCGGACGCCGCCGCGAGCAGTTCCGCCTTGCGCTTCGCGTCGGCGACCGCTTCTGTCAGCGCCTGGTCGTAAGCTTCCTTGAGGGTGCTGGATTCGAACGACACGTTCTCGATGTTGTTCGCGCCGGCGGCCACACAAGCGTCGATGACCGCGCCTGCCTGGTCGATGTTGTCCACCGTGACGCTCAGGGCGTGCATCGCCTGGTAGGTCGTTTTTTCAGCGCCCGTCACGCTGTTCCAGTCCGTCATCGTGTAGATGCTGAAATAACTGGTGGCGATCTTGTCCTCCGCGATGTCGCAGACTTCCGTCAGCGCTTTCATGACCTCTTCGGCGCGTTCGTTGTTTTCAGCCTGCGCCTGGGAGGGCGTCTCCGCGCGGGTGGTGATGCCGAGGCGGATGACCGCGTGGTCGGTCGGCGCGTTGACCTGCGCGGAGCCGTTGACGGTGACCGTCGCACCGTCCGCCAGCGCGGTAGTTGCGAGGCACAGCGCCAGTACGGCGGCCAGGGCCAGGATTCTCAGAAGGTTTTTCATTTTATCTGCTCCTTTTCGTCAATCTGCAGGAGAAACCGTGTTTCACCGGATTCATCCCAGGGCATTTCATCGTATTCGGGCAGAACGTCGCAGCCGGCAGATTGCAATGCGGCAATAAAGCATTCCCATTCCGTTGTGTTGATCCCGAAGCGCAGCTCTACAGCGTTCCCGCCCGCAGTTTCCAGCGCGTTTTCCGGCAGGGCCATCGCTTCCAGAAGCTGCCTGGCGGCTTCGACGGGACGTTCCGCCGACCACGTGATCCTGACCATATCCGGGAGACTGTCCCAGGCGGCGTCCTGCGCGGCAGCGCTGACGCTGCCCAAAGCCGCCGCCTCATCCGGGCTTTCGTCCGTTTCTTCGCACATGGCTTCTTCCATAGGCGCAGCGTACAGTCCCGAAAGGGCGCTTTCATTCAGGGCCATGTCTGTGTTCGCCTGGCTCTTTCGGGCCGCGCTGTACAGCGCGTTCCCGGTCGTCGGCAGGCCGGTCGCGGCCAGCCTGATGGTCGGCGCGGGCGTCTCCATCACTGCCCCCAGGGCGGGCATCGGCGCTTCCATCACTTCTTCGGTTTCGGCGATCTCTTCCACCGGGGCGGAGAGCATCATCGCAGGCTCCGGTTTGACGTTCGTCAGCGGGTTACGCAGCGTGAATGCGGCCACCAGCACAGCCAGCGCGGCGCAGGCCGCCGCCAGCCCCCTGAAGCTCAGGAATCCCTTGCGCCTCTGTCCCACTTCGGCCTTCGCCCGCTCCGTACGGACAGCGGCCTTCCAGCGGACGCTGGCCAACTCGGGCACTTCTTCGTCCCGGTCCAAGGCCCGCAGTTCCAGGAGCATCCGGCAATGCTCACACTGCTCAGCATGACGCTGCATGGCCGTTTGCGTCTGCGCGTCCGGCTCCCGCTGATCCAGCAGCCGTTCAAATTCCGTGCAGGTCATCGCTTGCTCCTCCTTTCACTGTTACTGACGTCTGACCGTCCAAAAAGTTCCGCGTCCGCGGAAAGAATTTTCTTCAGTTTCTCGCGCGCCCGTTTCAGGCGGCTTTTGACCGTGCCCTCCGGCAGCCGCAGGACGCGTGCCAGTTCCTCGTAAGGCAGGCCGCGCACGTCCCGCAGGACGATGAGCGTCCGATCCTTTTCGTCCAGTTTTCCGATGGCCTCGCGCAGCCGGCGTTTGCGTTCGTCCGCCTCCAGCTCGCCGCTCACATTCACCCTCGGATCCGCCGGGTCGAAGCCCTCCTCCCTCATCACGTTCAGGGAAGTCTCCGGCTTGCGCTTGCGGATCATGTCGATGCACGTATTCACGGCGATGCGGTGGAACCAGGTCCGCCACTGCGCCTCGCCGCGGAAACCGCGGAAGCCGCGCCAGGCCCGCAGCATCGTCTCCTGCAGGGCGTCGGCGGCGTCCTCACGGTGGCCGAGGATGCCGTAGCAGGTCAGGTACAGTTCGCGTTCGAACTTCTGCGCCAGTTCCTCAAAGGACGGCGGATGTAATGACATAGCGACCTCCGAATTCGCTCAACTTTGTGTGAGCGTATAGTCAATTTGAGCCATATGTGATATAATGCCAATCAGCCTGATACAATAAGGCATCGAAAGGAGATAAACACAATGGAATTAAAAGGCAGCCAGACCGAGAAAAACCTGTGGACCGCGTTCCAGGGCGAATCCATGGCCCGCAACAAGTACTCTTATTTCGCATCCAAGGCCAAGAAGGACGGCTACGTCCAGATCGCGAACATCTTTGAGGAGACCGCCGCGAACGAAAAAGAACACGCGAAGATCTGGTTCAAGCTGCTGGGCGGCATCGGCGATACCAAGGAAAACCTGAAGGCCGCCGCCGACGGCGAAAACTACGAGTGGACAGACATGTACGACGGCTTCGCGAAGACCGCAAAGGAAGAGGGCTTCGACGAGATCGCCGAGCTGTTCCTGGGCGTCGCCGCAATCGAAAAGGAGCACGAGGAACGCTACCGCAAGCTGCTCAAGAACATCGAGGACGCGGTGGTCTTCTCCCGTGAGGGCGACTGCATCTGGCAGTGCAGCAACTGCGGCCATATCGTGATCGGCCCCAAGGCCCCCGAAGTCTGCCCCGTCTGCAACCATCCGCAGGCGTATTTCCAGCTCAAGGCTGAAAACTATTGAGCATGGCACGCACAATGTTTTATGAGCCGGTCCGCGACCGGCTCATTCGTTACGCCCAGGTCAACACCCAGTCCGACCCGCTGAGCCGCGAAGTGCCCACGACGCGATGCCAGTGCGACCTGGCGCATCTGCTGCAGGACGAACTCGTCCGCATCGGTGCCGGCAACGTGCGCCTGGACGAAAGCACCTGCGTCCTCTGCGCCGATATTCCCGCCTCCGCCGGGCAGGAGCAGGCAGAAGCTTTCGGCCTGGTCGTGCACATGGATACCTCGCCCGACGCGCCCGGCGCCCCGGTGCGTCCGTGGGTGCTCAGCGGCTACGACGGCGGAGACATCGTACTGAACGCAGAGAAGGACATCGTCATGCGTCCGTCCGACTTCCCGAGCCTGAAGGACTATATCGGGCAGGACCTGGTCCTGACCGACGGACAGACGCTGTTGGGCGGAGACGACAAGGCGGGCATCGCTTCAGTCATGACCTTTGCGGAGCATCTGCTTTCTCACCCGGAGATCAAGCACGGGCTGATCTGCCTGGCTTTTACCCCCGACGAAGAGGTCGGCGGCCTCGCCCGGGACCTCGACCTCGCAAGCTTTGGCGCGAAGGTCGCCTATACCCTGGACGGAGACCATTCGGGCTGGTACATGGACGAAACCTTCAACGCTTCCCAGGCCGTGCTGTCCGTAGCCGGCCGCAGCGTGCATACCGGCACCGCGAAGGGCATCATGGTCAACGCGGCGGACATCGCGGCGGCTTTCACCGCCATGCTGCCCGAAGACGAACGCCCCCAGACCACGTCCGGGCGCGAAGGATTCTACCATGTGATCAGCATCGAAGGTACCTGCGAACGCGCCGTCGTGCGCATGATCATCCGCGACCACGACGCTGAACGCTTCCGGGCGCGGGAAGACTTCATCCGCGACTGCGCAGGAAAGCTGCAGGCCCGATACGGCGCCGACCGCGTGAGCCTTGAAATCAAAGGCCAGTACCGGAACATGAAAGAGATTCTCGACCGGAAACCCTACCTGATCGAGCGCCTGATCAAAGCGATCTCCGCCGTCGGCCTGACTCCCCGTTCAGAGCCTTTCCGGGGCGGAACGGACGGCTCCGCGCTCTCCTGGCGCGGCCTGCCCTGCCCCAACCTGAGCGCCGGCTACGAAAACGCGCACGGCCGCTTCGAGTATGTCCCCATTCAGTCCATGGAAAAGAACGTCGAAATCCTGCTGAAACTGGCGGAAGAGTTCGCTTTATGAGTGAGGAGCGAGGAATGAGGAGTGAGGAGTTAGGAGAAAACGCTTTCGCTTTGCTCCAGTGTTTTTCAAATGGAATTGACGGATACCCCGTTTTTGATTGGAACGCTGAAAGCGTTCCGATCTTAACTCCTCACTCCTACTTCCCAACTCCTCACTTTACTCTCCGGCTCACTGTTACGGCTTCGGAATAATGTCGTCCCTCAGCCTGTAAATCGTCGCGCCGTGCTGCTTGCGGCAGAAGGCGTCCACGAACCAGTCGATTTCCTTGACGGCGTTCCACTGCACCACACCGTAGCGGATGCCGTTTTTGCTCTGACCGCGCATATTACTGTCGCACCAGGTCACGCTGTCGGTGGCCGGGTCGTAATCTTCGGTGAAGATCATGCTGTGCGCGCCGATGCCCCAGTAATAATTCGCCCGCATCTGGAAAAAGTCGCCCCGCTGCGCCTGCTTCAGGAATTCGCGGGCCAATTCGCGGTTTTCCGCCTTGCTCAGGTTGTTATCATACCGGAAAGCGGCCGCCTCGATAAAGGGATTCCCCTTTTCGGCGCTGACTTCCTTCCACTTGAGACCGTAGGCGTAAGGCTTGCACTCCTTGGCCGGCAGGTTGTCGGGAATCACCAGCGCGACGTCGGGATATTCCGCCATCCGGTAATGCGGCGCGGCCTGCTTGAAGCAGTAGACGGTGAAGTTCTTGCAGACATAGATATCGCCGGCATTGTGCGCGCGGCGCAGCTTGCCGCCTGTCTGCACATACTGGTCGTGCGCGGCCTCCAGGATCTCGTCGATCATCCGGTCGCGCGGCGCCTTCTCAGGCTCGGCAGACAGCGGTTCGGCACATGCCCACGCGCAGCTCAGCAGCGCCGCCAGCCAGAGGCATATAGTGCTCTGGAAAAATGTATTTTTCATCAGTGGAACAAGTCCTTTCCGGATGCCGACCCTTGAGGCGCATCCACAGGTATATTCTATCACACATCCCATCATTTCGTCCACCCATTCCAAGAATTTACAAAAGGAACAGACGATGAGAATCCTGGTGACCGGCTTTGAGCCCTTCGGCGGCGAAACGATCAACCCCTCGTGGGAAGCAGCCTGTGCCCTGCCCGACCATATCGGCGGTGCTGAGATCGTGCGCCTGCGCGTCCCCGTCACATTTTCCGGCTGTCTGCCGCCCGTACTGGACGCGATCCGCGAGCTTCGTCCGGACGCGGTGCTCTGCCTCGGGCAGGCTGGCGGACGGCCAAGGCTCACTCCCGAGCGCGTGGCGATCAACCTGGATGACGCGCGGATCCCCGATAACGCGGGATACCAGCCCGTCGACTGTCCGATCAGTGCAGACGGACCGGCGGCTTATTTCGCCACGCTCCCCGTTAGGCGCATGACCGAAGCCATCAACATAGCGGGGATCCCGGCTTCCCTCTCGAACACCGCGGGGACTTATGTGTGCAACCACCTGATGTACGGCGTGCTCGATTACTGCTCCGGAAACTGCCCCGGCATTCGCGCAGGATTCATGCACCTCCCGTACAGCCGCGAGCAGGCCGCCGGCAAACAAAACACCCCCAGCCTGTCCAAAGAGGACATACTGAGGGGTGTCATCGCAGCGATCGAAACGATCGTAAACTAACGGCCGAACAGCAGCATCGTGACGCCCATGATGATCAGGATCAGGAGCAGGCACGGCAGACCGATCGTCAGCAGGCCGGACAGCCACAGGGCTGTCTGGTCTTTTTTTTCGAGCTGCGGCCCGTCGTCTTCCATCAGGTCATGTTTCTGCTGTTCCGAGGCGCGCATGTTCAGGCCTCCGTTTTGGTCGTCTTGACTTCAAACAGGAAGTTCTTGTTCTCGTCCAGCTTCCGCTCGGGATAATGGCAGGCGCAGAAATGATTCGGCGCGATCTCGACTAGGCTCGGCTCCACGCGGCGGCACTTGTCAGTAGCCATGTAGCAGCGCGTGCAGAACTTGCAGCCGGCAGGCGGGTTCACGGGGCTGGGGATGTTGCCCTCCAGGATGATCCGCTCCTTGTCCGCGGAACCGGCTTCGGTGGTCGGGATGGAAGAGAGCAGCGCGACCGTGTATGGGTGGCGCGGATCGGTGAACATGGTGTTCTTGTCCGCAAGCTCCACGATGCTGCCCAGGTACATGACGGCGATGCGGTCGGAAATGAATTTGACGACCGACAGGTCATGCGAAATGAACATGTAGGTCAGGTGCTGCTTTTCCTTCAGTTCCTGCAGCAGGTTGATGATCTGGGACTGGATGGACACGTCCAGAGCGGACACGCACTCGTCACAGACCACGAACTTCGGCTGTACCGCGAGTGCGCGCGCAATGCAGATGCGCTGGCGCTGGCCGCCGGAGAACTGGTGCGGATAGCGATGGAGCATGTATTCCTGCAGGCCGCACTTTTCCATCGTATCGACGATGTAGGCGCGCAGCTTGGCGGAGCCGTGCTTGAAGAAGTGGTGCGTGACCAGGCCTTCTTCGATGATCTGACCGACGGTGAAGCGCGGGTTCAGACTGGAATAGGGGTCCTGGAAGATGATCTGCAGGTTTTTGCGCAGGTCACGCATCTCATTGGTCTTCAGGCGCGCAAGGTCGATGCCGTTGTCCAGCATGGCCTCATATTCCGCGAACTCCGGATCGTCCTTGTACTTGGCTTTCACCGCGGAAAGCTTCTCTTCCAGCCCGGCCACGTTCTGGTCCAGGACGGAGATGGAGTCGTTCAGGCGGCTGATCTGGGCAGACAGCTTGTCGCGCTTGTTCGCATAGCTCGCCGCTTTGCTCGCTTCCGCGACAGTCGCTTCGTGATCAAAGTGCTCGAAATTGACCTGCAGCTCCTTGCGCTTCGCTAGCAGCTTATTGCGCTTTTTATTTTCCTGGTAGATGTTCATGAGCAGGGTCAGGCCTTCCGGATCGTCCTTGGCATAGAAGCCGCCCAGAATCTTCACGATATTGCTCAGGTTGGTCTGCTCGTCGCACTGCGCGATATTGCATTCCTGCAGCAGATAGAAATCAGCGCCGTCCTCACCGCCGGCCGCTTCGACCTTCTTTTCGAGGTCGCGGGCCTTGGCGGAAGCCTTGTTCAGAACCTTGCGGTATTTTTTCTCATGCTTGATGGTGTCATATACATAGCTGGGCGTCAGCTCGTCCAGGGTTACGCCGTAATACAGCGTACAGCCTGCCGTCTGGGGATAAAGCTGCAATAGCACGCGGCCCAGTGTGGACTTGCCGCAGCCGGATTCGCCGACGACGCCAAGGGTTTCGCCTTCGTAAATATCGATGGTGATGTTCTCGTTCGCCCGGACGTACAGCCTGTTCTTCTGGAAAATGGAGGATTTGGCGACCGGAAAGTACTTTTTTAAATTAGTAATGGACAGTAATTTTTTTGTGCTGGGCACTGTTCCGTTCCTCCTTGTTGGGATAGAAGCACCTGACCGCCTGCTTCTCATTGACCTTCGTCAGCTTCGGCTCTTCGTCTATGCATTTCTGCGTGCAGTATTTGCAGCGCGGGCCGAACTTGCAGCCCTTGGGCAGTGCCAGCGGGTGCGGCACGACGCCGGGGATGGGCTCCAAGCGTTCGCTTTCGATTTCAAGGCGTGGGATGGAGAGCATCAGGCCTTCCGTGTAGGGGTGGCTCTCTGTGCAGTTGCGGAAGATGACATCGGCGGGCGCCTGCTCGACTACCTGGCCGCAGTACATGACCGCCACGTCATCTGCCATCTCGTTAATAACGCCCAAGTCGTGGGTGATGAAGATGATTGCAGTGCCGGTGGTCTCCTTCAGGTCGTTCATGAGCTTCAGGATCTGTGCCTGGATGGTCACATCGAGCGCCGTAGTCGGTTCGTCCGCGATCAGGATCTTCGGCTTGCAGGCCAGGGCCATTGCAATCATGACGCGCTGGCGCATACCGCCTGAAAGCTGGTGCGGATACTGGCGGATGACGACTTCCGGGTTCGGGATCTGTACATCGTACAGCATCTGGAGTGCGTGCTCATGCGCCTGCTGCTTGTCCATGCCCTGGTGGATCATGAAGGGCTCAGACAACTGCCTGTCCACCGAGAACACAGGATTCAGGCTGGTCATAGGCTCCTGGAAAATAACAGAGATATCGTTGCCTCGGATATGGCACATCTCTTTCAGGGAAAGCTTGGTCAGGTCACGGCCCTCGAGCAGGATCTCTCCGCTCTCGATGTAGCCGTTGCCGTCCAGCAGCTGCAGGATGCTCATGGCGGACACAGACTTGCCGGAACCGCTCTCGCCCACGATGCCGATGGTCTTGCCGGCTTCAAGTGAGTACGATACGTCGTTGACAGCCTTCACGATGCCCTTTTTAGTCGTAAAGAAGGTATGAAGGTTTTTTACTTCGAGCAAAGGCATTCTTCAATTCCCTCCTTACTTGTCGTTGGTCGATTTGGGATCCATTACGTCGCGCAATGTATCGCCGATCGTGTTGATGCATACGGTAGTCATAATCAGGATCGCAGAAGTGAAGACCCACTGCCACGGGAAGTTAATGGCTGCGACCGCGTTGCTGGCGCGGGACAGCATGTTGCCCCAGCTGGGCTGCGGATAGTTGACGCCGAATCCCAGGAAGGAGAGCGAAGTCTCCGTCTGCATGGATGAAGCGAATCTCAGAGTGATATTGACCAGAATAACGGATACGATATTCGGCAGGATGTGTTTGAAAGCGATACGGCTCGTCTTGACACCCATCGCCTGGGCGGCGGTCACGTACTCACTCTCACGGGCTACCAGCACCTGCGCACGGGTGATGTAGGCAAAGCCCGGCCAGCCCAGAATACCCAGAATAACCATGATCATGTACAGTCGCTGATCCGTGGTCATGGACACCTGCGAAAGCAGAGAGCTCAGAATCAGCATGAAAGGATACAGCGGGATGGAACTGAACACCTCAGCGACACGCATGAGGAAGATATCCACCCAGCCGCCAAGGAAACCGGCCAGCAGGCCGATGCTGACGCCGATGATGATTTCAATGATAACGGCGACGGCGCCGACTGTCATGGTGATGCGTCCGCCTGCGATCACGCGCTCAGCAATATTGGCGCCGCGGTCGTCCGTACCGAACAGGTAGCCCTTGAGGCCCCATTTGTCGAGCAATTTGCCGTTTTCATCCACCGCATAGCTCTGGAACGCGCCGGCATAGATCTTTTTGGCGCTTTCGACCTTGGGCGCTTCCGCCTGGCGGTAATGGTCGCCGCCAAAGGAATAGACATGGCCCTTGTTAGTCAAACCGGTAAAGTGGTAGGTGCCGGCTTCAATGTCGATAAACTTTTCGCCTTCGGGAAGTTCAGGCACTTCCTGCACATCGGACGGGAAATCGCCGGTAAAACCGATGGTGCCGTCATCCAGCAGCAGGCAGACGCTGGTCGAAGTCGCGCGGACTTCATTGATCTTGCGGCCGTTCAGGAAGTCCTTCATGGCCTTTGTATTGGTCCCGATGATATGGTCTTTCGCTTTCGCGTGCAGACCCTTGGTACCGGTATAGACGCTGGTCTGCTTGCTATCAAGGCCGACCACGTAGTTCAGCGTAAAGTCCACATCCACGATGTTGGTGCGGCCGATGAATTTATCCAGGTTGGCGTAAGCCTGCTTGTTGCCCCAAATATACAGGGTTCCATCGTCCATCAGGATCGCGGAAGCCTGGAAGCCGCAGGTGACTTTTTTGATGTGCGCGACATCAAGCTCGCCGTTCAGCACGATATCCGGCACCGGCGCGAGATTCGGGTTATCCTTGGTAGCGTCCGTAACAGCGTACTGACCGAAACGGTTGCTGCCCCAGCCGTAGAAATGGCCGTCGTCGCCGATGGCGATGATGTGGTCCTGGCCGGCAGCCACAAAAGCGATATTGGCATTCTTGACCTCGTCCGGGATCTTCTTGATGTCGACGCCGGTCGCGCCGATGGAGCCGATGCCCCAGACATAGACCATTCCGTCATTGGACAGACCGACCGAGAAACTGGAATAGCTGTCGATCATCTTGATGTTGCCGGCCAGTTCCTTGGGGACATTCATGAAGTCCATGGTCGGCGGCAAGTCCTTCTGAGTCGTCTCAGTGAAGGCGTCGTAATACTTGGTCATGAAATGCGGAGCAATGAACACGACCGCGAACATCACCAGTACCACAAATACAGAACACACGGCAAACTTCCGCTCCATAAAGCGGTTGAACACCTGACGGCCCGGGCTGACGATCAGTTCAGAATCGTCCGGTACGCCGTCCTTGAACTTGATTTCTTTTTCTTCGGTTGTCTTTTCGACATGGAACCACTTTTCCTCAAACTTCGGGCCGAAAAACCAGCGGACAAACCAGCGGGCCAGGATGCGGAATACGTTTTCTCTCTTCTTTTCCATACTCTCGCCCCCTTACTTGCTGATGCGGACACGCGGGTCCACGATCCCGTAGCACAGGTCGATGACCAGGTTGGAAAACAAGCCGATGAAGGTATAAATCACCTCAAGGAACATGATCATATCGTAATCAGCCGTTCTGGTGGCATTCAGGAACAGAAGTCCCATGCCCTTGAAGCCAAACATCGTTTCCAGGATCATCGCGCCGGAAATCGTGCCGAAGAAACCGCCGACGATGATGGAAACCATGGGGATCAGGGCATTGCGCCAGGCATGGCTGTAAATGACGACTTTTTCAGAGAGGCCCTTGGCGCGCGCGGTGCGGATACAGTCCAGGTTGAGCGCGTCGATCATCGACGCGCGGGTGATGCGCGTGATGGATGCCAATGAGCCGAAGGTCAGGCAGATGGTCGGCAATGTCACGTGATGGAGCACATCCAGGACGTTGCGCCAGCCGGTATAGTTGGTACCCGGCGATTTCATGCCGCTGACCGGGAACCATCGCAGAATCGAACAGAAGAATACGATAAAAACGATATAGATAATGAAGCTCGGCGTAGAAAAGCCGATGAGCGTGAAAAACTGCGTGAACCGGTCAAACCGGCTGTTCTTTTTCACCGCGCACTTGATGCCCAGCGGGATCGTGACCGCGAGCACAGCGATTTCCGTGATCAAACCGATCAGGAAGGAGTTGCGCATGTGCACCGGCACAACATCGACCACCGGCAGGTTATAGTCATAAGAAAAACCGAAGTCCCCCTGGAGAATGCCGGAATAATGCCCGTCATAGAAAGGATAGAACCCCAGCCAGCGCAAATAGAGGATCAGCGTATTGTCCGTATCCGTGCCGTACATGCGCTGGTACTTCAGATAGAGCTCCTCGAACTTCGTCGCCTTTTCCGCTTCGGAAAGGCGCTTCATGGTCTGGATCTCCGTCCTGGCATCCGTATAGGCGCGGTTCGCGGGCATCAGCTGATACAATGAAAACAGGATGAAGGTTAGCAGGAAGAACACGAGGACCATGTATACTAACCTTTTTGCAATATATCTTGCCATGAGGGGCACTCCTTCACAGGGGGGTTGTTGAACAGCATTCTCAGGTCGGGCAGATGCCCGGCCTGAGGATATCCGTGTTCGTAACAAATGCATCCGGCGGGGTTGTGCCGCCGGATGCAGTCACAAGTTGAGCTAAATTACTTCAGCCAGCAAACGTCCGCGTAGTCCTTGATGTAGTACTGAGAATAGTCATCATACATCGCGGGATCGATGGTCATGTTGAACGCATAGTCATACGCCGCGGAGTTGAAGCCGGTGGCGAAGTTGAACGCGCAGTACATGGGAGAGCCGGAGTAGAATCCATAGGCAGCCTGCTGATACAGTTCGTCCAGCATCGGAGCGAAGTCGCCCAGGGTGTTGTAAACCACCATGCCGACCTTCTTCACGTTGTCATTCTCACGGAAGCCGGTCTGGAGCAGGTCAGTGAACTCGTTCGGGGTCGTGCCGAACCAGTTGATGACCAGGGGCATGAGATACACGCCGTTGACTTCTTCAGTCTTGTAGGCGCCGTCGACAGACTTGTAGTTCTTGTCGTTCTCGTTGATCTTGTCAGCGGGGATCGCCTTGTAGCGGACGCCTTCGCCGGTGTAGTCGGTACCGTCGGCGTTGTAGACCCAGCCGTCAGCCTCGAGGACTTCGATGGCGGAGTCAGCGGAGGTAGCATAGCTGTCCAGCAGCATGCCCTGATCCACAGCAGCCTTGTACATCCAGGAACCGGTGTAGTACGGGCCGTCCACGACGCCGCCGTAACCGCCGGTGAAGTCCTTCGCGAACTGAGCGCGGTCCATGCACAGGGCGATGGCCTGACGGACAGAAGCGAACTGAGCGGGGCCGTAGTCGGCACGGAAGCCAAGCTTGCCGTAGCCAGCGCGGCTGTAGTGGGTGTAGACATACTTGCCATCGGACTCGTCAGCGAGCTTCAGGGCGTTGTCGGTGGCAGCGCCGCCGGTGATGGCCGCGATGACATCCAGGCCGCCGGCCTTGAAGTCTTCGATCTGGGTCGAGTCAACGGTCTTCTTGTAGATGATGGTGCCGATCTTGGGGGTGGCGCCTTCATAGTTGCCCTTGAAGTATTCGTTCTTCTTCAGGGTCGCGGTGGAGTCGGTGTTGTCGAAGGATTCGACCACATATTCACCGGACCAGGGGAAGGAAGCATAGTTCTCAGCGCTGGTGTCGGTGCACAGCTTGCGGATGTTGGCAGCCTGGATGTACTTGCCTTCTTCATCCTTGGCATAGAATTCGTCAGACAGGTAGCAGCCATTGCCGTCGTCCTTGATTTCAACGCCTTCGCCCAGCCACGCTGCGGCATAGTTGGCATCGAACCCACCAAAAGTAATCTTATAGAAGTAGTTCGCATATTCCGCGGTTACGGTGACGGAGAAGGTGTATTCGTCCAGCAGACGGATACCGGAGAGCTCCTTCACACCAGCTTCGCTGCCGGGGCCGGTGTACAGCTGATAGGCATCCTTCCAGCCAACCGTAGTACGGCCAGAGGTCTCACGAGAAGCAGCCTCGGTGTAAACCGGAGTCAGGCTGGCCAGAGAGAACGCGATGTAGTCCTTCGCGGTGACAGCGCTACCGTCGGAGAACTTCAGATCGTCCTTGATCTTGATGGTGAAAGTCAGAGTGCCGTCTTCGTTGATGGTTTCTTCATGAGATTCCACAACGGTGTCATTCCAGGTGTAGCCGCCTTCCTTGGTGACGGAAACGGTTTCCAGACCGGTGGTCAGGTAACCGATGTCGTTATCGGAAGCGCCAGGAGAGCTCTTGCCGAAGGAAGGAACGCGGAACTGGCCGGACAGTTCGGTGGAAGAACCGAGGATGATGGAATCGTCTTCCTTCTCAGAGGACCAGTCTACCAGAGCACGGGTGGGGTTCCAGAAGGGGTTGGTGGGATATTCCTGAACACCCTTGATCTGGGCATTGTACAGATCATAGTACTCGTTGCTGTGCAGCGGAACTTCGGGCAGCAGGTAATTCCAGCGGGTGATGTACAGTCTCCACCAGGCGGCGTACACGTCTTCTTCAGTCGCGTAATCGCCGGCGGGCGTGGTATTGTACACCATGGCCATGGTCAGGAAGTCCAGGCCCAGGAGCTTTTCTTCGCCATCAACGGTGATGTAGCCGAAGCCGGTTTCTTCGTCTTCGTGCACATCGGCGATGGTGATGTCCTTGCCGACTTTGTCGTACAGAGAGGTGTAATCCTCGCCATACTTGAAGTTGCCCAGGGTCATCACGTCGAACTCAGGGGACGCAACGATGTTCGCTGCATCGACGTCAGCGAGAGCGCCGACCACTGAGAACGCCATAACCACAGTCATGAGCAGTGCCATCAGTTTCTTCATGAAGGTATCCTCCTTAAAATATTGCGGCAGTGCCGCTTATTCTCCAAACAGCTATTGCTGTGAGAGATCTTTGGACGCCAATCGTTCGAAAGCCGCGCTTTCAGGCGATTGTATACTTGGCTGCTATGCAACCGATTTGCATATTATATACTATAATTTCCCAAATTTCAACCCGTTTTTGGCCATTTTGGCGACAATTGTGCAACTTTTGAGGAGCAGGGATTCATAACACTGTATACATGTATCTGTCGGAAAAAAGCCTGCCTTTACGCACAATTAAAGTGGTTCCGCCTTGAAAGCCTGATTGGGTTTCTCATCAGTATCCACCGTGTGCATGAGCGCGATGATCCCGAACGCGGCCATCACGACCGCGGCGCAGAGGATCAGGAAAAGCCAGTCCTCGCGCATAAACATCCAGTCGCCTTCCACCGCACGCAGCACCAGCGACATCAGCGCCCCGACGACCGCGAAGACGGCGACGGCCACCGCGGAGCGCGGCACGCGGATAAAGCTGTGCATAAACTGGTCCCGGCGCATCGGCTTCCCCCGGAAAGGCAGGGCAAGCGCGCCCATCAGCAGGTACAATCCCGGGAAGAGCCCGGCAAGCAGGGGCAGCATCACCAGGAGGCGCCCCGCAAACAGGTGCGTCAGCAGGAGCATCCTGAAATACAGCACCAGCAGGGCGACGGCGGCCAACAGCGTACCCCAGAGTTTGATCTGCGCCGTCCTGACCGGGCTGCGCAGGACGGTCCAGTTTCCTTTATATATGGCTTTCTGTTTCAGCCGTCCTTTTGAGTCCTTGACCTCGACGATCTCAAAATCGCCCACGTATTTCCTCAGGTCGCTGAACGCTTTTCCCTTATCAAGCGGATTGTCAAACAAGCCCATACAGATCCTTCTCCCGTCAGTTACTTCGAGCATCCATGTCCGGAGCATATGCGGATTATACATGTTATCCAGCGGTGAAGCAAGCTTTTTTCCGCACAGATTGACTCTTGCAAAATCCCAATGTTGTGTTATAATACAAATGCCTGAGGAATCGGGCAAAATCATCTATTACTGATTCTCTAAATTTAAAGGAGGTTTTTCCCATGGTGAAAGTTGCTATTAACGGTTTTGGGCGCATCGGCCGCCTTGCGTTCCGTCAGATGTTCGGCGCGGAAGGTTATGACGTGGTCGCCATCAACGACCTGACCAGCCCCGCGATGCTCGCGCATCTGCTCAAGTATGACACCGCTCAGAAGGGTTACTGCGGCGTCATCGGCGAAAACAAGCACACCGTCTCCTCCAAGGAGCCTGTGTTTGAGGAAGACGGCAAGACCGTGAAGGTCCCCGGCTCCATCACCGTGGACGGCAAGGAAATCACCATTTATGCCGAGCCCAAGGCCGTTAACCTGCCCTGGAAAGCCCTGGATGTTGACGTCGTGCTCGAGTGCACCGGCTTCTACACCAGCAAGGCCAAGGCCCAGGCTCATATCGACGCCGGCGCCAAGAAGGTCGTTATCTCCGCTCCCGCGGGCAACGATCTGCCGACCATCGTTTACAACGTCAACCACAATGTGCTGAAGCCCGAAGACACCGTGATCTCCGCCGCTTCCTGCACCACCAACTGCCTGGCCCCGATGACCAAGGCTCTGAACGACACCTTCCCGATCGTCAGCGGCATCATGACCACC
>JAFRNK010000046.1 GCA_017430225.1 Clostridia bacterium | reverse complement strand
TCAGTTCGATTTTCTTCATAAGTCTTCTCCTTTCACGTTCTGATATTATTTCTGAACCAACTGTACATATTATACATGCTGGCACCCAAAAATGCAAGCCCATAGGAGGTTTTAACCTGATGATCCAGGACATAAACGCGATCTTTGACAACAGTTTCAAAATCAAGCAGCCGAAACCCACGGACCCGGTGCTTTGCTACCGGTCCGGCGGAGCCTGCGCAGCACAATTGTCGCCGCTCACTTTCCCGACCGCGGCGGATTTTGATATGTCCCAGCTGACCTATCTCTTTCAGATCGGCGGAGAAGACTATTATCTAGCGGACAGCGCTCCGGCAGACCGCTGGGAAACAGCAGACCGCCGCTGCCTGCGCGTGGCGGAACCCAAGACCCGCGCGTTTGCGGCCATCACCGGCATGCACCTGAATTACTGGTATGCACGCAACCGTTTCTGCGGCCGCTGCGGCACGCAGATGATCCGCTCGGAAACCGAGCGCGCGCTCATTTGCCCGGACTGCCGGAATACCGTCTACCCCACCATCGCGCCAGCAGTGATTATCGGCGTCGTCCGCCAGGGCCGCATTCTCGTCTCCCACTACGCGAACCGTCCCTACGGCGGACTCGCGCTGCTGGCGGGCTTTTGCGAGATCGGTGAGACCCCCGAAGATACCGTGCGCCGCGAGGTCATGGAGGAGGTCGGCCTTCGCGTCACGCGCGTCAGATACGCGGGCTCCCAGCCCTGGGGCTTCGACCACGACCTGCTCCTGGGCTTCTACTGTGAAATCGAGGATGGAGAAATCAAAGTCGACCACAGCGAGCTGAGAGACGCTTACTGGCTGCGCCGGGACGAGATTGGAGAGCTGGCCGACAGCGCGTCACTGACCTTCGACCTGATCCGCCGCTTCCGGGACGGTTTTGAGCCGTTCCCACAGAATGAAACGCTGACGATCCGCCACACCCGTCGCGACGAGCTGCCGGAAATCATGAAGATCTACGCGCACGCCCGCGATTTCATGGCCGCGCACGGCAACCCGCGCCAATGGGGTCAGACCCACTGGCCGCCGGAAGAACTCATCGCGCGTGACATCGAGCGGGGCAAGAGCTACGTCTGTGTCTCCGGGAACGTGCTGCAGGGCGTCTTCTATTACGATTTCTGTGCCGATGCGGAACCGGGATACAGAAACATCGAGGATGGCGAATGGGCCAGCGACCAGCCCTACGGCGTGGTTCACCGCGCCGCTTCCGCCGGCCTCATGCCCGGCATCGGCTCGTTCATCCTGCGCTGGGCGCTTGCCCAGGCAGGCTATCTGCGCATCGACACGCACCCCGACAACAAGGTCATGCAGGGGCTCCTGCGCAAGCTCGGTTTCCGTCAACGCGGCATCATCCACGTCACCGAAGATAACGACCCGCGTTATGCGTTCGACCTGACGAAGGGGCAGGAAAAGTGAGCCTGTACACGATCGGGGACCTGCATCTTCATTTCCAGTCGGAGCTGAAAGCCCGCGGCCAGCTGACCGGAGCGGTATGGCGGAATCACGAACAGGTCTTTGCCCGGCAGTGCGCCAGACTGATCCGGCCGGACGACACACTGGTGCTGGCCGGCGACCACAGCTGGGGGCGGAACCTGGATGAGTGCGGCCGTGACTTCGAATACATCATGGCTTTGCCCGGAAAGAAAGTCTTACTGCGCGGCAATCACGATATGTTCTGGGACGCCAAGAAAACAGCCTCCCTCAACGCACATTTCGGAGGACAGCTGTTTTTCCTGCAGAACAACTATTTTCCATACCGGGATTTCGCCCTGGTCGGCACCAAGGGCTTCACCTTCGAAGGCCCCTTTTATCTCGACCGCCGGGGCCGCGTGATCGGCTGGGACAGGGAAGCGGAAACCCACGCGGAGAAAATCGTCGCCCGCGAGCTTGAACGCCTGCGCCAGTCCTTCGAAGCCGCCCGAAAGGACGGCTACCGCCGCTTCATCATGTTCCTGCACTACCCGCCCACCAACATCCTGGAACAGGACAGCAGTTTCACCCGCATGGCGGAGGAATACGGTGCGGAACAGGTCGTTTACGCCCACTCCCACGGCGAATCCCGCTTCCACGACAGTATCCAGGGCAAATATCACGGCATCCAGTACCGCCTGGTATCGGGCGATTACCTCAGGTGGGTGCCGATGAAGGTAATGGAGTAATTGCCGGTTCCGACAGCCAATACATAACAAATCCCCGGAAGCAGCACAAAGCCGCACGCTTCCGGGGATATTGATTTGATTGCCTTATTTGCCGATCTCGTAGCTCACGCAGGTGAATACCGCCGTCACGTTGTCATGGTTCTCATCCGGCGCGGTCTCCTTGGCCAGACAGACGCCCGTCTGCTGGTCAAAAGTGTACCAGACAGCCAGATCCGTTTTGACGCTGTAGCCAGTCTCCGTCTCGGTATGCACGGCCTCACGGAAACGGCTCGCCTCACGGTCCGCTACCTTGACGCTGCGGTCGAAGGTGACCGTCACCGCTGCTTTATCGGCCTCTTCATGCGGCGCGATCATATCCCAGACCAAGGCAATGCGCTCTTTGACCTGGTCAAAGGTCAGCGTCTCGCCGGTTGCCGCATCCAGATAAGTTCCGTCGCCCGCCTTGGTAAACACCAGGCTTTCAGCGCCGTTCTCATAGGTCAGATTTCCGTCCGCGCCGCGGCTCAGGCTGATATTCCCCGCCTCCGTCTGGTAAACGATCTTGAACACTTCCGGCAGTTCCAGCGGCGCGGGGCTCTGGGCCGTCGCGATCGCTGAGAGCGCATCCAATGCGGGCAGGCTGACCGCCATCGCGGAAATACTGATCATCAGTAAAGCTGCAAGCAATACGCATAAAATTCTGGTTTTCATAACCGACCTCCATGATCCGGCAGCCGTGCCGCCTTTTTTTGATATTATATAACATTCTTAAAGTGAAGGCAACCTCTTCGCATATCGCACAATTTACAATTGGGCGGTTGTACGCCGAGACCATGTGTGTTAGAATCTGCATGTCATCCCGCTGACGCGGTGCATCCAGCTTGCCGGACATCACCCCGCGGGCGGAATCTTGGACAAGGAGATGGAAATGATGAAGAAACTGTTGAGCATTGTGCTGGCCGTATTGATGATCGTATCCCTGCTGAGCGCTGCGGCGCTGGCGGATGATATCCCCCAGCCCGAAGGCGGAAAGAAATTCGAGTCTGACTGGGCCATCAGAGGCATGCTGGTCCAAATCGTCTACGAGGAAGAAGGCTACCGTGTCAGCGTGAATTCCCGCAACACCGAAGAGCAGACAGGAACCCTCTGGGAATACAGCTGCTACTACATGGAAAACAGCGATTCCCTGTCCGCCGTTTCCGCTTTCAAGCACAAGTATACCATTGACGCGGACGGATATCAGGAACTGGGCGAGTACGAATACGAAGGCCTGCTCGTCGATGGCAAGGAAGTCACCTTCACCATCGATGAAAACGGCAAGCTCAACTGGCAGGACGGCATCGAGAATGCCGGCGCCGACCTCGAGTTCCTGAACATTGGTCGTTTCAGCGGCACATGGCGCAACGACGCCGAGGAAGTCGCTGCGGAAATCATCTGGGAAGGCCTGAACGAGGAGAGATTCTACTATTCCGTGTACATCAACCGCGGCAATGCCCAGGCCTATACCGATTTCATCATGACCGGCAAATATAACCCGGAGAACGGCAAACTCGAATGCGAAGGCACCGCTGAAAGCCACAAAGTCACCGACGGAATCATCACTTCCGAAAACGACGGCGAAATCTACGACGCATTCTTCTCCTTCACTGACAGCGGCAAGCTCCTCTTCGAAACCGACAACGGCATCGAGCTGGATTATGATTTCATGCCTCTGAGCAACGGCTGATCACCGAAACAGAATAGCACCAACAGCAGCGCCCTCATCCGAATCATCGCGACGGATGAGGGCGTTTCGTCAAATATGAGCAAACAGTAGCATTCAAGCCGGATTTGTGGTATGATTATAAGCGGTACTACTTACAGCCGTTCCGCCGCTGCCGCTTTCCCGGGTCCGGGAGGCAGTGAGACGGATCAAATAAAATGAAAGCGAGAAATCGCCGTGAAACAGATCCTGTGCCTGCTCCTTGCCCTGACCCTCCTGTGCAGATGCGCTTCTGCGGAGCCCGCTGAAAACGGAGAGTATGAGCCGCATAAGATTTCGTCCAAGGAAACGCGCATGTATCTCATGTCGCTCGAAAACTCGCTTACATTGAATGTTTACTTTGTCGACGGCGCGAAGGATCTCCCCTGGATCGACCTCGAGGCCTGGTCGGAAGTGCTGACGATCCTCCAGCAGGATATCTATGCAAACAAGGATTATCAGACGTCTTTTTCCGCCGACGGGGATATAGCGACGATCACACGGGAAAACGGATACTACATGCGGGCTGACTTTCAGGACAAGACGCTTTATTTCAACGATTACAACGGGTTTTTGCACGATCCGGGCGACATCAGCCCGCTGCTGGATCTGGTGAGCGAGCCTGGCTTCAACGCTGATGGAGAACCGGAACTGTTCAAGCGCATGACAGACGCCTCCTTTGACCGCTGCGGCGACGCTGTGCTGCTGGACCTTGGCGCTTACGGCATCGACATGATCCGTTATGAAGACTGCTACCTTGTGCCGCTGCAGACGCTTGGCGACTTTACACTCGCCCGGCCGCTGCTCGTGGATACGTTTTTTAACGGCAGGGAGATCTTCCTCGCCAATGAACGGTATCTGACAAGAAAAAACTTTGGATATACGGAATTGGGCGAGCGATACTATTCTTCCATGCCGACCGACCGAAGCGACGCGCTGGCGCAATACGGCTACAGCGAGCTTTGCCTTGTGCTCGACAAGCTGTACGGTTTGAAACAGCCCCACGACATCGACGATTTTGCCCAGATCTTCTGGCAGATCGGCCTGGATGAACCGCTTCAAAGTGTAAGCGCCTCGGATGCAGACACGGCCCTTTACGCGTTTTTAGATTATTATCTGGACGACGTGCACACTTATTTTGACGGCTTTTCCTGGATGACCGGCAAGGAAAAAACAGCCGGAATGACAGGCACCGCATCGGCCAGTATGAACCGCCAGGTCGCGCGATATCTGGCGGCACGGACGGCTGCTCTGGGCGGGGAATACGACCAATACCTGGAAGTCGGCAACACCGCCTATATCACTTTCGATCATTTTGAAAATGAAAGCGCCGGGAATTATTACGAGAAGGTCAAGCAGGGCATCGTTCCGCAGGATACCATCGGCCTGATCATTTATGCGCATAACAGGATATACCGGGATGACAGCCCTATCGAGAACGTAGTAATCGATCTGAGCAACAACACGGGCGGCAGCGTGAACGCGGCCGTATTCACAGTAGCCTGGTTCCTGGGCGAAGCCACCCTGAGCGTCAAGGATACGTTTACGGGAGCGCTCTCCACCGCCGTTTACCGGGCAGACGTCAACCTGAACCGGGAGTTCAACGATGGAGACACCGTGTCCGAAAAAAAGCTGTACTGTCTTGTCTCTCCTGTCAGCTTTTCCTGTGCGAACCTGGTAGCAGCCGCCTTCAAAGCGTCCGATCGTGTGACCCTGCTGGGCCGTCCCACTTCCGGCGGCAGCTGCACCGTCCAGTTTTTATCCTCGGCCTGGGGCGCTTACTTCGATATCTCGGGCCCGAACAGGATGTCTTTCCAGAAAAACGGCTCATTCTACGATATCGATCAGGGGGTAGAGCCGGACTTTATCATCAGCAAGATCGAAAACTTCTATGACCGCGAAGCGCTGACCGAGTATATCAACAAGCTTTTCTGACCGGAATTGCGCTAACGGCTTGTTTTTGGGCGTATACGTGGTAAAATACAAGCAGCTGATCCGAAGAGCCGGTACGTATGCCCTTGACCGTACCTCTGACTGATGACAAGTTGTGCGCGCTGCAGCGCGTCTGCAATTATTTTCGGGCCGACCGCCGTACAACGGCGTAAGATCATAAAAAAACAAAAAGGAGAACTACAGTGAAAAAGCTCATCGCCCTGGTCCTTGTCCTGTCCCTGTTCCTGCCCGCGGCTTTCGCGGAAAACGCTCCGGAACCTGACGAAGTCTGGTATGCCATCATCGTCGCCGTGGAAGGGCAGTATGTCCCCGTTTACAATTACGGTATCGACGCGAAACTGTTCCTTTACGCGGACGGCTCCTGCGTATCCGAAAACTCGTCCCAGAACGGGAGTTATTCCTTGACGGGCACTTTTGAATGGCAGGATAACACGCTCATCGTTTCTTTCCCTGATATGGCCGACGCACAGTATACTCTGGACGATGACGGCTATCTGCGCTATACCGGCGCTTCTTCCGTCACCTTCTACACCCGGAATCCTGAGGAATATGCGAAATATGTTCCCGCTCCGGTGGTCGAACCCGAAGCCGCGGCCGCGGAATCGGAAGACGCTTTTCTTGGCCTGTGGGCGCTGAATGCCGTCTATCTGCGGCATACGCAGTATACTCCCGAAGAGGCGAATATCTTCCTGGCATTGTCCATCAATCAGGGACATATCACCCTGTACGATGACACGGCGATGGAAAGCGTGGCTGCAGATTACGAGACCGAATTCGCCGATCAGGGCCTGCATTTTCTGATGGAGGAAGGTACGGACGAGGAGCATGTCCTGTCGAGGCTGTATCTGACGAGGGACGGAAATGTCATGACCACCTACCTCACCAGATCCGACGAAGCCCTGACCATGGTGTTCATTCCCGTAGAGCAGGCAGAATAATCAGCTGCAGAAGTTGAAAAACCCTCATCCGTATCACTTTGCGTTTAATCGCAGTGACGGATGAGGGCTTTGTCACAGATAAGGACAAATGTAAAAGCTGCCGCGTTCGCGGCAGCTTTTGTTATACAGTCGATTACGCTTCCTTCGCGAGGTCAACGAGCTGCTTGAAAGCATCCATATCGTTGACGGCGAGGTCGGCCAGCATCTTGCGGTTGACTTCGACATTCTTGCGCTTGAGCCCCGCGATGAACGTGGAGTAGCTCATGCCGTTGATGCGGGCAGCTGCGTTGATGCGGGTGATCCACAGGCGGCGGAAGTCGCGCTTGCGCAGCTTGCGGCCGATGTAGGCGTAACGCAGTGAACGGCGAACCTGTTCACTCGCGGTGCGATACTGCTTGGATTTGGCGCCGAAATAGCCCTTCGCGAGCTTTAACACCTTGCGGCGCTTTTTATGAGCGTTAACGGCTCTCTTAATGCGTGCCATAATGTTTCCTCCTTCTTAAGGTGCGATATACCTTATTTGTACGGGATCAGCTTGCGAATCGTCGCAGCCTCTTCCTTGTTCTGAATGATGCCGCCCTTACGAAGGTGACGGATGCGCTTGGTGGTCTTCTTGTTCAGAATGTGGTTGGCGTTCATTTTCTTATGCTTGACCAGGCCGCTCTTGGTTAAGGAAAAGCGCTTGGCAGCACCGCGATGCGTTTTTTGCTTGGGCATGAGAGTTTCCTCCTTCCAGAGATTGTTTATCAGGGCAGCTTGTGCCCGCTTCAGTTCGCTTCGGACGGCTGGGCCGTCTTCTGGGAACGTTCCGCCTTGGTTTTTTCCGCCGGCTTCGGCGCGAGGATCATCAGCATGTGACGGCCCTCCAGCATCGGCTTCTTTTCAACCACCGCAACGTCCTTCACACGCTCGGCAAAGTCGCCCATCACCTGCGCGCCGATTTCGGTGTGGGTGATCTGACGGCCGCGGAAGCGGATGGAGACCTTGACCTTGTTGCCGTCCTGCAGGAACTTGACGGCATTCTTGGCCTTGATGGCGACGTCATTTTCCGCGATCGTGGCGGAGAGCTGGACTTCCTTGACCTCGATGGTCTTCTGGTTCTTGCGCAGCTCCTTTTCGCGCTTCGACTGCTCGTAACGGTGCTTGTCATAGTCCATGAGCCTGCACACCGGCGGCTGCGCAGTCGGCACGATCTTGACCAGATCCAGCCCGGCGTCCTCAGCCAGCTCCAGCGCGCGCTGGACCGTCATGATGCCCAGCTGGGCCCCGTCTTCACCGATCAGGCGAACTTCGCGATCACGAATGGCTTCGTTGACTTGCAGTTCCGTGTTGATGTAAATCCACCTCCAACAAAATAAGCGGGTTCACCACCCGCTTCACATACGCACTTCGATCCTGAAATCGATGCCATGTTCCCGAAAACCCGAGGCGTTCGGAGAGAAGCAGGCGGCTTCTTCTTGCAACAGGAAGTATATTACAGCATTTAAGCGGGAAAGTCAAGCGTTTTTTTTGGATGATTTCGTATTTCCTCGCTTTTTATGAACCGATCCGGTCATGTGAAAATGCAGCCAAAATACAACGAAAACCTTGCATCCTCCTTATGGTCGGCGTAAAATAGCGCTGTCATTCAACGGAGAATGAGCCGCCGGGACGCCTTGAATGGCGTCCCGGCAACGCATTTTAAGGAGGTAGCTTATGAACGCATATGTACAGCGCGTATTTGACGGCCTGAAGGCCCGCAACCCGCACGAAAAGGAATTCTTGCAGGCAGCGACCGAAGTTCTGGAGACCCTCTCCCCCGTCTTCGACAAGCATCCCGAATATGAGAAGATCGGCCTGCTCGACCGCTTCGTGGAGCCAGACCGCATCATCATGTTCCGTGTGCCGTGGATCGACGACAACGGCCAGGTCCAGGTGAACCGCGGCTACCGCGTACAGTTCAACAACGCGATCGGCCCGTACAAGGGCGGCCTGCGCCTGCATCCCAGCGTCAACCTGTCCGTCATCAAGTTCCTGGGCTTCGAGCAGGTGCTCAAGAACAGCCTGACCGGCCTGCCCATCGGCGGCGGCAAGGGTGGCAGCGACTTCGACCCCAAGGGCAAGTCCGACAACGAGGTCATGCGTTTCTGCCAGAGCTTCATGACCGAGCTCTACAAGTATATCGGCAAGGATGAAGACGTACCCGCCGGCGATATCGGCGTCGGCGCCCGTGAGATCGGCTACCTGTACGGCCAGTACAAGCGCATCACCGGCCTGTACGAAGGTGTGCTGACCGGCAAAGGCATCCCCTACGGCGGATCTCTGGCCCGCAAGGAAGCCACCGGCTTCGGCCTGTGCTACATGACCGCGGCCATGCTGCGCAAGCACGGCACCAGCTTCGAAGGCAAGAAGGTCGTCGTCTCCGGCAGCGGCAACGTCGCCATCTACGCGGCGCAGAAAGCCACCGAACTGGGCGGCAAGGTCATCGCCATGAGCGACTCCAACGGCTATGTGGTCGACGAGAACGGCATCAACCTGGACGTTGTGAAGCAGATCAAAGAGGTCGAGCGCGGCCGCATCAAGGAATACGCCGCCCGTGTGCCCGGCGCAGTCTATACCGAGGGCTTCCGCGGCATCTGGACCGTCAAGTGCGACATCGCCCTGCCCTGCGCCACCCAGAACGAGCTGGAC
>JAFRNK010000007.1 GCA_017430225.1 Clostridia bacterium | reverse complement strand
TTCGGCATGAACGGCAGCGCCCTGATGGCAGGCGGCGAAGCGGGATCGGAAGCAATCCTGCCTTTGAGCGGTTTCTATAAGCAGCTTGAGGCCATGCTGGATAACAAGCTGAACATGCACAATGTGGAAAAATACCTGGCTGTCATTGCCGCCAACAGCGGCAAGGGCATCTACCTGGATGACGGCACCCTGGTCGGACGCCTGCTGCCTGCCATTGACAGTGGCCTCGGTCAGACGCAGAAACTGAACGCGAGGTTGAGCCTATGAAGCCTGACGTAACCATAAACGGAGTCTCCATGCTCAGCCTCGGCTGGCTTCGTGAAACAGTAAACTTCCCGACACCGCAATCGCAAAGCAATACCATCACGGTGCCGGGAAGAAATTCTCCTATTCGATTTACCGAGGCACTGGGGCGGGTCGCCTATCAGCCACGCTCTTTTGACATGTCTTTTTCTATGCTGGGTGATCGAGCCGACTTTGACCGACTCGTCAGCACTGTTGTGAATCAGTTCGCCGGACAGCTTTGCCGGGTGACGCTGACGGAAGATCCAACGCTGTATGCGCTCGGGACACTTGAAGCCGATCCAACCTATGATCCGCTCACGGGCAAAGGCCAGCTTGTGTTGTCCTGCACGGATGGTGACGCCTTTCTCCACTATGTGGAGGAAACGGTCGAGAGTATCACTGGCAGCGGCACAGTCATTCTTCATAATGACTATATGCCCGTTGTGCCGGTCATTACCGCTACAGCGGAAACCACCCTCCGCTGGGCGATTGACGGAGAATCCTTCCACAAAACTGTCAGCGCCGGAACCTGGGAGATCCCAGAGTTGGAACTGCGGCATGGAGACAACACAGTATCCGTCACGGGAGAAGGGACAACGACCTTCACTTACAGGCAGGGACGGCTATAAAGTGTCTTCCGAAAGCCTCAGAAATGTGGTATACTCCATCTCGACAACTCGGGATTTAATGAGTATGACTGTAAACCATTAACTGTGAAATAAACAGGCAGGAGAAAGCAAATGAAAAAGTTTATAAAGGTTCTGCTCATCGTGGCGTTGATCATCGTCATTCTCGTTATAGTGGTCATTGCCGCGTTAGGGAAAATGGCAAAAGAGAAGAATGATAGGTATTATGAGTATACGAACCCTGTGGGAGCAATCGAAAAGAAATACACGCCGATGGGTTCAAGCGAGGTTTCGAGCATAGAGTTCAAGTCCGATACCGCACAGATCGGCAGATTTGTGATCTATTATCCGACCGAGTTGGAAAAGGAAACGAGAAAATTCCCGGTCGTTCTGTGGGCAAACGGAACAGGCAGCAAGTCGGATACATACACCTCTTTCCTGACGCACCTTTCCTCCTGGGGATTTATCGTCGTTTCCAATGACGATGAAAACACAAGGACGGGTGAATCCCTGAATGCCGGTATTGACCTGTTAATCAAAGAGAATGAAAAATCCGGCAGTGTGCTGTATCAGAAGATCGATCTGGACAACATTGGCATCGGCGGTCATTCTCAGGGCGGGCCGGCTGTATTCAACATGGCAACGATCCAGCCCCACGCCGATATGATCAAAACGGTGTACGCCGTCAGCGCAACGTCATCGTATCATACCAAAGTGTTCGGGGACGGCTGGGAATATGATATTTCAAAGGTAAATGTTCCAACGCTGCTGACTGCGGGAACGCAATCATTTGACGCCGGAACGGCAACCTCCGCCGACCAGGAGTCGGACGAGAAGGCGGGGATCATGCAGGGCATCTGTCCCTTGTGGAGCCTGGAAGAGAACTTCGGGTTGCTGCCGGACGTTGATAAGGTCTATGTACGCAAAACGAATGTTGACCACGGCGATTCCTATTTGCAATTCGACGCCTATATGACTGCCTGGTTCCGATACTATCTGATGAACGATGCAGAAGCCGGAAATGCCTTCTGCGGTGATAATCCTGAACTCTTGACGAATGATCATTATCAGGATTTTCAATCTCGCAAAGCAGAATAACGTTATAAATTCCAGTTTAGCTAATTGAATACAACCTAAGAGATCGGAGGAATCCGGTCTCTTTTCATTTTACGAAGGAGGGCTGCCCATGAGCCTTTTTCGCGTATACGTGGATGGCGCTCTGTTCTATCATCCGCAGATGTCGAAGCTGGCGATCACGGACGCCCGAATCGAAGAGGACGCGGAGAACATCGACAGCATGACGCTTTCCGCACCTTTCAACCATCCGTACCTTTCCAGCATCCGGCCGCTTGCCTCCACCATCGTCTGTAAAAAGGGCAATGATGTGGTGTTTGAGGGCCGGGCGCTGGACAACGGTACAGATTTTTACAATACCCATACCTGGACATGCGAAAGCTGTCTTGCTTATCTGAAAGACAGCGTCCAACCGCCCTATGATTACAAAGGCACCTTGCGCGGCCTGCTCGAACTGTTCATCTCCGTCCACAACAACACGGTCGAGGATAAGAAGCGGTTTGTAGTCGGTAATGTGACGGTGATGGACAACAATGACTATGTCTCCTACAGCAGCATAGACTTCACCGTCACGCTGGACGCCATCCGGGACAAGCTGATCAAGACCCACGGCGGCTTTCTGCGGGTGCGTTATGCGGGCGGAGTGAAGTACCTGGATTATATTGCGGACTTCGATTCGCTCTCACCGCAGACCGTGGAGTACGGCAAGAATCTGCTGGACGTGAAGATCAGCCGGGATCATACCGACCGGGTCTCCGTCCTCCTTCCGCTTGGAGCAAAAATCAAGGATACCGATGCCGAGGGACAGGAATACGAAACAGATGAGCGGGTCCAGATCACATCCGTGAACGGCGGGAAAAACTACATAGTTGATGAAGAAGCCGCGGCAGAGATCGGAATGATCTGGAGAACCGAGATATGGGATGATGTGACCGTCCCCGGCAATCTGCTCACCAAGGCAAGGACACGCCTGCACGATCTGGCCCAGGGCGTCACCAGCATGGAACTGACCATCGTGGACGAATCGGACACCGGCGCAGATATCGGGGATATCCACGCCGGAATGTATGTGGTCTGCAAATCTCCACCCCACGGCATTGACGGCAGATACCGCTGCGTGGGGCGTACCCGGGACTATTTGAACCCCGCCGGGAACACGATCACCATCGGCGCATCCGGCGTGACACTGACCGGCCTCTCCACCAAGCAGAACGATACCATCTCCGCTCTGGAGGAGGATGTGGTCGGCCAGTCCGGCAGGATCGATGTGATCTCCGGTCAGGTGGACAAGATCAATGAATCCAAGATGTACCGCACAGAGCTGGTGACCGAGGGCGTGAGTATCTTCCGGGAGAAAACGCAGCAGAGCCTTGTGCGCTGCAAGGTGTATTCCTGGGATAAGGAGATCACGGATACGCTGGACGCATCAGCTTTTTCGTGGCACCGCAATTCTGGTGATACCGCAGCCGATGCCGAGTGGGACGCAGCCCATGTCGGCACAAAAACCATAACCGTATCAACGGAGGATGTGACGGACAACGCATCCTTCTATTGTGAAGTAACGATCTGAAGGAGGGCAAACACATGCCTACTGTACTCACATCCAGCCAGCAGACTTTCGTGGACATTACGGACCAGCGGAAGCTGTCGGCATATATCACATCGAATCTGCCAAAGACGCAGAGCGAGGACCCTAATGTTCTGCCGCATACCTATGCGCCGAGCTGGGCAAGCACACATCTTGTTTTGACCCCTGTGGTCTTTCTGGATCAGACGAGCATCGCGCTCGGATCTTCCGGCCTGACCATCACTTGGAAGCGGAAGGACGGCACCTCG
>JAFRNK010000045.1 GCA_017430225.1 Clostridia bacterium | reverse complement strand
GTATCCTGAATGGCGCTTTGGCTGTTTTATATTCCTGTATTTCTCGGAGGAAGTTGTGAAGCAAAAGTGGCTGTCCCTGGCGCTGTGCCTGACGGTTTTTCTCAGCCTGATCACCCTGCCCGCAGGCGCGGAGCGTGAACCTATTCCCGAATTACTACGGTTCAGGCAGGAGACTAAAGTGATGCCTGAATCGCGCAACAAGCGCAAAATCACCCGTACTTACCCGGATACCGTCAATCCGCTCGTGAACCGGGAGATCGCCCGGATCGTGGACCGCCTGGCCGCGGAAGCGGAAAAAAGGCTGCCTGACAAGGTCAGCAACAACGCGCTGGCGGATACGGGTGCGACGGTCTACCTGAGCGGCACGAAGACTGTGTCCTTCCTGGTGCTCGCGCATACGGACGCGGAACGCAAGCACCTCTGGTCCGGTTTCGAGACCGCGGTGTTCGACCTGAAGACCGGCAGCCGCCTGACGCTGGACGACGTGTTTACCGAAGGAGCGGAAGAGACGATCCGCTCGGCGGTCCGGGACCAGCTGAACGCCTATTTCCCGGACGTCAAGGCCAATCAGGCCGTCCTGGAGCGCATCTGCCGGGAGATCAGGCAGGCGCCCTTCACCCTGTCGCCGGCCTACCTGCAATTCCACTATTCCGCGTCCGAGCTCTACCGTGGCAGGACGACCCTGATGCACGTGAGGATTCCCTACCGCCTGCTCACGGACTATATGACCGACTACGCGCGCGCGGAACTGGATAACAGCAATTATCTCCTCGCCGCGCTGACGTTCGACGACGGGCCGGGCCGCGGCGTGACGGCGAATATCCTTGACGCCCTGCGATCCTGGTGCGCGATGGGGACATTCTTCAACCTCGGTCGGCCGATGGCCAACGCGCACGATTACGTCGCCTGGGAGCACGACGCGGGGCACGCGGTGCAGAGCCACACCTATACCCATACGGACCGCCTGGATGACAGGAATACCATGTTCAGGGAGAAGGATCGCTTCGCGAAGGAGCAGGCGGCGATCATCGGCATTGAGCCTTCCTACATGCGGGCACCCGGCGGCAACGACAAGCTCTATGCCAAGTACGAAATCGGCATGCCCATCGTCCGCTGGACGACGCTGAGCGGCGACGCGGTGGACGCCAAGACGGGCGAGAAGGTCGATTTCGCGAGCACGATGGTGCATACCCTGAAGCAGACGTCGGTCATCCTGATGCACAATATCGCCCCGCACAGCGTCCGCGCGGCGAACAGCATCATGACCCGCCTGTACCAGCGCGGATACCTGTGCGTGACCGTGGACGAACTGTTTGAGATCCGGGGCATGCCGATGCAGGACAATATCGTATATTTCGGCGACGAGGCCGATCAGCGGGAGTAATTGAATGCAGCAGTATAATGCGGACAGTCTCAAAGTATTGGAAGGCCTGGAAGCCGTACGCGTGCGCCCGGGCATGTATATCGCCTCGACGGGCAGCCGCGGCCTGCACCACCTGTTGTGGGAAATCGTGGACAACGCCGTGGACGAGGCCATGGGCGGCTTCGCGACGGAAGTCAGCGTAACGCTGCACCAGGACGGCTCGGCGTCCGTCTGGGACGACGGGCGCGGCATGCCGGTCGATATCAACCAGGCGACCGGCGTTTCCGGCGTGGAGCTGATTTTTACGCGCCTGCACGCGGGCGGCAAGTTCGGCAACGAGAATTACAAGTACTCGGGCGGCCTGCACGGGGTCGGCGCGTCCGTGGTCAACGCGCTTTCGCGCTGGCTGACCGTTGACGTCTTCCTCAATTTTTCGCACTGGCAGATGAAGTTCGCCTCTGAGGGCGACGACGACGAGCATGTAGTCGCGGGCGAAGTCGTGATGCCGCTGACCCGCATCGGCAATACCCGCAAGCGCGGGACGCTGGTGCGCTTCCTGCCGGACGACCGTATCTTCGACACGACGGATTTCCAGTACGAGACGGTGCGCCGCCGCATCGAGGAGCTCGCCTACCTGAACAAGGGCATCCGCATGAAGCTGACGGACGAGCGGCGCAAGGAGGCGGACGGACGGACGGTTGAATACTGCTACGACGGCGGCATCGCGGACTACGTGCGCGCGCTGAACGCCGACAAGACGCCCATGCATCCGGAACCGATCGTGCTTGAAGGGGCGCAGAACGATATCCGCGTGTCCATGGCGCTGCAGTACACGGACAGCTATACCGAGTCCTTCTTCAGCTATGTCAACAATATCCCCACGGCGGAGGGCGGCACCCACGAGCAGGGCGCCAAAGCCGCCATGACGAAGGCGATGAACGAGTACGCCCGGCGGGTCGGCGCCCTCAAGGACAAGGACCCGAACCTGGGCGGCGAAGACTTCCGCGAGGGGCTGACCTGCGTGCTGCTGGCGATGGTGCGCAATCCCCAGTTTGAGGGCCAGACCAAGGGGCGTCTCGGGAATACCGAAGTCCGGCCCGCAGTGGAAACGATCGTATACAACCAGCTGACCCTGTACCTGGAAAACCTGAAACACCAGGAGCTGGGCCAGAAGATCGTCGAGAAAGCGATGAAGTCCGCCAAGGTCCGCGAAGCGGCGCGGAAGGCGAGGGACATCGCACGCACGAAGAACGAGCTGGAAGCGGCGCCGCTTGTCGGGAAGCTTTCGGCCTGCACCGGCAGGACGCCGCAGGAAAACGAGCTTTTCATCGTCGAGGGCGATTCCGCAGGCGGGTCCGCCAAGCAGGGCCGCGACCGGCGGTTCCAGGCGATCTTGCCCCTGCGCGGGAAACCGCTCAACGTGGAGAAAAAGCGCCTGGACGCCGTCCTCAACAACGACGAGTTCCGCAGCCTGATCACGGCTTTGGGCACCGGTATCGGCGAAGATTTCCAGCTGAAGAACCTGAAATACCACAAGGTCATCATCCTGTCCGACGCCGATCAGGACGGCGCGCACATCCGGGCTATCCTGCTCACCTTCTTCTACCGCTACATGCGCGAGCTGGTGACCAACGGGCACGTCTTCATCGGCATGCCGCCGCTGTACCTGATCAAGAAGGGCGACAAGCAGATCTACTGCTACGACGACAAGGAGCTCAAGAAGGCGCTGACAGGCCTGAAGGGCTATACGCTCCAGCGCTATAAGGGGCTGGGGGAGATGAACCCGGAGCAGCTGTGGGAGACGACCATGGACCGCCGGCACCGCAAGCTGATGCAGGTCACGCTCGAGGACGCCGCGGCGGCCGAGCAGATGGTTTCCCTGCTGATGGGCGACAGGGTCGACCCGCGGCGGGAATACATCATAGCGCACGCGGACTTCAACAAGGCGGACCACTTCGACGCCTCGCACGGCGTCCGCCACGCGGATATCCTGAAGCCCGTGGCGGCGGTGGAATAAAACCATGCCGGACGGAGCCGGCGCGGTCGCGCTGCGCCTGACGGGCGAGATGCCCGGGAACGCGGACGGCAGCCGGATGCGGACACTGTACTACGACATCCTGGCGGATGGCGTTCGCGCAGGGGTTTGCGAGCTGAGGCCTGAGCCCACCTGGGCTGCCCGGCTGAGCGGGCAGGCTGCCTATACGGTATTCCCGCCTTACCGCGGACACCGGTACGCGCTTTCTGCCCTGCGCCTCATGTGCAAAGAGGCTTCCCGACTGGGATCGAACGGCCTGACGGTCACGTGCCGGCCAGGGAACCTGGCGTCGCGGTGGACGCTGGAACTCGCCGGCGCGGCGCTGGAGGGGATCGAGCCCGTACCGCCGGAGCACCCGCTGTATTTGTCGGGCGTCCGGGAAGTCTGCGTATATCGGATAGAATGGGAATGATTATGGACGATCAGATGTTGCATGCGCACTTTGAGCAGCTGGCTGCCAGGTACGAAGAACTCTGCCTGACGGCTGAGCAGCCTGAGGTGATCCTGGACGTGCCGAAGTACCGGCACACGCTGCGGGAGCAGGCGAGGCTCGAGCCCGCCGTGCGCGCTTGGGAGCGCTATCAGGCGCTCAGCCGGCATATCGCGGAAGCTGAAGAACTGCGTGAGGATCCGGAACTGCGCCAGGAGGCCGCGGACGAACTGAAAACCCTGTACCCGCAGCGGGACGCGCTCCGGGAGGAACTCAGGCTTTTCCTGATCCCGCAGGACGAAAACGACGACCGCAGCGTCATCCTCGAAATCCGTCCCGGGGCGGGCGGCGAAGAGGCTGCGCTGTTCGCGGGGCTGCTCATGCGCATGTATGTCCGCTATGCGGAGCGCCACGGCTACAAGGCCGAGCCGATCAACGTCGTGGATACGGAGCTCGGCGGCGTGAAGGAAGCGGTGTTTTTGATCAACGGCGTCGGGGCTTTCGCACGGCTGAAGTTTGAAAGCGGCGTGCACCGCATCCAGCGCGTGCCGGTCACCGAAACCGCCGGGCGCATCCACACGAGCACGGCCACCGTGGCGGTGCTCCCCGAAGCGGAGGACGTGGAGGTCAACATCGCCGACAGCGATATCCGCATCGATACCTACCGCGCGTCGGGGCATGGTGGCCAGTACATCAACCGTACGGACTCCGCGGTGCGCATCACGCATTTGCCGACCGGCCTGGTGGTGACCTGCCAGGACGAAAAGAGCCAGCTCAAGAACAAGGAAAAGGCCATGAAGGTGCTGAAGAGCCGCCTGTACGACCTGTACCGCGCGGAGCAGGACCAGAACTACGCGGCGAACCGCAAGGCGCAGGTGGGCACGGGAGAGCGGAACGAGCGCATCCGGACCTACAACTTCCATGAGAGCCGCGTGACGGATCACCGCATCGGCCTGACGCTGTATAAACTGAACGCCGTACTGGACGGCGACTTGGACGAATTCATCGACGCGCTGACCGCGGACGAGCAGAAGAAAAAACTGGACGAACTGAAACTGTGACGACGAAAGGAGCCTGTTATGCTGCTGATCAAACACGGACACATCAAACCCATCGCCGGTAAGGATTTTATCGGCGACGTGCTGGTGAACGGCGGGAAGATCGCCGCGCTGGGCGAGCATATCGACGCGCATGACGCAGAAGTCTTCGACGCGGACGGCCTGCTGGTGACGCCCGGATTTATAGATGCGCATACGCACATCGGCGTCGACGAGGAAGCCATGCGCTGGGAAGGCGCGGACTATAACGAGATGTCCGATCCCGTCACGCCGGACATGCGCGCCGTCGACGGCATCAACCCGATGGACGAAGCTTTCGGCAACGCTGTCGCCGCAGGTGTGACCGCCGCGATGACGGGCCCGGGGAGCGCGAATGTGATCGGCGGCACCTTTGTGGCGATCAAGCTGCGCGGCACCGACGTGAGCGACATGATCCTGAAGGACCCGGCGGCGATGAAGGCCGCGTTCGGCGAGAACCCGAAGAACTGCTACGGCCAGCAGGGGCATAAGAAGCCGGTCACGCGCATGGGCGTCGCTGCCCTGCTCAGGGAGACCCTCTGGAAAGCGAAGCGCTATGCTGAGGAGATCGGGGAAGCGGCGCAGGACGAGTCCAAGAAGCGCCCCTTCGATCCCGCACTGGAAGCCCTGCTGCCCGTCATCCGCGGGGAGATTCCGCTCAAATGCCACGCGCACCGGGCGGACGATATCCTGACCGTGATCCGCGTTGCGAAGGAACTGAATATCCGCGTGACGCTCGACCACTGCACGGAGGGCCATCTGATCATCCCGCAGCTTCAGAAGGCTGGCTGGCCGGTGCTCGTGGGCCCGTCGCTCGGGCACAAGAGCAAAATCGAACTGAGGAACAAATCCTTTGAGACCCCCGGCCTGCTGGACGCGGCGGGGCTCAAGGTCTGCCTGATCACGGATGCGCCGGTGATCCCGCTGCAGTACCTGCCGCTGTGCGCTGGCCTCGCGGTCAAGAGCGGCCTGTCCGAGGACTCCGCCTGGCGGGCAATCACCCTGAATCCCGCCCAGGTCATCGGCGTCGAGGACAGGATCGGCTCGCTCGAGCCTGGCAAGGACGCGGACATCGCGATTTTCGAGGGCAATCCGCTGCGCGACATCCAGGCGCGGACGCGGCAGGTCTTCATCGAGGGTATTCCGCAGCTGGCGGTTTGAAGGCGGTCAAATGAAAACGAGAGTGTTGAAGCCGACGCCTGAAGCGCTTGAAGAAGCGGGAGAACTGCTCCGGCGGGGCGAACTGGTCGCTTTCCCGACGGAAACGGTCTACGGGCTAGGCGCGGACGCGCTGAACCCCGAAGCGGTGCTGCGGATCTTCGCGGCCAAGAACCGCCCGGCGGATAACCCGCTCATCGTGCATATCTGGGACCGGTCGCAGCTGAGTGACCTGTGCGAGCCCACCGAAACGGCGCTGCGCCTGATGGACCGCTTCTGGCCGGGCCCGCTGACGGTATTGTGCCGGAAAAAGGCGAAGGTGCCGGAAGTCGTTACGGCCGGGCTTGACACCGTGGGCATGCGGATGCCGAGCCACCCCGTGGCGCGGGACATGCTGCGGGTCGCCGGGGTGCCAGTGGCGGCGCCGAGCGCGAACCTGTCCACCCGTCCCAGCCCGACGGCCGCGGCGCACGTACTGGAGGATATGGACGGGCGCATCCCGTTGATCCTGGACGGCGGCGCGTGCGATTTCGGCGTGGAGTCCACCGTGCTCGACGCATCCGGAGAGGTACCAGTGATCCTGCGCCCTGGCGCTGTCACGCGCGAGATGGTCGCGGAGCTGGTCGGTGCGTGCGAGGTCGCGGACAGCGTCATGCGCCCGCTGGCCGAAGGCGAATCGGCCCCGTCTCCGGGCATGAAGCATAAACACTACGCGCCGAAGGGCAGGCTGACGATCTACCGCGGCAGCGCGGAAGCGGTCGAACAGGCGATTTGCCGGGCGTATGACAAAGCTGCCGATGCCGGGCTGCGTCCGGTGATCCTTGCGACGGCACCGCATCTTGACTGGTATGCGGGCCGGAAAACGATGAGCCTGGGGGAGACCCTGCTGGACGCGGCGCATAATCTGTTTGCGTGCCTGAGGGACGCGGACGACTGCGGTTATGACCGCCTGCTCGCGGAAGCGGTCAGCGAAGCGTCCGTCGGCCTTGCGGTGATGAACCGCATGGCGC
>JAFRNK010000044.1 GCA_017430225.1 Clostridia bacterium | reverse complement strand
GAAGCGTTCTCTTCGAATGAATACATGGTAAACCTCCTCAAGTCAGAATCTGTGGCTGCCACCGCCGCCCGATGAGCCTCCGCCGCCGAATCCGCCACCGCCGCCTCCGAAGTGACCGCCGGAACGGCTGCCGGAGTCAGAACTCAGGTCTGTTTTCGTCTGGCGGGTGAGCCGCTGCTGCTTGTTTAAAATGGTCGCGGTGAACGCGGAAGCTGAGAGCACGGACAAAGGCACTGCGGTCTTGACCTTGCCGGCAGTATCGTGCTGTTCATAGCGTTTGCTGATATACAGGTATTCGATCAGCAGGGCAAGGGTGACCGCCAGCAGGATACTGCTGATCAGTTTCATGGGGCGGGCGATCCGCTCGCCGCGCAGGAGGCGTCCGATCTGTTCAAATGCGCTTTGCGCGCACTGATAGTAATTGCCGGCGCTGGCGTAGCGGTAGATATTATCGGTGACGGTATTGGCTTCCGAACGGGTGACCGTGCGGTAAATGTCGCCGTCCGAGAAAACGGTAATCACGCGCGAATTCATGTTGATTGCGAGCAGGGTCCCGCTGGCTTTGCCGATCTGGGTATGGTAAAAATTTTCTGCCAGCTGCTCCGCGTCGCCGGATGCTGTGGTCGACCAGAAGATGGGTGTGCCGTATTCGCAGATCTCCTGCATGACCGTGAGGAGATCCTGCTCTTCTCCATCGGTCAAAAGGTCTGCATCGTCACGGATGATTGGCGTGTTGTCGGCAAATACCGGTGCGGACAGAAGAAACGTCAGGACGAGTATGAGGAGAAACACACGCAGGAAACGGGTTTTCATATGCCAGCCTCCTTCCCGTCGAAATACGGCACCGGCCGGGACGCGTATTCATTGTGCGCCTTGATGATGATGGCGAGCTCCCAGATGGCTGCCGCCAGCAGGACAATCACGCAGCCGTAGAACAGCATGTCTTCCGCCTGGGCCGTAATCATGAAGACCAGTCCCGCGGCACAGGCGAGGCAGGAAATGATGCGCGGCACCGGAAGCCCGCTTCCGGGTTTGACGGACCTGCGGACGGTGTGCACGATCATAAGGATCATGACGATGAGCAGGGTAAGGGAAATCGCGCTGTCCGTAAACTGGTAAATATTGTCGATGCCGGCGGCAATCAGCATGCCGATCGTCCTGACGCCGAGAATACCGACGACGACTGCGATGCCTGACAGTGCGTTGATACTGATATTTTTGACTTTTTCTGTGTTGGCAGATTTGGCTCCCTTGTTCAGCAGCAGTTGCGCAGGCCCGGTAAAACCCTTTCTTTGCCCGCTGAAATCGGGTTCAAACGCCCTCGTTTTACGGTTGTACAGCATCTCGTGCATCGCGCTGAAACGGTACTGTGTGATCAGCGCGAGTATGGAGCATAGGGCCAGCAGCAGATCCGGCTTGAGCGTCATGAACAGGTACAACAGGACGAAAAATCCGATGGCGATCCCCGCTGATACACCGGCTACGCGGCCGAGGCCGACCGGCACGTCGCATACGACGTCACCGGTACTGCCGTTGATGGCGGTATAAACGACGCGGTCGAACTGCCGGTGAGCCAGCAGCCATACGGGCAGCATGATCAGTTCCTGGTCAAAAGCGGGTTTCGGCAGCCCGAAATATCCGGCAGTGTCGTCCGTTTTTGCAGTGACGGTATCATAGCTGCCTTCATTTTTCACTTTCTCGATGAACATGCGGCCAGCGGTCGCGGCGGCTTCGGGATAGTAGGCTTCCGGCTTGACGTCTGCCGCCTGGGCGAAAAAGCCGCTCAGGTACGCAGGATGGAACGGAACGGCATGATCGGCGGTATGGCGAAGCATCGCGGCGGTTTCGTCCTCGAATACGGTTGAAGCGTCGTACAGGATATCCTTTTGGTCGATGGAAGCGTCGACGGTCAGGCTGTAAGTATCGTCATACCGGGTCTGCCCGCGGGTGTAAGATTTCGTTGCGGTCAGCTGTGCGGGTCCGCTGCTGCTGACATGGTATGACCAGAACGGGACGTATACCGGTCGGAAGTGGGAGATGGTTTCAGCTGCTTTTAGTGTTTTGGGTACCAGGTGATACTTGGCCAGATGGTCCCGGTATTTCTGTTCGCACTGCTGTCTGGTGATTTTGAAGGGAACGATGCGTCCGGGGCGTTTTGTCCGTGTCAGTTTCGCGGTCAGCACCACATCGCTGCCGCAAAAGCTGCAGAAACTGGTGACCGCCGTATCCGAGGAATAAACAGCCGCGCCGCACTGCGGGCAGCGGAATTCCGTGACTTCCATCGTAGTGTTGTCCTGCACGCTTTCCGCCGGGAATGTGGCGACAGGGGTTAGAAGTCCGCAGTGGTCGCACTTCATCTGTCCGCTGGTGATATCGTATTGCAGGCCGCCCCCGCACTTCGGGCAGCTGTAGCGCTTGCCTTCCGTCTGGGCGAATGTTGTCTCAATCATATTCCTGCTCCTTCCTTAGAGTTCGGGCTGATGCGGCCTTCGCTCTGACGAGAAGATTATATCAGTTTTTGAGGGTGAGCACAACCCGCAATTGTTACAGCTCAATGATCGAGTATTGAAAAATGAATCAAAATAGGATATACTACCGCGTGTGAAAGGAGTGTTGTGTTTGATGAAACCGCGGATGGTAACGGTTTTGATGATAATATGCGTATTATTGCTGGTGTTATGTCCCGCGCTTGCGGAAAACAAATACGATTTGCCGATTTCACTGACTCCGGGCTGCAAACCGAACCCGGCCTGCTATACCGATATGGGGTATCAGGATGACAGCCTGACTGTAAGGATGGAGAAACTCCGTCTTCCAAGGACAACGGTGGACCTTGCGTGGATCAAGGTCAAGAGCCCGACACAGCTGCGCACAGCGGTTTACGGCGAGCCGGGCAGCATTTATAACAGCGAGCCTGGCGGCCTGGTCCGCAGCTATAACGCGGTCGTGGCCGTCAATGGGGATAAGCTGACAGAACGCAAGCATGGGCTCATTTATCGGATGGGTGTCATGCTTCAGCAGACCGCCAGCCCGGAAAAAGATACCCTGTTTATTGACGAAAACGGCGACTTTCATGCATTTGTCAATTCCGACCCCAAAGCAATGGCAAAATTTCTGAAAGAAGGACATAAAATCATCAATTCTTTCTGCTTCGGCCCCGCTATGGTGATCGACGGGAAGGCGCAGACGATTCTGGATTATGATTTCGAGCGTCTGGCAGAAGCCCCAAGGACGATTATCTGCCAGGTCGGCCCGCTGGAATACCTCTTTGTTGAGATCGAAGGACGCAGCCAGAATTCCAAGGGCATGACGATGCAAGACGCGGCGAATTACGTGGCGACGCTCGGTGTGCAGACCGCTTACAATCTGGACGGCGGCAACTCCTCCATCATGTTTTTCAACCGCAAGTATTTTGATGAGCATTACTCAGGATCTGAGCGGCCCATGTCGGATATCGTCTATGTATGCAGCGCCGTGGATCCGAAAACCTGGGAGTGACGGAATGACAGAAAACAGGCGTCACGCGGTGACGGGCATTCTATTGCTGGCATTGGTGGCGGTGCTGACGGTGTTGTTCGTGAAGAGCCCGCGCATCACCGCGGAAGCCAGCATGCGTTTTGCGAGCAGCGCAGCGGAAACGGAAGAGGATCCGGACATGGCGGAACTGCTGATGCTGCTGAACGGAGAGTGAGCGGATGAACCTGTACAGTATTGGGCTTGCCGTGTCCATCATGGTATGTGTTGCAGCCTTCATCCTGCTGAACCGACCGCGCACGGCGATGAGCAGTGTTCTCCTGATCAGCGGGTTCAGCGCACTCGGCGGGCTGCTTTGCGCACGCCTGGTCTACTGGTTTGGCGCATTGGATTTTTTCATCGGACGTACGCATAACGTCCTGTCCTTTTTCTGGTGGACAGACGGAGGCTTCTCGCTCTTTGGCGCGGTAGCGGGAGCGGCGGGCTGCGCATGGCTGGCTTGCAGATGGCTGAAGGAAGATAAACGAACGCTGGATTTGCTGGCTTTGCCCCTCCTGCTGCTGGTGGCGGAAGGACGCCTGCTCGAATGGACAGCCGTTGGCATGGACTTTGGCGGAGCGCTCGAATCGCCTGCCTGGCTGGCTGTCAGCGGCGAATACGGCGGAAGGCTGAATGTTGCGCTGATCGAAGCGCTGATGATGATCGCTGTCGCCGTGGGGCTGATCATCAGAATGAGAGTGAAAGCCAAGAAGCGGGTACCGCTGCGGGATACGCTCTTCCTCATGGGTCTCTGCGAAGCGCTGGCGATCAGTATGCGGCATGATACCTATATGATGTGGGGCTTCGTGCATCAGGAGCAGCTGTATTTTTATCTATTGAGTTCCCTGATGGTCATTTTGACAGGCTTTGAGGCCCGGAAACCCATTGCCGGCATCATCAGCGCGTTCATAGCTGCCGGGGCGATCATATTCCTTGAATTTGCACTGGACGGACGCATCCATGTTCCTTTTGCTTTTATGCGCGAATGGGCCGATTTGTTCTGGTATGGATTGTTTATTCTTGCGCTTGCTGCATATACGATATACTATTTCAGTATGAGGCGGGGCGCTGAAAGGAAACGAGCATGATGATACGGTATGGCAAAGGGTTCTGCCTGGTCGCAGTAAGCATTCTGGTTCTGTCTTTGGCTGTGGGCGCCTGTGCGGAAACGGCGGCTGAACTGAAGCCCGCAAAAATCACCGCGACAGCCAACAATGCTTCCGTACCGCACATGACAGACAATGTATACAAGACTTCCTGGTATGCCAAGAAAGGCTATGTCCAGGTGGATATGAAACAGGGGGAAACCGCTTACGGCCTTTACCTCTGCCATTTCAAACAGGCTGTAAAACACGTGATCCAGATCCCGGACGGAAAGGGCGGATATATGGATTATATCCACCACGACGAGGAATACCTGCACCAATATACTCCTTTGCCCGGCGTCAATTCGTTCAGGATCGCGATTGAGCAATACGACGGCAAAAACATGCTCAACCTGACAGAACTGCGGGTGCTGGGGGCAGGCGAACTGCCAGACTGGGTACAGGTCTGGGAGACGGTGGATAAGGCAGATCTCCTGCTTTTAAGCGCGCATCCCGATGACGAACTGCTTTGGTTCGGCGGTACGCTTCCTACATATGCCGGAGAACGCGGGAAAAAGGTGCAGCTGGTCTATCTGGCGCACGGCGACGCACGAAGGAAAAACGAGCTGCTCGACGGCCTTTGGACCTGCGGCATCCGCTATTATCCGGTGATCGGCGAGAATAAGGACTTCATGGCGTACAACCGCGCGACGATCTATGACGCCTGGGGCGGTACGCGGCGCGTGTATCCCTGGTATGTAAGCATCCTGAGGCGAGTAAAGCCCGAGGTGGTGCTGACGCAGGATTTCAACGGTGAATATGGCCACGCGGCGCATCAGATCACCGCTTATATGACCGTCAAATGTATCGAATACGCCGCTGATCCGACTTACGACGCGAAATCTTTTGACGCCTATGGCGCCTGGCAGGTCAAAAAGATGTATGCCCATCTCTACCCGGAAAACCAGATCGTGATGGACTGGCATCAGCCGTTGTCCGCTTTCGGGGGTAAAACGGGTTTGGAGGTTGCGAAGGACGCGCTGTGGTGCCATGTGTCCCAGCGTGCCCTGACATACCAGATGCTCGAAGAGGGTCCCTATGACTGCCGTCTGTTCGGACTGTACTTTACCGCTGTCGGACCTGATGTGGCCAAGAACGACTTCTTTGAGAATATCCCCTGACAAGTAAAAGGAGATTGTGTATGAAACGTGTAGTTGCGGCCTTAATTTGCATATCACTGCTGTGCTGCGGATGCATGGCTCTGGCTTCTGAATTCAATATGAAGGATTATTCCGTATTCACCTTCGGTGAGCGGATGATCGTGTACCAGGGCCCGGGCGATACGTATTACCGGCACGGCAACGCGGCGATCGGTATCAGCAACAACGCCCGCCTGTACGGAACGCTCGATAACTGCCTGATGATCGGATACGGTTACTCGACGGACAAATTCCGCATCGGCTGGGTGCCCATTCCCGAACCGGCCAAGGACAAGCGCACGATCCTCAGTGTTTCGGACACGGTGGGCGAGCTGAGGTTTGACATGGTGCTGCGCACGACGATCGATGAGTGTGCCGCAACTTATGATCCGGTCAAAATCAGCATGCGCAACATCGAGATCAAGAAAGGCGCTACCGTCAATGTCCTCTGCTGGTACGGGAAGTGGGCCTACTGCGAGTTCAAGGTGGAAAAGAAACTTGCCTGGGGATTCATGTATGCTGACATGCTCAGCAAAAAGCCTGTGGCGGAGCCCGCGAAAGACCTGAAGACGACCGGAACGGAACGCAAAACAGTCCTGAAGGAGCTCGCGGCAAAGACGCCGGGCGGCAATTACGGCCTCTTTTCCGGCCCCGGCGAGAACTACCTGCGGGCAGACGAGGGCGGAGCGCATATCCGTCCGTTAGAAAAATGCTATGTGATCGGCGAGGAAGGCGACTGGATGTTTGTCCGCGTTGCCGCTGCCACGGGCGACCGGTACGGGTACCTGCCTGCGGCCGCGATGCCAGACAAGGCGCGCGTAAAAGCGGTCTCGTTCGACTGTGTGCCGACTGTCGTTGCGACGAATGCGTCGCTTCGCGACGCCCCGAACGACACGGCGGCGCTGCTGACCAACATCCCGTCCGGCGCGGAAGTCAATTTCCTCGCCTGGTCGAACGCCGCGCATCATTACGCTTACGTGGAATACAAAGCGAACGGTCTCTGCACGAGGGGCTTTATCCCCGGCGATATCCTGAACTGATAAAGAATCCCTCCCCGGAGCAACCCGCTGGAAAACAGCAGGGATCCGGGGGAGGGCTTTTTGATTCTGAGGAAAACACGATGAGCAAATTTGTTCCGTTGAAAAAACAATCGAAAAAAGCGAAAAAGATATATCACCGCCGCGCACGCGGGGATTGGGGCGAAGTGCGGCCGGTCACGCGCGTCATCGAAAGCGGGAAAGCCTATTCCCGGGCGCGCGACCGGCAGGCGCTGCGTAAGGAAAAGGAAATTACAGAGTAACCGTAAAAACAGCGTTGCGATGCCATTCACCGCCCGCGGTGATGTGTCCCTTATGCAGATCGACGATGCTTTTC
>JAFRNK010000043.1 GCA_017430225.1 Clostridia bacterium | reverse complement strand
GCCCTCATCCGTCACGCCTGCGGCGTGACACCTTCCCCCCGCGGCGGCGTGGGGAAGGCTTCCTGCAGGCTGCTTTGCGTGGTGGGTCCCAGTTTCATCATGAAAAGGATATCCGGAGGCTGAAGGCGGATGGCATGTACAAGCCGGTAACACGGGGAGCGGTCGACATTTGATCCGCACCACCGTAAATTGTGCATGACAAAGCGGCGGATCGGTGATACAATTGATTCGAAATCAATGCAACTGCCCGACTGAACTGTGAAAACGTAATATAACATCAAGGAGGCCGCTTATGATGGCAATGAAACGAATGGCAGCGCTTGCGTTGGCTTTGATCCTGATACTGGGTGCGCTGCCGGCAGCGCTGGCAACCCCGTCCACGGCAGGCTGCCCGAAATCGCAAGATGGAAACCATGGCTGGATGCCCCGGCCCAGAGATGCCTGGTGCGAATGGTCGGGCGGCATGGTATATGTATGCAGATACTGCGGGAAGGAAGCCTTTGAGGAAACCACACCTGCGCTGGGCCACAACTGGAGCGAATGGACGGTGACAAAGAAGGCAACCTGCACATCAAAAGGCAGCAAAACCCGCACCTGCAGCCGCTGCAACAAGGTGGAAACCCAGTCCATTCCCACCACCGGCCACGCCTACAGCGCGTGGGGCGTCATCGTGCAGCCGACCTGCGAGACAGCCGGCGAGCAGGCCCATGTCTGCGCCAGCTGCGGGCGCACCGAGACCAAGCCCGTGACGCCGCTGGGCCACAAATGGGACGGGGGCAAGGTCACCAAGATGCCCACCGCCACTGAGGATGGTGTGTTGACCTATACCTGCAAAAACGATCCGAGCCACACCAAGACTGAAGCCATCCCCGCCACGGGCGGCGAGCCGACGGCCGAAGGCCATCCGTCGCTGTTCGTTTTCGTGCAGTCAGACGCCAGCATCAGTTCCGAAGAAAGCGGATCCAGCTGGTCAACATACGTCGCGATCAAGCTGTCCGTCACAAACAACGGCGATATCCCGCTGCTGGTCAAAGGGCCGGGATGCTATGATATCTTACAGCCGGACGAGACCCATACGACGATCCTCCACGAGCTGATCAAGAAGACCAGCGAAGGAGGCGGTTCTGAATCCGCAGACATCGACAAGATCGTTTACACCCCCGAAAACCCCCTGTATTACGGCTATGTGACCTTCGGAGTGACCGAATACGGATACGATCCGGACGGGATCATCGAAGACCCGCTGTGCGCAAGCAACGAAGGCGGCCTGACGATCTGGTTCCCCCGGAACATCGTCCCGCCCGATCTCCCGGCCCTGTCCCTGAAAAAGTCATACGCCGCCCCCAAAAACGGCGAATACTTCACGGCGGGCGAGCCGATCCACTGGATCCTGACCGTGACGAACACCACCGAAGCACCCATCACGGACGTCACCGTCACCGACAAGGGCGTGAACGTGGGCAGCTTCAGCGAGATCGCCCCTGCGGAGACCGTCACGTGCAGCGTTCCGGACCACATCGTCACCGGGTATGAAGCGGATGTGGTGGGCTATGTGAAGAACGCCGCCGTGGCCGAAGGCAAGGACGCGGACGGCCATCCGCATAACTGGCCCAGCAACGAGGCCACCGCCCCGGCCCATAAGGCTCCGGACAAAGAAGGCGACCCCCTCCTGACCAAGGCCGAGGCGCATCCGCCCGCCAACGGGGAGTATTACCGGCCAGGCGAGGCCGTCGACTATGTGATCACAGTCAAAAACACGGGCGACGCGACGCTGACGGACATGATCCTCACCGACAGCCTGGCCGGCTTCACCCCGATCGCCACGCTGGACAGCCTCGCGCCCGGAGCGATGAAGACCTTTACCTATACTTACACCGTCCAGGAGAGCGACGCCGCCCATCCGTTCCTGGTCAACAGCGCCATCCTCACCTATTCCATCGGCGGCGTTTCCGGCACGCCGCAGATCAGCACGGTGTACTCCAAACTCCAGGGCACGGACCCGGCGGGCTTTGACCCGGACCTGCTCCCCCGGGATGGCGAATCCTGCCGTCAGACCCTCGACGCTTTGGGCGCCGGCGAGGCGCGATACACCCTGCATACCTGCGCGGAGCACCTGCCCGCCGCCCAGGTCGCCGAAGCCGCCGCTCAGGCGGGCGACTGGGACCAGGCCGCGGGCATCTGGCGCGGGGAACTTGAAAAGCTGTATGGAATCCTCTATCTGGCGGGCGACTCTGAGGCCAGGAGCGCGGTGATGGGAGACCGGGTATTCTTTGACACTTATCTCAAACGGTGCGCGGCCGCCGGGGCCGGTGCGTACGAGGTGGAAGCGCTGCGGCTGAAGTGCGCCACCCTGTGCTGCGCGATCCACACCATGCCGGAAGACCTGCCGGACAGTATCGCGGGACAGTACACGGCGCTGAACGATGGTGAGAAGCATAAGGAAAACGGACGTGAAATCGCTGGACTTGCCGGGAACGACTGTAAGGTCGTCGAGCGGTTCGACAGCACAGGCGCCCTGGCCCTGAACGATACTGTGCGCCTGGCAGCCGGCGAAGATCGGGCAACCGCATTCAGCCGTGGCGCTACGCTGTGGCAGATGGCGCTGGACGAAATTCTGGCCCCTGTGTATGAAGGCGCAGGCAAGGAACGCAAACGGGCCATCACCGCCTGGCGCAAATCCCTGGACAGCCTGCCGTCCGCCGCACGGCGTCTGTTGACCCTGATGTACAGCGGCAACCGGGCAATGATCGAGGAACAGCTGATGAACGTGTACAAAGACGCAGTGCTGTGCGTGGAGAAGCTCCGCTGACAGCGGACGCGCGGCACGTGTCTGAAAAAACCGTTGCGCATACCAGAATACGGCAGCGCAGCGGTTTTCTCATATCTCTTTTATTTACTGAATGTTGCCTTCGTATTCTATGGAGCGCGCGGGACAGGTCCCGTCCAGTTTCTCGAAGCGGCCGTACCGAACGAAGTGCAGACCGCACTTTTCCATCACATGGCCGGAGGCTTTGTTGGCCTCCACGTGGCTGGAGGAAAAGCGGGTAATCCCGAATGTATCGTGCGCGAAGCGGATCATCGCCTTCGCAGCTTCCGTCGCGTAGCCGTACCCCCAGCAATCGCGCCGGAGATTGTAGCCGAAACCCCAGAACCCTTCGCGGGTGGCGTCCGGCCCGATGCTACCGGACCCGATCAGCAGGGCATCCCGCTTTCTGACAAAGCCGAATTCGTAGGTGCCTTCCTGCAGCTCGACGGATTTCAGCCATTTCCTGACGTCTTCAACGGAGGTGTAGGTGGGATAGACCATATACCGGGCGACGAGCGGATCGCCCGCCCATTGGAAGACCGCGGCAGCGTCGGAGACGGTCAGCGGACGCAGAAGCAGGCGTTCTGTTTCCAAAGTGAATTCGTGCATGGATCATCCCTCTTTACGGTTGCAGATTGTGGGTGTATCGAGCGCGGCCAGGCCGCGGTAAATCACGCTGGCGGCGTCGCTGTAGAGCAGGCTTTGGGGCAAGGCATCCAGCGCGCGGATCAGGTCCGTCTGAGCGGGAAGCTGATCCCGGGCATAAAACGCGCCGTAGTCGCGGTTGCCTGTGGAGGCGCTGATCAGGGCGGCGGTCTTTTCAATATCCAGCGTCCGCAGGTCGCCGAGGTCCCGGGTCTCGGTGCCGGTGTTGCCCATGAACAGGCGGCAGTCCGGATGGACGGTCAGGTACATTTCGTCCTGCGGGGCCGAGAAAAGGGTTTTGAGGCTGAGATCCTGCCAGAGCCGGTTCTTGACGATGCCGACGGTGGCGGAATCGCGGAGCAGGGCTGCTTCGTCCTGCCGCCAGCGGGACAGCCACGGTCGGAGGATCAGCAGATCGTCCAGGGTGCCGCGGAAGGGCTCGAAGGCGGGCATGTTCCGGTGCGGCGTGTAATTGGGGACCGCGAACCAGATATTGTCCGGCCTGAGGGCAGAGATGGCGTCGTCGAGAGACTCCGCGTCCTGCGGGAAATAATGGTTGAACATCAGGGAGATCTCGATCTCAGCCCCCTGCGCTTTCATATATTCGGCAGCTGCCACGGAAGCCCGGTATGCGCCGCGCCGGCGGACGATCGTGTCGTGGTGTTCGGCGTTCCCGTGGAGGGTGATCCCGAAATGGCGGAAGCCGGCGTCGAAATACGCGCGCATGACCGCGTTCCGGTCCGGCCGGCCGATCAGGGCGATGCCGGTGGTCATGCCGTGATGGTAATATTTGATGTGCTTCGTTTGGACCGCGGCGGGGATGATCCGGCAGAGCTCCGGATGGTTCATCGGCTCGTTGTCCAAAGTAAAGCTGGACGTCCAGGGCAGAAGGGCCGCCAGGGCGTCCAGCTTTTCAAGGCAGGTCAAAATGTCCGCGAGCGGCATGGCTTTTGAGGGGCCGCCGTTCACATAGCAGTGCATGCAGCGGGTGTTGCAGCCGGCGACCAGAAGGTCGAAGTTGATTTCCACAGCTTATACGTTTTCCGCCTCGCAGGCGGCGTTCAGATCCGCTTCGCAGGCTTTGTACGCGTCCAGGGTGTCGGAAAGGAGCTGGTCCAGTTCGATGCCCTTGAGCTCCGTGCCCTGCTGGATCACGTCGCGGGAACAGCCGGCGGCGAAGCGCTTGTCCTTGAACTTCTTTTTGAGGGACTTGACGTCCATGTCCTGGGCGGACCTGGAGGGGCGCATCAGCACCGCCGCGCCGATCAGGCCGGTGAGCTCGTCCACGGCGAAGAGGGTCTTTTCCATATCGCTTTCCGGTTTGATATCCACACAGATGCCGTAGCCGTGGCTGCAGACCGCGCGGATGAAGTCCTCCGGCGCGCCGATCTCGTTGAGCATGGCGGGCGCTTCGAGGCAGTGGCGCTCGGGATACTTTTCAAAGTCCACGTCGTGCAGGAGGCCGACCATGGCCCAGAGATCCGGGTCGCCGCCGTTTTTGAGCGCGAACTGACGCATGACGGCTTCGACCGTCAGGGCGTGGCGGATGTGGAAGGGCTCGGTATTGTATTTTTTGAGGAGATCTATTGCTTGATCACGGGTAAATGGAAGCATGGATGAAGTCTCCTTTCAGTATGATTGAGGCAGAAGGGAGAAAGCAGATATACTTCTGTCAGGTGCTGAAGATGGTGAAGGTCTGGGGAGGCAGGAGATCCGCGGAGGCGGGCTCAGTGCCGATGAAGAAGGCGGGCTTTTTGCCGGTCAGTTTATCGGAGATGTCCTTTGGCAGTCTGACGGCTTTACCGGAGGGGTTTACGCACAGGTAGAGGCTGCCGCGGCGGTAGACCAGGGCGTGGGGTTCGCCGGGGATCTCAAAGGCCTCGAAATCGGCGTCGGCGGCCAGGTCTTCGTGCTCATGACGGAAGCGGATCAGGGCGCGGACGGTTTCAAGCATGGAAGCGGGATCGCCCTCCTGCGCTTCGACGGTCGGGGCGTCTGGGGCGGGGTCCACCGGCAGGTAGAGCCGGGCCGCGTCCGCTTCGGAGAATCCGAGGTTTTTGCCGGCGTTCCACTGCATGGGCGTGCGGGTGCCGGTGCGGGTGTATCCGCCTTCCTTGGTGGGCATGCCCGCCTGGTAGCGCATGCCGATCTCGTCGCCGTAATAGAGGAAGGGAACGCCCGGGAGCGTGAACAGGAAAGCGTAGGCCAGTTTGGCCTCCTCCGGGGTCAGGTCCGGACAGACGCGCGGCGTGTCGTGGTTGCAGGTGATCAGGGCCACGTAGCCTTTGCCGAGGCAGGCCTCGTACCGGGGCGTGAAATCGGTCAGGAAGCGGCGGATGTCACCCTGTCCGTCACGGCGGAAGAAGCTCTTTTCACCATCGCGAACGAGCGTGTGATAGCCGTTGTCCCAGTGGTCGAGATAGAAATCCATATGGAACCCGCCGTTGGCGACGGCTGCCTGGGGATGCGACCATTCGGCGACGAGGGCGGCTTCCGGATACTCGCGGTCGAGCATCGCGCGGATGTCGCGCCAGACAGCGCAGGTGCCGCTGCCCTGGTCGTTGTCGCCCTTGACGAGGGAACCGGCCATGTCCACACGGAAGCCGTCCGCGCCGTGGCTGAGCCAGAAGCGCATGACGTCCTTCATCGCCTCGCGGGTGGCGAGGGCGTCGGGACTGTCCATGGCGGACTGCCAGGACTCCGTCGGGTGCAGCCAGCCGTAGTTCAGGGCGGGCTGGCACTTGAAGAAGTTGAGCATGTAGGTGCCGTTGCGCGGGCATTCGCCACCGATGTACGGCCTGCCCGGCGTGCCCTTGAACCAGTCGTCCGTCCAGATATAGCGGCCGGAATACTCGTTGGGCTGCTCTTCGCCGCTTCTGCGGAACCAGACGTGCTCTTCGGAGGTGTGGCCGGGCACCAGGTCCAGGAGTACCCGGATGCCCTGGCGGTGGGCCTCCTCAAACAGGTGATACAGATCCTCGTTGGTGCCGTAGCGCGGCGCGGCGAGCTTGTAATCGCGCACGTCGTAGCCCGCGTCCTTGAACGGGGAATCGAAGCAGGGATTGATCCACAGCGCGTTGCAGCCCAGGGACCTGATATAGGGCAGCTTGGCGGTGATGCCGGCGAAATCGCCGATGCCGTCGGCGTTGGTATCGAAGAAGGTCTGGGGATAGATTTCATAGAAGACCGCGTCCCGCAGCCAGGCGGGGGAAACGGTGGTCTGACAGGGCTGTCTGCTGCTCATACGGATGACTCCTTTCAGTTGCTTGCGTCTATTTTACGCGATAAAGCGGGGAAAAACAAGACGGAGGATTCCGCCGTGCGTGTTTTAAAGAAATTTAACAATTAAAGCATAGCGATGTATAAATAAGCATGCAAATCGTTCAAAAAATTCATTATAATGATATATGAAATAAATTCTTAATAATTTCGCAATAATTGAGAAATAAAAAGCGCAAAAACCCGGAAAAACCGTGTGCCGGACAGGCGGGAGCACGCGTTTCGCGGGCGGAAAGAGAATCAACATGTGCGCTCAGGCCGAAGCGGACTTGCGCGAGGCACGCTAAACAGGTATACTGTAGGTGTTCCGGCGGGGGGCGCGCGATCCCTGGCCGAAACAGAGCCGAATGCATGCCGCCATGCGGCAGACGATACAGTATAAGGAGGAACATACCATGAGGCTGAGCAAGACATTGATCATCGTGATCGCGATCGTAGTTGTCGGCGTTTTGATCTACGCCACCTGCACGGCGCAGGTGCCGACCGGCTACACCGGCATCCTGACCACCTTCGGCCGGGTGGAGCAGTACACCCTGGATGCGGGCTTCCACTTCAAATCTCCCTTCCAGAATGTGGTGCTGATGGACAACCGTGAGCAGAAGACGTCTTTCAAGACCCAGTCCTTCTCCAGCGACATCCAGCAGGTGGACATCGATGGGTCGATCAACTTCTCCATCAACAAGGCCACAGCGATGAACCTGTACAAGGAAGTCGGCACCTCCTACTTCAACACCCTGGTGATGCCGAGGCTGCTGGAAAACACGAAGGCGGTCTTTTCCAAGTACACGGCGGAGAATCTGGTGGCTGCCCGTGAAACCCTGTCCAAGACCATCCGCAGCCAGCTGGCCGATGAAATGGATCGGTACGGCATCAACATCATCTCCGTGAGTATTGAAAACATCGACTTTACGAACAGCTTCACGGATGCGGTAGAACAGAAGCAGGTCGCGGCGCAGAAGAAACTGCAGGCCGAGATCGAGCAGGGGCAGAAAACCATGGAAACCCAGCAGCAGGCTGAACGCCAGCGCATCACCGCCGAAGCGGAAGCGTCTGTAAAGAAGATCCAGGCTGAAGCCGCGGCCTATGCCACCCGCATTCAGGCGGAAGCGGAAGCGGAAGCGAACCAGAAGATCGCCGCCTCGCTGACCGAGAGCCTGATCAAGTGGCAGCAGGCGAACAACTGGGACGGCAAACTGCCCACCTTCATGAGCGGAGAAGGCAGCACGAGCCTGCCGATCCTGAATATCAGCAGCGAGAGCGCTGCAGAAAAGGAGTGAGCAAATGATACACGATCTGCTGACTGACAAAAAGTACCTGTTTGCGTCAGGCGCCAATACGGAACTCAGGGCGCAGCGCAACCTTAACCGGCGCGCCACGATCCTGAACGGCGACCTCGTCGGGAACGTGCGCACGGAAAACTTCGGCGTCTCCGCCCGTGTGTATGAAAACGGCGTGTACGGATTTTCGTCCACGGCGGAATACACCGACGAAACGGTGAAGGACGTGCTGAAGGCGGCGAGCGAGAACGCGGCCTTCCTGGCGCGGCACGCCGGCAAAGGCAAGGGTCCCCACAAGGCCCTTGCCTGCGGCGTGAGCCGGACCGGTTATGAACTGAACGACGTGGAACAGAAGACCTATATCGAGTTTATACAAGCCCTGGACCGGTACATCGCCGGGAAATACTCGGACCTGATGAGCCGGACCGTGATCGCGACCGCGGACTCGATGGAAAAGCTGCTCTGCGTCAGCAACGGCACCGACGGATACAGCGTCATGCCCCGCAGCTATATCTATGTGGTGATGACCATCGCCGGGCCCGAAGGGGATCCGGTGGAACTGTTCAAGGTCATCGGCGGAGGATACGGCACCTTCGACCGGAATTTCAACAGCCCTGAGGCTTACTACGGCGAGATCGACAAGCTCTACGGCGACCTGCGCAAAAAGGCGGAGGGCGTGTACCCCGAGGCGGGCAACAAGACCGTGATCCTGGGCGGCATCCTTTCCGGCATGCTGGCGCACGAGGCCGTGGGCCACACCGTGGAAGCGGACCTGGTCATCGGCGGCTCCGTGGCGGGACCGAACCTGAACAAGCGGGTAGGGTCTGAGCTCGTGAGCCTGGTGGACTACGCGCATACCGCTTTCGGCAAGCCGACGCCGCTGCCGGTCTATGTAGACGACGAGGGCACCGCGGCGAGCGACGCGATCCTCATCAAGGATGGCATCCTAGTTGGATACATGAACAGCCGCGAGAGCGCGGAGCGCTTCGGGATGGCGCCGGTGGGCAACGCCCGGGCGTACCTCTTCTCCGATGAGCCGCTGATCCGCATGCGCAACACCGCCGTGCTGCCGGGCACTTCCAAACTGGAGGATATGATTGCGTCCATCGACGACGGGTACTATCTCCTGGACACGAACAACGGCCAGGCGGACACCACGGGCGAATTCATGTTCGGCGTCACTTTCGGCTATGAGATCAAAAACGGCAAGCTGGGCAAGGCGCTCCGGGATACCACGATCTCCGGCGTCGCCTTCGATATGCTCAAGACTGTGGACATGGTCTCGGACGAAATGATCTGGGCCAGTTCCGGCATGTGCGGCAAGAAACAGCCGATGCCCGTGGGCATGGGCGGTCCGGCGCTCAGATGCCGGGTGACCATCGGCGGCCGATAAGGAGGGCAGGACGATGACAGAAACGATCAAAAAGACAGCCCAGAGCGCGGTAGCGGCCCTGAAGGCAGCCGGAGCGGACAAGGCGCTGGCCAACGTATCCTATACGGTGACGCACGAATTCAACGTGGACGGAGGCGAATTCAGCCTCTTCCGCACTCTCTTTGACAAACAGCTGTCCATGACCGCCATTCAGGGCGGCCGGAAGGGCACCGTATCCCAGAACCGGTACGACGAGGCGACCATCGCCGAAAGCGCGAAAGCGTGCCTGGAAGCGGCTGCGTCCGCGCAGCCGGACGAGAACTGGGACTTCGCGCCTGAATCCGAGAACAAGGACTTCGTGCTCGGCGCGGTGAAGCCCGATACCGACAAACTCTTTGCGCGCTGCCAGGAACTGATGGCGGCGGTGAAAGAGCGTTACCCCAGGATCATCATGGAGCAGATGATCGTCGCGCACCGGGAAATCTACAGCGCGAAGGCCAATTCCTACGGCGTGCTTTATTCCACCCACGAAGGGAAATATGAGGTGGATCTGATGTTCAGCGGCCACGAAGGGGAGAAAGCCTCGTCCTTCTTCGGCAGCGGCGTTGTGACGGACAGCCTGGACAAGCCTTTCCTGGAGATGGGATCCATCGCGGAAGACCTGGCCAATGTGGAAAAGCAGATCGAAACGAGCGGCGTGGAAGGCAAGTTCGAGGGCACCATGGTGCTCATGCCCGGGTGCGTGATCTCCCTGTTCTGGTCCCTGCTGGAGAATTTCGCCGGGGAAGGCGGACTCCTGTCCGGTACCAGCCCGTGGAAAGACAAGCTGGGCGAGATGGTCGCGGACGAAAGGATCACCGTATCCTTCGCGCCGCTGGATGAGCGGATCGTTTGCGGGAGCCGCGTGACCAGCGAGGGCTTCCCGGCGGAAAACTACGACGTGATCCGCAACGGCAGGCTGAACGCGTTTTTGCTGGGACTGTACGCGTCGAACAAGCTGAAGCTCCCGCGCGGCGGAAACGACAGTTTTGACGTCGTCATCGCTGCCGGGGACAAGCCCTTGAGCGAAATCATCGGTTCCATCGAAAAAGGCATCCTGGTGGGACGCTTCTCCGGCGGCGAACCGTCCTCGAACGGGGACTTCTCCGGCGTCGCCAAGAACAGCTTCCTCATCGAGAACGGCAAGATCGGGCCCGCCCTTTCCGAAACGATGGTCAGCGGCAACATGGCGGATATGATCAAACACCTCCGCGCCATCTCCGAAGAGCAAGTGGCGGACGGCATGAGTGTCCTGCCGTACATGGCGTTTGACGGGATCACTATTTCGGGTAAATAATAACAAAAAAGGGCTGTTGCAGAAAACCTTAAACAACAGATTGTTTTGACAATTCAATAAAAAAGCCCGGAACGTCTGTGAGACGGTCCGGGCTCTATTATCGTCAGTCGTTTAATCGATATACAGGAATTGATAATTCTTGTTCATGGCAAATTCCGCTGCGTTGCTACCCTCATGGCAGAGAATCGTAGGTTCAATACCATAGAAAGCGGAGATTGCAATCGTCGTACTGGAAGACGGCACTACAATCTGCTCCAATCCGCTGTTGCTGAACGCAAACGCGCCGACATTTGCAACTCCGGCGTTGAGCGTTACGAAACGGACAGCATCATCATCCGTAAACGCTTCTGATTCGATGTTTCTGAGTCCCGAAGGCATACTCATCACAGAACCGTTCATTACCTGAACAGTATATATGGATCTATAGCCGTTCTCCCACTCGATATTGATTTTTGCTGTACCCTCATTGACCGCTGTAAAAGCCAAGCCGGATACAGTAACAACAGATGTATTGTCAGAGGTAATAGATACAGCATTTATCCATGGATAACGCGCTGTTTGACCCGGACGAAGAACATAAGCGCCGGCTTGGATCGTGCTGTCCTGTTCCTTGGTTAAGATCATTGTAAAACGCGCGCTTTGGGTATCAAACCCCTGTACAAGATACCGATACTGAATGCCCGCAGTCAGGTTGGCAGTAAGACTAAAGTCCAAATCTCCAGCGCTGTCGTCATTCTCTGCTATCATATTTCCATGAGAATCATAAAGATAGACATACGGATCGTTATCTCCCGAATGGGACGAAGAAATCGTGTACCGACCATTCTCAGAGGGCGTAAAGACATAATACTGCCTTTCGCCGTGCTGAACAGTAACAGATACCGTTTCATTCAGCTTCAGCACACGCGGCACACCAACATTGACGAAAAACGCACAAGTAAGCGTCTTTCCGTAAACATCCGTCGCGTAGCAGATATAGGAACCAGTCGTTTCAGCAGTGAATGTGATAGATGAACCATGCTCTCCCATTTCATTACCATTCACCGCCCATTCGTATATGATTTCATCGGTACCGGTCTGCGCTGACGCGCTGACCGACAGCGTCACCTGGTCGCCATGCGCCGCTTGCCGGAAGGTATCGCCAACCGGTTCGACACTGAAATCATTGTCAATAATGATTTCATAGCGAAAATAATCCCGGTTATCATAATTATCATAAATATCACAAGAAACCCAGGTATACTCTCTTACATTAGTGAGTGTGCAAGTCCCCGAGTCAAAGCTGACATTTTCATCGTTGCTGTACCAATCATAATATACTGATCCATAAGTACAGGAAGCATTCAAAGATATAACAATACTATCCCCTGGATTGATAAAGATCACTCTATCATTAATTGGGACAGCGACTCCGTTGACAGTAACGGCTTCATTACACCTAAGATTGTTATCGATCTGAATATAGAAATTACGTGTCTGATGATTGCCGTAATCATCATATACATAACATTCTACTTCAGTATTTCCTGTTACATTGGTTATTGTACAAATCGGACCGTTAATTGATGTTTCATCATCATTATAAACATACCATTTATAGTGGAGCAAGCCTTGGTTGCATGTGGCCTGAACCTCCAAAGTAACAGTTTCTCCCAATCCTACCGATGTATACTCTGATGATGATACTACTTTAAGGCCGTTGTCAATGTATACATTGAAATAAACATTGCGAGAAGCTCCGTATTCATCTTCAACACGGCAACGATATATTGCGGTAGCAGAAATAGCACCGGTAGTTAATGTAGCAGCCGTTGCCCCTTCGATTTCTGTATCAAATGATTCTCCGCTTTCATTATATACTGTCTTGTACCATCGATAAGTTAGTCCGCCCTTATGGCAAGAAGCAGAAACGGAAAGTATGATACTGTCACCAGGCGTAACTTCGATTTCGTCGTCCCCAATCGCTTGAGCGTTCAGTTGATTATCAATATTGATATAGAACCAAACATCCTGAATGTTGCCATAATCATCAGACACGCGGCAAATATATTTCATGTCTGATGTGATTGCTTCAGTCGTATATGTATTTGCAGCTGCTCCGTCAATGGTATTACCTACGCTATTCTCGTACCACTGATATGTTAGAGCACCAGTGTCACAAGAAGCCGAGACAGTCAATGTGGCTGTATCTTCAGGATCAATAGATATATTATTATCGCCCTCAGCTTTTGCGCTCAGGTGATTATCAATATAAATACTGAACCGAACATTACTGCTATGGCCATATTCATCTGACACTATGCAATAATACTGCGTATACGCTGCAATGGCTTCAGTCGTATATTCATCTGAAACAGCGCCTGAAATAATTGAACTGTTATGATACCACTGATAAGTCAGGCTACCATGGTTGCAGGATGCTAATACTTTTAATGTTGCTGTATCATTAATTCCGACATATTTGCTTGAACTTCCGTCTGGACCAGCGGAAAACCCGTTTTCAACATAGATGTAGAAGTCTATACTATCACTATTACCATATGCATCAAAAACTTCACAGCAATAGCGCGTATCAGAAGTAATCGTTTCTGTAGTATATGTATTGGACATGGCATCAGAGATCATAGATCCGGAACGATACCACTGATATGTTATCTGGCCATAGTCGCAGGAGGCAGATACCTTCAACGTAAACGTACTGTTGGGCTCTACATACAGGGTCGTATCTCCCTCCGCATCAACTACTAAATGGTTTTCAACTGTTATATCAAACCTGATCTCATCAGAATTACCATAATCATCTGAAACCTGGCAATAATAAGTCGTTTCGCTTACTATATTTTCCACCGTATACGTACTCGATACAGCGCTATCGATTTCGCTGCCATCAGATTGATACCATCTATAAGTAATCCCGCCATCCGTGGTTTCAGCAATAACCTGAAGAGTTGCGTTTCCATTCGGCGCAACGGAAATATCCTGCTCAGTGGCGACAACTCGGATCAGTCCTTGCCCCTGATAATCTTCAACTTTTTCTAGACATACTTGAAAACCACCCGTAACATCTGCATCATAGAATCTTGAACCAAAGTAATAGGAGTTCCCTGAGACCAGAACTTCCGTAATTTCAAAATTATACCCCTCGCCGTCATCATCATTTCTAGCCAATTCTACCAAATTGGAATTATAAAGATAGCCATATGTGTCCTTATTTGTTGATGAATACCATTTATAAACGCCTGTTGTCTCAGGTGTAAAGCTGAAGTAAGCATATCCGCCTCTCTGATTGATTACAGCCGTCGCTGCTTCACTGAGCGTCAAAGGCGTTGCAGTGATTTCCGCCCTAATGGTAACGGCAAAAGCCAACAGCGCACAAATAACCAGTGCCATGACCAGTAAACGTTTCATCATCACAGTATTCCCCCTTGGCAAAAACATCGATCTTACCACGAACGTTCTTTATAAGCGACCATTTCTAATTGAATATTTTACTGCCAAATGATACATTTTGCAATAGTTGGGAATATGGGAATTTTGAGTGCAATGCTGATTGATACTTAAGCGATGCACATGGTTCAAGCTGAAAGCAATATTAGAATATCCTTTCGATAAATACCTTGATCTGGGCGTCCCAGAAGGCCCAGGAATGGCCGATGCCGGGTTCTTCGTAGTTGGTGACGGGCCAGCCGTTCTTTTCCAGGGCGGGCACGAAGGCCTGGTGCTGGTGATAGAGGAAATCGTCCTTGCCGCAGGCGATGTAGAGCTGTGGCTTTTTCGGTGCGGAGGCGTTCTTTTTGAGCAGGTACATCAGGTCGACTTCGCTGCCTACGGCCTTGTCGAGATCTCCCAGAACGTGCTTCCATTTCTGCACGCGCGCTTCAGGCTGTTTCGGCAGCTCGCGGATGGAATCGACCGCGCCGGAGAAGCTGGCGGCCGCCGCGAAGCGCTCCGGATAGGTGAGCGCCAGGCGCATCGCGCCGTAGCCGCCCATGCTGAGGCCGGCGACGTACGTGTCCTCCGGCTTGCTGCTCAGGCGGAAGAAGCGGTGCATGGCACGGGGCAGCTCGTCGCTGACATAGTCCCAGTAGCGTTCGCCGCAGACCTCGTTGCAGTAATAGCTGTGGTTAACGGCGGGCATGATGACGGCCAGGTTGTGCGCGGCCGCGTAGCGCTCCACCGAGGTGCGGCGCATCCAGATGGAATGGTCGTCGCTGTAGCCGTGCAGGAGATACAGGACCTTGGGCAGGGCGTCGCCCGAGGAGGCGTTCACGCCGATGCCCTGATTGCTTTCGGGCAGGATCACGTTGACGGTGACTTCGACATTCAGTGCTTCCGAGAAAAACTGGGTCTGTAAGAATGCCATGATCGATCCTCCTTAACGAAAATCAGTGTTCGAAATGCGGCGCTTCGCTGTCCTCGGTCCATTGCGCGGGATCGACGGAGCGGATCCAGGCAAGCTGGGCGAAGGGGATGTGGCAGTAGCCGCCCGGGTTCTTATCGAGATATTTCTGGTGATAGGTTTCGGCGTCGAAGAACTGCGCGAGGGGCTCGCATTCGATGACCAGCGGCCGGCCGACGCGGGTTTCCAGGCGGGCAAGCGACGCCCGGATGACCGGTTCGTCCCGCTCGTCCGTATAATAAATCCCTGTGCGGTACTGATGGCCGACGTCGCCGCCCTGGCGGTCGACGCTGGTCGGGTCGATGGCGAGGTAGAACAGGCTCAGGAGGGTATTGAGCGGCAGGCGTTCGTCGTCGAAGATGACGCGGACCGTCTCGGCGTGGCCGGTGTGCTCATGCTTGACCTGTTCGTAGCTCGGATGCTCCGTGTGGCCGTTCGCGTAGCCGACGCAGGTTTCGAGAACGCCCCTGATATTGGCCAGGTACTTCTCGGTGCCCCAGAAGCAGCCGCCGGCAAGATAGATTTCGTGACGCATCGTGGATCCTCCCGGATTGGATTTATGACAAGTGACATCCCGGTCATATTACTAAAGAATTGTGAAAAAAGCAAGTGTCCGGGCTGTATTTGTCATATTGTGCTTATATATCAGCAAATCATGGCGGAGGCCGGCCATTTTACGAACGTTTTCATTGCGAAAGATTGGTAAAATTCGATTTATCCCGAACAAAATTTAATACTTTATACAGATTGACAGGATTTTGGGAATTTGATAAAATAACAATGCTTCCCGGCAGGGGAGGCAACGAGAATAACGCTTCGCCGGACGGTGAGGCGTTGTGTATTTTATGAAGACCATGTTTTGAAAGGAGGGCTGCGTATGCGGAAACGCTGGGCGCTGATCTTATGCGCACCGGGCATTGTATTCCTGGTACTCTGCTGTGCCTGGCCCGTGCTGCGCGTCGTCCTCCAGACGCTGTACAGCGATACAGGGGCGGTCAGTTTTGCCGGATATGCGGATCTCTTCGGAAAGAGCTTTTTCAGGAATTCGCTGCTGCGCACCCTGCGCCTCGCGGCAATCACGACGCTCGTCTGCGCGGCCGTCGGCATCCCCGTTTCCTTCTATATTTCCCGCATGGCGGAAAAGCGCAAGAGCCTGGCTATTTCGCTGGCAACCTTCCCGCTGCTCACTTCGGCCATCGTGCGCTCCATCTGCTGGATCGTGCTGCTGGGCAAGAAGGGCGTCATCAACAACGTCCTGCTCGCGGTCGGGCTGATCGACAAGCCGCTGAGCATCCTGTATACGGAGACGTCGATGCTGATCGGCTATATCCAGCTGTTCATGCCCCTGATGCTGCTGAGCCTGGTCGGGGTCATGGAATCCATCGACGACGAACTGCTGCAGGCGGCGCAGACGCTCGGCTGCCCGCGCATCCTGGCGTTTATGAAGGTGGTCGTGCCGCTGAGCGTCTCCGGCCTCATCACCGGCGGTATGCTGGTGTTTACCGGCACGATGACGGCTTACGCGACGCCCAGCCTGCTGGGCGGCACCAAGACCAAGGTGCTTTCAACCCTGCTCGACCAGTACGCGAACATCAACTCTGACTGGATGAGCGCGTCGATGGTGGCTGCGGTGATGATCTTCTTCACCATAGTGGTCAATGTGCTGTTCTCGCAGATCGCCGGACGGCTGAACAGGAGGCAGGACGCATGAAGAAGAATCCCCTGCTGCTGGCCATCACGATCCTCACGTATATCTTCCTGGTCGGCCCGATGCTGATCATGGTCGGCACGTCCTTTTCGTCCACCGCCGCCGTGTCCTTCCCGCCGACGGGTTTCTCCTGGCAATGGTATCAGAAGGCGCTCACGCTGCCGAGCTTCCAGCGCGGCTTCGTGACCTCGCTGTCGGTATCCCTGATCGGGACGGTCGTGGCGATGCTGCTGGGCATCCCGGCGGCGTACGCGCTCAACAAGTACCGGTTCAAGGGCAAGGCGCTGGTGAACGGCTTTTTCCTCTCGCCGACGCTGGTGCCCGCGCTGGTGCTCGGTTTCGCGCTGCTGCGCTCTTTCATCCCGCGCATCGGCGGCTCCATCTACATCGGCCTGGCGGTCGGCTATACGCTGATCGCCCTGCCCTATATCATCCGCACGACCGGTTCGGCGATGAGCAACTTCGATTTTTCCATCGAGGAAGCGGCGCGGTCCCTCGGCACGCCCGCGGTGCCCGCATTTTTCCTGACCGTGATCCCGAATATCCGCTCGGGACTGATTTCCGCGTTTATCCTCGCGTTTATCAATTCTTTCAACGACGTATCCATCGGCGTGTTCATTTCCAGTCCGGGCACCATGACGCTGCCCACCGCGATGCAGAGCCTGATCATCGGGCGCCTGGACCCGACGATCGCGGCGGCGTCCGTGCTGCTGATGCTGATGACCATCCTGCTGATGACCCTGTCCGAAAAGCTGCTTGGGATCAAGCTGCGCAGATAACGAAAGGACCGATGACATGGCGCTGTTAGAGCTTAAAAACGTATCCGCCGGGTACGGCAAGAACATCATCCTCAAGGATTTCTGCATCAGCATCGAGGAAGGCATGCTCGTATCCCTGCTTGGGTCTTCCGGCTGCGGAAAGACGACCACACTGCGCACGATGGCGGGCTTTATCGACGTGGTGGACGGGCAGTTCCTGTTCGACGGCAGGGACTATACGCATACGCCCATCCACAAGCGCGGCTTCGGCTACGTGTTCCAGAGCTACGCGCTGTTTCCGCACCTGAACGTGTTCGACAACGTGGCTTTCGGGCTCAAGCGCCAGCACGTCAACCGCACCGATATCCAGAAGCGCGTGACGGAAATGCTGGGAAGGGTCGGCCTGGACGGATTCGCCGACCGCCTGCCCGCGGACATGTCCGGCGGCCAGCGGCAGCGCGTGGCGCTGGCGAGGGCGCTGGTGCTCAAGCCGCGGGTGCTGCTGATGGACGAGCCGCTCAGTAACCTGGACGCGCGCCTGCGCGTGGAGATGCGTGTGGAGATTCGCCGCCTGCAGCAGGAAATGGGCATCACCGCCGTGTATGTCACGCACGACCAGGAAGAGTGCTTCTCCATTTCCGACCAGGTCGCCATCATGAACAACGGCCATATCGAACAGATGGATACGCCGATTCACATCTACAACCATCCCGTCAACGAGTTTACCGCGCGGTTTGTCGGATTTGAGAACTTTGTGCCGCTCATCCGCGAAGGCGGGCAGTACCGCACCGCGTCCGGCGTGGTGTTCGATCCCGACAAGGCGGAAACGAGGCCGCTGAAGGCGGCCTGCCGCCCCGAAGACCTGCAGCTGCTGCCCGGCCACGAAGGTGGGATCCGCCATCTGGAGGGCGAGATCGTGGTTGCGACCTTCCTCGGCAAGCAGATGCAGTACCTGGTCCGCACGGCGGAGGGCAACTATCTCGTAAACACCGCCGCCGGCATGCTCTGCGCGCCGCATGACCCCGTGACGATCTTCTTCCCGCCCGACAAGACGATCTACACAGTGGACGAATAAACGATGACTGCGCCCTGAAAGGACGTGTTCATAAAAAAACAATTTGGAGGATTTACCCGATGAAGAAGCTTACCGCTGTTCTGCTGGCGCTGGTTCTCGCGCTGTCCCTGACCGCCGCCCTGGCGCAGGAAGAAGTGCCCACCCTGACCATTTCCACCTGGTCCGCCAACATCGACACCATCACTGCCAACGTGTTCGCGCCTTTTGAAGAGGCCAACAACTGCAAGATCGTCCTGGACCTGGGCAACAACGCGCCGCGTCTTGCCAAGGTGACCGAGAACCCCGAGAACTATGACATTGTATACTTCTCTGACCTGTATGTGCAGAAGTGCATCGAAGCCGGTGTGTTCATGCCCATCGACCAGAGCAAGATCGAAGGCCTCGAAGACCTGTATCCCTTCTGCCAGGATCCCAGCAACGGCTATGGCCCCGGCTACACCGTGACCGGCTTCGGCATCCTGTATGATCCCAAGGCCGTCAGTGAGCCGATCACCTCCTGGGCGCAGCTGTGGAACGAAGAAGTGGCTTCCCAGCTGGTCATCCCGGACATCAGCATGACCTCCGGCCCCTACATGATCGAAGTCGCCGGCAAGGTGGCCGGTGTCGATCCCGCTGAAAACGAGGATCCCGCCTTCGAAAAGATCAAGGAACTCATCGGCATGGGCGCGGGCTTCTACGCCAACTCCGGCGACCTGGCCGCCAAGTTCGAGCAGGGTGAAGTTTCCGTGGCCGTGTGCCAGGACTTCAACGCCAGCACCATCCGCGGCGCGGTCGAGGGCCTCGAGTATGTGATCGTGCCCGCCGAAGGCACCTACCTGGGCATCAACCAGGTCAACATCGTCAAGGGCAGCAAGAACGTGGACCTGGCCTACAAGTTCATTTCCTGGCTGATCAGCTATGACGTGCAGTACAAGGACGCGCTGGACAAGGTCGAAGCTCCGGCCAACACCAAGGTCGTGCTGACGCCCGAACAGGCTGAAGGCATCTGCTACGGCGAGACCGTGGCGCTCTCCGGTGCTCCCAACTGGGCGCTGTACAATGAGCGCAACGCTGCCTGGATTGAGCGCTACAACGAGGAGATCTATCAGTAATGAAACGGACGCTGATCCGGAACGCACTCGTCTATAACACCTGGCTCAGGCGTTTCCTGTCCGGCTGGGTGCTGATCGAGGGCGAGCGAATCCGCTATGCCTTCTGCGAGGGCGACGGGCCGGATACGGCGGATGAAATCATTGACGCGAAGGGATGCTTATGCATCCCTTCGCTGATTGATATTCATCTGCATGTGGAAAGCTCCATGGTCACGCCAGTAACCTTTTCGCGGGAGCTGAAGCGCCACGGCGTGACGACCTGCGTGGCCGAGCCGCACGAGATCGCGAACGTGTTCGGCATGGAGGGCGTGAAGGCGTTCATCCGCGCGGGAAGAGACGCGGAAACGGACATCCTGTGGGGGATCCCTTCTTCCGTGCCGTGCACGGAGTTTGAGACGACGGGCGGCAGGATCGAGCTGGACGACGCGCTGGAACTGCTGCGCGATCCGTCCGTGCACTGCCTGGGCGAGGTCATGAACGCACACAGCCTGCTCCATGAGCCGGAGGGGAAAACCCGGGCCTGGCTGGACGCCCTGCGCCGCGGGTACCCGGACGTGGTGCGCGAAGGGCATATCGCGTACTACAAAGACCGGGAGCTCTGCGATATTGCGTATTACGGGGTCGATTCGGACCACACCATGGCCGGGCAGAGCTGGGCCGAAGAGCGCATGAAAATGGGCGTCTTCGGCGAACTGCAGGACAAGTCCCTGATCCCCGAAACGGTGGAATGGCTGGAACGGGAAGACATCTGGGACCATTTCTGCCTGGTGACGGACGATACCATGCCGGACCTGCTCTGCCGCCGCGGGCATCTGGATTACCTCGTGCGCAAGGCGGTGGCCCTGGGCATGAAGCCGGAGCGCGCTTTGCGCGCCGTTACGTGGAATCCCGCGCAGCGCATGCGGCTGTACGACCGCGGCATGATCGCCCCGGGCATGCTCGCGGACCTGCTGCTCGTGGACAACATGACGGATTTCAATGTCCTCCGCGTATGGAAGGACGGCCGGATGATCTATCAGGCGGGGGATGAACGGACCGGTGCCGAAGCGGGCAAGCAGTTCCCCGATCACTTTTATCATTCCGTCCATTTGGCGCCGCTCGGCGAAGCGGACTTCGCGGTACGGACGGACCTGCCGGACGGGACGCACAAAGCGCGGGTCATGGTGCCGGACGCGGCGTCGGGCCGTGTGCTCGAAGGCTTCCGGGATGTGCGCGTGCAGAACGGGCATGTCGATATCGAAACCGGCGGCTGCGCGATCATCGCCGTGTTCGACCGTTATACCGGCTCCGGCCGGCGCATGGTGGGACTGGCTGACCAGAAGGACTTCCTGAAGAAAGGCGCTGTCGCCTGCACCTACGCCCACGACCACCACAACCTGCTGGTCGCCGGATGCACGGCCGCGGACTGCGCCGCCGCCGCGAACTGGGTCATTGAACACCAGGGCGGGTACTGCGCCGTACTGGACGGACAGGTCGTCGCGTCCATGGAGCTCGAGGTCGGCGGCATCGTCACGGAGCGTCCGATCACGGATCTCGCGGCGGACGCCGAAAAGATCACCAAAGCGCTGACCGATTTCGGCTACCGCTTCCCGAACCCGATCATGTCCTTCAGCGTGCTCGGCCTGACCGTCTCGCTTGCTCTCCGCATCACGGACAGGGGGTACGTGGACGTGAGGAACGGGAAACTGCGGAACGTCTTTGACGAATGAACAGGCAGGAAGCAGGAGGGAGAAGCAGGAAGTAAATAATGCTCATGTTACAGGCGTTATGTAATCTGTCCAGCACAAGCAGAATTACTTCCTGCCTCCTACTTCCTACTTTCTGATTCGTATCTTCTGCCTGCATATTTCATCTTTACTTTTATTTATTTTTTTCGAGGTGCCTATGTCTGATCTGATGAAGCATATCCGCTGCACGGCGGGCGATATCGCGCCGTATGTGCTGATTCCCGGGGATCCGGCCCGTGCCGGACGCATCGCCGAAAGGCTGACGGACGCGCGGCTGGTCGCGCAGAACCGCGAATACACCGTCTATACCGGGGCGTATGAAGGCGTGCCGGTCAGTGTGTGCTCGACGGGCATCGGCGGGCCGTCCACGGCCATCGCCATGGAAGAGTTGAGCCGCTGCGGCGCGGAAACTTTCATCCGCGTCGGGTCTGCGGGCGCGCGGCGTGACGGCATTGACATCGGTGAGCCGGTCATCGTCAGCGGCGCGATCCGCGCGGGCGGCACCGCCCAGGCATACCTGCCGCTCAGCTTCCCGGCGGTGGCGGATATCGGGGTCCTGAACGCGCTGACGGAAGCCGCGAAGCAGCTGGGGATCAAGGCCCAGGTCGGCCTGTCTCTGAGCCGGGATGCCTTCTACCGCCAGGACGCGGCCCTGAACGAAATGCTGCGGCCTGTCCGCGCTGTCGCGGTCAGCGAGATGGAGTGCGACACGGTGTTCGTGGTCGCCGCGGCGCTGAACAAGCGCGCCGGCGCGGTCGTGGGCACGGATTCCAACCTCTACCTGCCCGTGCAGCCGAGCCGGGAGGAGAAAGAACGCCTGTATCTCGAATCCGAAAAGCGCACGATCAGCATCGCGCTGAAGGCGTGTGCCTTGCTGGCAAACGTATAAACGGGAGGGAACGATATGCTGCTTGGAGGGACGATCGTCGGCAAATGGAACTCGGTGGCGGAATGGGAACAGCTGCTGATCCGTTCCCGGTTCAAAGCCATCACTGCGCCGTTCAGTTGCAAAACGGCGCCTGCGGACATCGCCGCCTATTGCGGGGCGATCGAAAGGAACGGGGTCAAAATCGCGGAGATCGGCGTATGGAAGAACCCCATGGCGCCGGACCCGGCAGAGGCTGCCGAAGCGCTGTCCTATGCCAAGGGCCAGCTGCGCCTGGCGGACGAGCTGGGCATTCCGTGCTGCGTCAACATCGTCGGCACTTCCAGCCCCGTCGCATGGGACGCCGCAGACTCCGCCAATTTTACGGCGGAGACCTATGACCGGATCATCGCGACTATCCGGGAGATCATTGACGACGTGAACCCACGGCGCGCTTTTTACTGCATCGAGCCCATGCCCTGGATGGTGCCCGACGGGCCGGACGAGTACCTGCAATTGATCCGGGACGTGGACCGGGCACAGTTCGCGGCGCATATGGATTTTATCAACATGATCAACTGCCCCCGCCGCTACCTGGCGCCCGAAGCTTTCATCGAGAAGTGCTTCCTGAAGCTGCGGCCCTATATCAAAAGCACGCACATCAAGGATACGCGCATGCATCCGACCCGGCTGACGACCCTGCTGGAGGAATGCTCTCCGGGGGAAGGCACGCTGGATTATGAGCGCGTACTGCGGATCATGGACCGGCTGCTGCCTCCGGACGCGCCGGTCCTGCTGGAACATATGCAGACCGAAGAAGAATACCGGGCTGCCTATGAGTATGTCGCAGACAAGGCAGAGAAGATCAACATCCGCGTGTGAGATCCAAGTTGTTGAGAGCCCTCATCCGTCACACTTTTTGCGTAAAGGGGATGTTGCAGAAGATCATCAGCACATCCCCCTCTCTTTCCAGGTATATCATTTTTTCCAAATAGATTGTGCAACAAAGAGTGTCGGGCAATCAGAAAACTCCGAGAGGTTTGGAGGGGCCGCAGCCCCTCCAAGTATAATCCGCAGCAGCGACATGTGCGGTG
>JAFRNK010000042.1 GCA_017430225.1 Clostridia bacterium | reverse complement strand
ATCCTGGATGCCTACACCAAAGAAGCTCTGGCCCATGTGCTCAGCAACAGCCTGGAGATTGATTTTGTGCTGGAAACCGTAAAAAACATGCAACGGGATTATGGTGTTTCACTTAATGCAGAAACCATGATTCATTCTGACCAAGGTCCACACTACACCAGCGTACAGTTCATTAAGATTGTAAACGACTTTGGGCTCCGGCAGAGCATGTCCCGCCGCGGAAACTGCTGGGATAATGCTCCACAAGAAAGCTTCTACGGGCACATGAAGGATGAACTGGCAGACAAGATGGCGTACTGGGATTGCTTCGAAGATGTGAAGCGGGATATCGACGATTGGTTCGATTACTACAACCATGATCGGTACCAATGGCAGCTGGCCAAGCTGTCACCCAGCCAGTTCTACCATTACGTCACTACCGGGGAGTACCCGCTGCCCGGCAAACCTCCTAGGGGAGGAGTCCCAAGGGGCTCTGCCCCTTGAACCCCGAGGTTTATCGCTTTGTTCCTCAGGGGCTCGCCACCGGTATCTCTTCTGTCAGCATGCAACAGAAAAGAGCGATACCGTATGGCACCGCCCCTTCGGAAGCCAGCCGGCGCTCAGGTCGCACCTCTGCGTTGCCTTATCCTCCGATTGCTGGCATCTGAAGTCTACCATGATTGGTAGCTGTTTTCCAGGGTGTTAAATTCGATTGTCCTTGACATGGGGAGTACTTTAGGGAGATGCGGGACAGAAATGATTCCGCAATCTCAATGGTCGTGACTCTCCACCGGAGAGATCACTCCCTTTCGGTTGAACTCACCTCTGGCAAAGCTTCCGCCACTGGCGGTTGCCAGAGATTCATCCGCAGTAACTGCGCAAAACGCGGCATCCTGCGGCATAAGGGGGCATCGTGTTCAGGTGATCAGAATCTTATTTATCTGCCACGGCAACAGTGACTAAACGTATGGCATCATGCGCCTGGACACGCACTTCGTGCGGCATCCCGTGCCCTATTACTTTGAAATTACTACCGTTTTAATATAGTTCTTTGTGCATTGAATAAGTTTTGAGTGGTTGTTAAAGTCCGTCAATTGAATAGTGATCATCCGGCAACATTTGACTTCGGCACCAGGATTCCAGCAATGAAATAATATTATCGTTTGTATGATTGTCAAATTGGAGTCGCGTCTTGCTTCTTACAAACACGGCCCCAATTGATTCATTATGCAAGATATCCTTCTCTTGCCCTGACCCCAAAGCGTTGTTCCAGCAGATGCAGCTGCTCGTCAGTGATGGTGTTTTTCAGCGGCAGGTGAGCGATCTTCATATAGATCTCTGCCGCTTTTTCAGCGGTCTCAATCAGGCCGAAGGTTTCATCCAGATCTTTTCCCGCGCCGTAGATTCCGTGCTGGCTCCAGACCACCAGTCTGGCAGTCAGCATTTTTTCTGCCGTTGCCTCACCGATCTCGTTGGTTCCGCACAGCATCCAGGGCAGCACGTTGACTCCCTCCGGAAATACAACGATGCACTCCGTGCACATCTGCCAGAGCGTCCGGGTAAACTCCCGTTCATCCAGGTCGTGCACATAGGTCATGGCCAGCAGATTGGCGGGATGGCAGTGCATCACCACTCGGTTTTCAGGGTTTACCTTCAGCCTTGCCACATGACTCATCATATGAGCCGGAAATTCACTGGTGAACTGGCCGCCGTCGGTATAGCCCCAGAGCAGGTCGGCCTGCTGACCTTGTTCTTTCAGGCGCACAATGCCCAGATTCACTTCCGGTGCATACTGGACATTCTTGAAATACTTCCCTGTGCCGGTAACCAGGAAGATTTTGCCTTCCAGCTCCGGCGCGGTAAAGCCCGTGGGGATGGTGCGCAGCACGCTGCTTATGTCCAGGTATTCTTTTACGTCGCCTTCTTCCAGCATCAGGCTGATGTTGCCGCCGTTACGCTCGTCCCAGCCGTGAGTATACATGTTTGTCGCAGTGCGGATCATTTCAACCATGAACGGGGCTGTCAGAATATCTTTCATTCTCTTTCTCTCCTTATCGCGTTATGATATCCACCGGTACATTGAAGATCCTGGCGACCTTCAGGATCGTATCGATATGCCGTCCAACAGCTGCCGCCATGTGATGGGTGGGGCCTGCCTCGCTCCAGCGGTTGCAGAAATCCCGGGCTCCGCAGGTGAAGCGCATCCGCATATTGGTGTCGCCGAAAGTGAAGATGGGGCCTTCCTCGTTGATACCCTCGGCAACAACGAACTTGAAATGGCCGTCCCTGTCCTGGGTGATGCCCAGGAAGGTGACGGGCCGGTTGATGGGCGGATAGAACTGGGTCAGGTATCCGCCGCCCGTCTTGCCGTGGAACACGGGCACAATCTTCATGGTGGGCTTCTTCGCCTGGGAAATGTCGGCGTCGCCGCTGCCGCTGTGACCGATGATGCAGATATCCTCGTTAAAGTCGATGGAATACATTTCACTGAGCTGGCCCGTGCCCGCGATGACCTTCAGGATGCCCATCGCCATGGCGACCTTGATATCGCCCTCCACAGCACAGGCAGTACCCTGCTTGATCAGCATGGAGAAAGCCGGGATCAGCATGGAATCCAGCTTGCCCGCAATGCCCTGGGCAAAGCCGTCATAGTGGCTGGCCACGAAACCAAGCTGTTCGTCTTTGCACCACTGTTCAAAGGCCACTACGTATTTTGCCATATCCCAGACCCTTTCAACCGTTCCGCCGCCTTCAATGTCAAACGTATCCAGGATATCCTGAGCCTTGGCCCGGATGGCTTCCTCATCGGTGACATTGTCAGCGATAGCCCACATCTTTTCCCAGTCGAATTGCTTGGTGTAGAGCCACATACGATGATAGAGGTTGGTTTCGTCGATATACAGGTCCATCATACCGGGATAGGGCCGGCCGATCTGGGCGATGTTGGTGTTGCGGAAACGGCGGCGCACCTGTGCGGCCTTGCACCAGTCCCGGATTTCTTTTTCTACTTCGGGATCGCCGCCCTCGACGACACCGGTGATCACGGCATGACGTTTTCCCGCGCGTTCCAGATCGGCCACCATTTCGCCCACAGCACCGCAGGCATAGAGTTCGCCCAGCCAGGTGGCATTGTCGGTATTTGGATAATCCGGAGCCTTTTTCTTCTGCACGTTCACCAGCACCACGGGCACGTCCAGGTCACGTACCGCGGGAAGCATATTATAGCTGGTGGCGTAGGTCAAAAGCTGCAGGATCACCAGATCCACATCTGCGGCACGGAATTTGTCCCCCGCTTCCATGGCTTTCTCCTTGGTGGTGACGATGCCGCCATCGACCAGATCGACAGAATCAGGGACCAGTTTTTTGAATTCCCTGTACTGACCCTCAAATTTGGGCACCAGGGACGGAAACTGGGGCAGGTATGCCCCCAGGGCGATGGCGAATACACCGATTCTTGCTTTCGTTTCAACCAGCATCTGATGTTGCTCCTTTTATCTGGTTTTTTAAGTTGCCAAGGGCCGTTGCTTCGATCGGCAGGGCGATCACCTGTTTGCCGGTGGCTTCTTCCGTCAGCTTGTTCAGAAGCTGGTTCTTCGCCCCGCCGCCTACGATGTACAGCTTTTGGTAGGTTTTCCCGGTGTTTTTTTCGATTTCCTCAATGGCCTGTTCATAGCCCCGGGCCAGTGAGCGGTAAGTACAGCGGAAATAGCCGGCAGTACACTTTGGAGGATGGGGCAATTTCAAGTCAAAAGCGGCTTTCATACTCTCCGGCGCCAGGAAGGCGGGGTCGTTCACATCGACCAGATGATCAAAGTGCTTCTGCTCCGCTTCGGTGGTGATAGCGTCCCAGGGCATATCGGGACAAAGCTCATCCCGCAGACGGTTCACGATCCACATGCCCATGATATTCTTCTGATACCGGTTATAGCCAACGCCGCCTTCGTTGCTCCAGTTGGCCTGTTCACTGGCTGAATCGGTAATCGGCTTTTCCGTCTTCACACCCAGCAGGCTCCAGGTGCCGGAAGAAATATACGGATAGTTCCCTTCCATGGGGATCCCTTCCACAGCGCTGGCCGTATCATGGGTTGCGCAGAGCATCACCCGGATGCCTTTGTATTCTCCGATGACAGTGCCTGGCTGCTGCAGGGAGCGGAACAGATGAACGGGCAGCTCCAGTGCTTCAATGATGGCCGGATCATATTCTCCGGTCTCTGCGCCGACCATCCCCGTTGTGGTGGCATTCGTGTACTCGTGACTCTTTACGCCGCACAGTTTATACATCAGGTATTCTGGAATCATCAGGAAGTCTGTGACGCCCTCCAGCCGGCCGGCAAGCTTGTCGGCATACAGCTGATAGATCGTATTGAAGGGCTGAAACTGGATTCCCGTACGCCGGTAAAGCTCCGAAAAGACGATTCTGTCATGCACTCGCGGAATCACAGTTTCCGTCCGGCTGTCACGGTAGGCATAGCAGGGCAGGACTTCCTGATCTTCCTTCATCAGCACATAATCTACTGCCCAGGTATCAATCGACAGGCTTTCGATCTGAGGATATTCCTTCTGTGCTTCATCGATGCCTGTTTTTACGTGTTGTTCCAGTGCAGCAATATTCCAGGTCAAATGTCCGTCCTGTTCCGTAACGCCGTTCGGGAAACGATAAACCTCCCGGGTCCTGATTTCCCTGTTTTCTTTCCAGCCAACAATGTGCCGTCCGCTGGATGCGCCGATATCAATCGCAAGATAATACCGCATTCTTTCCCTCCTTATCCCAGATAAGGCCGCAGCCGTTCAAACACGGTGCGGTAGGCGGCAGAATCAAAATGAATACCATCCCGGGTGTGTTCGGCCTGCAGGTTTCCCTGCTCGTCCCTGAGCCCGTCGTTCACGTCGATATAACGGAAACCGAATTCTGCTGCAAGATTCTCCAGCATTTGATTGGCTTTAGTGATGTTTTCGTTGGTCCTTACCCGCATCGCGTAATTCTCCCGGGCAAGCGGTACATTTCCGTTTACCGGGTAATAAGCCATCAGATACACTTCGGTATCCGGCAGCTTTTCCTGGATGATCCCGCAGATTTTCCGCTCGTTCCGGAACAGGTGAACGAACCAGTATTCACCGTCCGCCCGCGGCGCGATGTCGTTGGTGCCGATATTGATGAACAGTTTCCGGGGAT
>JAFRNK010000006.1 GCA_017430225.1 Clostridia bacterium | reverse complement strand
ATCTGCGGCGGCTTTCTCTTTATCTTTTTGCAATGATTATCCCACGATTTTCCTGGCGAAGTCCGCGGCGGCTTTCAGGTCTTCGTCATTGGGACGGCCCTTGTGGATGCCTTTGAACTCGCCTTTGCAGTGGAATTCGCGCTCGTCCATCGGGATGCCGGCCTTGTCCGCTTCGGCCTTGACCTTTTTATACGTGGAGTTCAGCATCGCGGCGGAGCCGAAATTGACGATCCGACCCACCTTGTTCTTGTCCAGCGACCGGACAAAGTCGCGGACTTCCGGGTCGATGCTGAAAGCGTAATAGGAATTGCCGAGGAACAGGATGTCGGCCTGCTCGGTGACGGGAACGCTGATGGGCAGCGCTTCCGCGCCGACGGCCTTCGCGATGGCTTCCGCGAGGCGCTTCGTGTTGCCTGTTTTTGTATAGTATCTGACTGCGATCTTCATTTTCCGAGTCTCCCCGTTATTGTTTCGTTTCGTGTTGTTACAGCGCGGCGGCTACGGCAGCCTTGACTTCGCGCATATCAATGGTGGGCTCGAAGCGGGCGACGACCTTGCCTTCGCGGTCGACCAGGAATTTCGTGAAGTTCCACTTGATGTAGGCTTTATCGCCGAACTGCTTGTTGTTCATCTCCGCGAATTTGTTCAGCGCCGCGTTCTTGAGGCCCTTGCCGAAGCCGGTGAAGGGCTTTTCGGTCGCCAGGAAAGCGTACAGGGGATCGGCGTCCTCGCCGTTGACGTTGATCTTCGCGAACTGCGGGAATTCGGTGTGGAATTTCATCGTGCAGAATTCATGGATCTCGTCGTCGCTGCCGGGAGCCTGGTTGGCGAACTGGTTGCAGGGGAAATCCAAGACCTCAAATCCCTTGTCCTTCAACTCCTTGTACATCGCCTCAAGGGGCTCGTAATGCGGGGTGAAACCGCAGCCGGTCGCCGTGTTGACGATCAGCAGCACCTTGCCCTTGTACTCGGACAGGTTTACTTCGTTGCCCTTGCGGTCCTTCACTGTAAAATCATAGACTGTCTTCATGTTGAATCTCCTTCCGTTTATTGTTTGTTCTTTCGGTTTTCGAGCAGTTCATAGAGCAGCGCGTACAGCGTCTGCGCCTTTTCAGGCGGCAGGTCGATGCAGCCGGCTACCCTGGACGGAATGTCCTTCGCCTTCTCCTGCAGCGCACGTCCTTCTTCCGTCAGCGTGATCTCGACCACGCGGTCGTCCTCGCGGCTGCGCCGCCTTTCGATGTACCCGGCCTGCTCCATCTTCTTGAGCAGCGGGGAGAGCGTCCCGTTGTCCAGCATCAGCTGTTCGCCGATTTCGGATACGGAAATCCCGTCCTTCTCCCACAGCACCAGAAAGACGATGTACTGCGTGTAGGTCAGGCCTAGCGGTTTCAGCCAGGGCGTGTACAGGCCGGTCACGTTCCGCGCGGCGGCGTACAGCGGGAAGCACAGCTGATTGGCCAGCCTCATCGCTTCACGGTACTTCTGATCCATAGCTCCTCCTTTCGCAGCATTTGATACAAATATATTTTATCAAATATATTAGAGCCTGTCAATAGTCTTTTTTATTTGTTTTCTATTTTTTGCGGCACTGTATGTGTCGGAACTTGCAGCTTGCTCAGTCCGCCTGATCGCGGTTGACCATCCATGTGCCGGCAATCATGACGGCAAGGGCGATGAAGAACAGCACGCCCGGGATTTCCCTGAAAATGATCAGCGACAGGAAGACCCCGATAAAAGGCGCGACCGCATAATAGGCGCTGGTTTTTGCCGCGCCGAGGAAACGCTGTGCGTATACATAGAAATAGATGCTCAGCCCGTAGGCGACGAAGCCGAGGAGCAGGATCTTCAGGATGTCTCGGAAGAGGGGGAATCTTTCGCCGACGGCGAGCCCGATCAGTAAGGAGCCGATGCCGGAGCCGAAGCCTTTGATGACCACGATCTCGAGCGGGTCGCTCCTGGACAGGCAGCGGGTGCAGTTGTTTTCCAGACCCCAGCAGACGCAGGCCAGCAATACGAACAGGGACCCGAAGGAAAACTGGAAACTGCCTGCGTCTTCCACGGAGAGGAGGATGCTGGACAGGGTAATCAGCCCGATAGCGATCCAGAGCCGCCTGCTGATTTTTTCTTTGAACAGAAGCATGGCGATCAGGGAGGTCGCGACGATCTCAAAGTTGTTCAGCAGGGAGGCGTTTGCCGCGGTCGTCCGGCAAAGCCCGATCATCAGGAAGATCGGGGCTGCGATATCCAGGATGACCATACCCAGGGTATAGGGCAGATCTTTCCGGGTCAGGCGGGCTTCCTGGCCGCCGTGTCCGCTCTGTTTGCGGATCAGGCCCATCCCAGCCATGCCGGCGCCGGCCCCGAGATAGAGGAATCCGGCCATCATGGTGGGCGGGACGTGCACAAGCAGCAGTTTCGACAGCGGAGAATTCAGGGCGTACAGGGCGGCGGCGAGGATGGCAAAAAGCGCGGCTTTCTTCATCGCCCGGCCCTCATTTCAGGAATTTCGCGATGGCGTCGTTGAACCGGTCCAGCGGTTCGTGATCTCCGGATTCCACCGCGTCCGCGATGCAGTGCTCCATATGGTCCGCGAGGATGATTTTCCCGACATTGTTGATGGCGGAGCGGACCGCTGCAAGCTGGATCAGCACATCGCCGCAGTCGCGGCCTTCTTCCACCATTTTTTTGATGGCTTCCAGATGGCCGGCGGCGCGGGAGATGCGGTTGATGACGTTTTTGGTTTCCGTATGCGGATGGCGATGTTCACTCATGATTGCTTCCTCCATATCCCCCCGTGGGGGATATGAGCATAACACATCCTGCCCGGAAAAACAAGGGGGTATGGCTGCGCAAAACATTTACGGAAGGAATCTACCTAACTGTCATATATATTCAGAAACAGCTGCGGGCACGATTACTTTTCTGTCAGACGCTGTTTTGAATAGTAAATGAATTCATCATTGCGCTTTACTTGTATATATCCCAGCTTTGTATAAAAAGCATTTGTTCTGATGTTCCAGACAGGTGTATCAAGGGCAAACGCCTTAACATCCGGAAACAACGCCTCAATTTCATGCATCATTTGTGTTCCGTATCCCTTACGATGATGGTCCGGATCAACGAATATCCTGCCAATATTCAGCGTGTCCTCGTTCAGGAAAAGGATCGCGCCGCCGATGATCAGTCCGTTCTCCGTCAGTTTGAACAAATGACCCGATCTCGCCATTCGTAAATGATATTTCAGTGACATATACCCGGGAGGCCCTCCCGCTGAAGAAGCCCCGACCTCCACGTCGCTGTCAAAAGCAAGTTTTGATATGGCATTCAGAACCGGAGCATCTGAAGTACCGGCTTTCATAAACTGTAAATTCATTGGAGCCCTCTGTCTTATCACCTGCAAGCCATATAGACATCCATACTTTCCCCGCCTGTTTCAAAACATGGTATGACTGCATCTTCCACATATGCCAGCCCGTTGGTTCTCATATAATCCCCAAGCGTATGATACGCTCCCGGGATGGTGGAAAAAGGATTGTCAAAGGGCCGTTCGATGTGGATCGCCGCATACTTGTGGGCGGCCTGCTCTTTGACTTCCAGACCTTCAGGCTTCATGCCTTCCGGCAGGATCCATGCGGCGGTGTATCCATGCATTCGGAACACATTGATCTGCTCGACGGACAATTTGGGAAAATCCCAGCCGATCACTTTCGGGTTTTGATCCCCGTGATCTTTTGCGTATTTGTATACCCTGTCCAGCGCGTCGCTCTCCGGTTCGGTACTGATGACGGTATGCGCCACATAACGGAATCCCCGAACCTCTTCGATGCGAAGGTTTGTGTAAGCGCTGCTGCGCTGGTCCATTTCATCCCTGAAAAGATTATCCAGGGTGCAGTTGAACACTTTGCAGAGTTCAAGCGCTTTGTCCATCTCGGGATTCGTCGCGTCCATTTCCCATTTTGAGATCGTCTGCCGGCTTACGTTCAGTTTTTCCGCCAGTGATTCCTGCGTCATGCCTGCACTGAGCTGACGCAGATACTGAAGGTTTTTTCCAAAGCTCATGGCTGTCCTCCTTCGGATCGTCTTTGGCTGTTTGTGGAATTTTATTCCCTGCGGGTGCAGGAACATGTTAACAGAAGACCCCTTGAGTCTCTACCAACCCGCATTTGCGTTTTTGCGAAATGACGCAACTTATGGTTGCGCCGACAATAGTCGTAATTCAAATCTAACATACCATGAAGTATTGAGTTTTGGAAGAGGAAAATTGTTATAAATAACGTAAAACTGTATCATGGAATCAATGACAATTCTCATGGAAGGCATTTTCCGGCTCTATGATGTACGTGCTCATTATGACCGTGATGTCTCCGGATTCGTGTCTTCCGCTTCTGTGAACATTTTGCGGTGTGGGGCTTGACGAATTCATTTATAAATGATAAAATATATTTGTATCAAATGCAACTGAGGAGGAACCATGGATCGGGATTATCGTGAAGCGATGAAGCTGGCCAATCAGCTGTGCTTCCCGCTATACGCCGCCGCGCGGAACGTGACCGGCCTGTACACGCCCTGGCTGAAACCGCTGGGCCTGACCTACACGCAGTACATCGTCTTTCTGGTACTGTGGGAGAAGGATGGGATCTCCGTGTCCGAGATCGGCGAACAGCTGATGCTGGACAACGGGACGCTCTCCCCGCTGCTCAAGAAGATGGAGCAGGCCGGGTACATCGAAAGGCGCCGCAGCCGCGAGGACGACCGCGTGGTCGAGATCACGCTGACGGAAGAAGGACGAGCACTGCAGGAAAAGGCGAAGGACGTTCCGTCCAGGGTGGCTGGCTGCATCGATCTGCCGCCTGAAAAGGCGCAGACGCTGTATGCGCTGCTCTATGAACTGCTGGACAATCGGAAGGATAAGCAGAGAACGGAATGAAGCTGTATCATACAGGCAATGCGGAGATCCGTGAGCCGGATATCGCCAGGGGGCGGAAGAACGCGGACTTCGGGCCGGGATTCTATCTGACGCCGGATCTGGACTTTGCCGCCCGCTGGGCCGGCGAAGAGGCCGTCATCAACGAGTACAAATTCGACGAAGACGGGCTGCTGGTCCACCGATTCGACCGGAACGAGGACTGGTTCGACTACATTTTTCACAACCGCCGCGCCATGGACGGCCTGGCGGCGGACGTCGTAATCGGGCCGATCGCCAACGACACGATTTTCGAGACCTTCGGGATCATCAGCAGCGGGTTCCTGAAACCGGCGGACGCCATGAAACTGCTGATGATCGGTCCGGAATACACACAGGTCGCGGTCAAGACACAGCGTGCGGCGGAGCATCTCAGGTGGATTCGGTCCTGGAAGGCAGAAAAGCCGGACGCCGGTCTGCGCAAGGCGGAGCAGGCGGAATACAACGCTTTGTTCGCGGAAGTCCTGCAGGAGATCGTCGACGCAGGGCGGGTCAATCTGAAAGGAAAGTAAACGGAAAACAATGGAACAGGGATTCGATATTCAGGCCTATATGACGCGCGGCGTCGAGCGCGTGGTGGGAGACATCGTCAAGGCGACGTTCAAAAATCCCAGGGGAAGCGCTTACATGGCGAAATTCGCGCTGGCCAGCCGCGCCGCGTCCAGGAAGCGCAGGAAGGCGGAGAACGCGGGAGAGCATATTCCGGCCTTCCTGATCGCCAGCATCACCAGCCAGTGCAACCTGCACTGTGCGGGCTGCTATTCGCGCTGCAACCACGCCACGGTCGACGCCGCGCCTGTGCGCCAGCTGACCGCGGAAGAATGGCTGCGTATCTTTGACGAGGCGGACGAACTCGGCGTCAGCTTCATCCTGCTGGCGGGCGGAGAGCCCATGATCCGGCGGGACATCCTCGAAGCAGCGGGAAAGCACCCCAACATCCTGTTCCCGGTGTTCACCAACGGGACCTACATGGACGAGCGGTATTTCCGGCTGTTCGACCAGTGCAGGAACCTGGTGCCTGTCATGAGCATCGAGGGTGAAAAGGAGACGACGGATGCCCGCCGCGGCGAAGGCGTCTATGACCGGCTGATCGGCAACATGGACGCGCTCTGCCAGAGGGGCCTGATTTTCGGCGCGTCCGTCACGGTCACTACGCAGAACATCCGCGAAGTGTCTTCCGAAGCTTTCCTGAAAAAGCTCTCCGACCGGGGCTGCAAAGCGGTCATTTTCGTGGAGTTCGTGCCCGTGACCGAGGACAGTAAAGAGCTCGCGCCGGGGGACGAAGAGCGGGAATACCTGAGCAGGGTGATCGAACGCCTGCGCAGGGAGCATCCCGAGATGGCCTACATTTCCTTCCCGGGAGACGAAAAGAGCAGCGGGGGCTGTGTTGCGGCGGGCCGTGGATTCTTCCACATCAATTCCCACGGCGGCGCCGAGCCGTGCCCCTTCTCGCCCTACTCGGATATCAACGTGCGGGACACTTCTCTGCGGGAGGCTCTGCGTTCGCCCCTGTTCCGGGCGCTGCAGAGCTGCGGGCTGCTGGACGATGATCACGCGGGCGGATGCGTGCTGTATGAAAAGCGTGCGCTGGTTGAAGCGCTGCTGAATAAATGATAAGGATGGGAAGACGATGATTTACGACTACACGATCACTACGGGAAAAGGCGAGACACTCAATCTGGCGGACTACAAGGGCAAGGTCATCATGGTGGTCAACACCGCGACCGGCTGCGGCTTCACACCGCAGTACGCGCCGATCGAGCAGATGTACAGGGATTATCATGACCAGGGCCTGGAGATCCTGGACATCCCCTGCAACCAGTTCGGCGGCCAGGCGCCCGGCACGGACGACGAGATCCACGAGTTCTGCACCATGCACTTCAACACCACCTTCCCGCAGATGAAGAAGGCGGATGTGAACGGTGAGCACGAGTTGCCCCTGTATACCTACCTGAAGTCCCAGAAGGGCTTCGCCGGCTTCGACGAGCATCCGTACAAGGCGCTTTTGGAAAACATGTTCGCCCAGGCCGATCCGGATTGGGACAAGAAGCCCGACATCAAGTGGAACTTCACTAAGTTCATCATCGACCGCGAAGGGAACGTCGTCGCCCGCTTTGAGCCGACCGCCGACGTATCCGTCGTGGAAGCGTGCGTCAAGACGCTGCTGTGAGGCGCTATGACTGAACTGCTGAAAACGATCAGGGGCAGGAAGAGCGTCCGCACTTTTGACGGGAAGCCTGTCAGCGCGGAGGACAGGGAGAAGCTCGAGCGGTATATCGGGACGATTACGAATCCGTTCGGCGTCCCGGTCCGGTTCGTGCTCCTCGACGCCAAAGAGCACGGCTTGTCCAGCCCCGTGCTGTCCGGGGAATCGCTGTACGTCGCTGGGAAGGTCGACCGGGTGCCTTGCGCGGACCTGGCGTTCGGCTTCGCTTTTGAAAAGCTGGTGCTGTACGCCTGGTCGCTGGGCATCGGCACGACCTGGATCGGCGGCACGATGAAGCGCGAAGTGTTCGAGCGGGCCGCGGGGCTTGCGCAGGGGGAAATGATGCCCTGCGTCAGCCCGCTGGGCTATCCCGCGGAGAGGCGCTCGCTCCGGGAAACGATGATGCGCAAGGGCGTCGGCGCCGATTCGAGGCTGCCGGCCGAAAAGATCTTCTTTGACGGCGCCTGGGACGCTGGCCTGCCGTCGGAAAAGCAGGCGGTGATCGCGGACCTGATCGAGATGGTGCGCTGGGCGCCGTCCGCGGTGAACAAGCAGCCCTGGCGGGTCGTCGTCACGGGTCGGGGCTTCCACTTCTATGAGAAGCACGACAAGGGCTATATCAGCGAAAAGACGGGAGACCTGCAGAAGATCGACGTCGGGATCGTGCTGTGCCACTTCGTGATGGGCCTGGAAGAGCAGGGAGAAAAGCCGGAAGTCGTTATTGACGATCCCGGGCTTCGGATCCCGGACGGGGCCGAATACGTCGCGACGGTCAAAAAACAGTGAGGGGTTGTTGCACAACCCCTTCGATCAAATGGATCCTCCATTTGATCGACAGAACACCTTTTCCTCTCGCACCTACGGTGCTCCCGAGCGGAAAAGGTGCAAGGAAAGCATTTTTGCTCTCGCAGGGCAAGCTCTGCTTCGCAAAAATGCTCCTCGCACCGCACATGTCGCTGCTGCGGATTATACTTGGAGGGGCTGCGGCCCCTCCAAACCTCCCGAAGCTTTGATTGTCCCAAAAACGATATACTCTGGAAAGAGGGGGGATATTGCAGATGTTCTTCTGCAACATCCCCGACCTGCTGAAACGATCAGAATAAAAGAGCATAAACGCCTCCGGATTGGTGACAGCCCGGAGGTTTTTGTTTTCTGATGAAGTACAGCTTTTCTTGACATGCAGCCGTGAGACTCTTATAATGGGCAATGAAAAAGTCCTTCAAATAGCGTCCCGCATCCGTCCCTGTCCGGGAATGGGTGATGCGGGTATGTTATACAGCTAATTGAACAGTGAACAGAAAGGGGCGGAACCAATGAGAATGCTGAAATGCTTATCCCTGCTTCTGGCGGCGACGCTGGCGTTCTCCGTGCCGGCGGCCGCGCTGGCTGAGGAAGAGGAGTATTCCCTGGAAAAGGAACACGGATGCAACCAGCTGACACTGTACTGGAACAGTCCCGGGACGGACTACGCCAAATGCGACGTGTGGGTGTGGTTCCCCGGCAAAGACGGCAGCGGGCAGCTCTTCCATCCCTGCGCTTACGGCGTGAAGTGCATGGTCAACGTGCCGGAAGACGTGAAGGAAGTCGGATTCATCGTCCGCAAGAACTGCTCCGATCCGGGCGGCAAGTCCTGGGGCAACGCTACCAAGGACGTGGAGGAGGACCGCTTTGCCGTGATGACCGGCCGTGACACGAAGATTTACCTGCAGCCCGGGGACAGCATGCAGTATACCAGCCCGGACGGCGGACAGACCCTGAACGCCATTCGTACGTTTACGCTGGCGGGCATCGTATCCCCGACGGAGATCAAGTACTTTATCAACCCTGCCTGCCGGCTGGGTCTGGATCAGGTGCACGTGCGCGAAGAAGGCAGGGAACTGCCCATCGCCAAGCTGTCCAGCCTGAACAACAATGTAATCACCGGCGTGATCACGGTGGAGGGCGGACTGGACGTTTCCAAGCCCTATACCGTGGAAATCGACGGCTATGGGGAAATCGCCGCCGTGCCTACGGATATCTTTGACAGCGCTGCTTTCAGAGAGCAGTATACCTATGACGGGGATGACCTGGGCGCTGTGATCCAGGGCGACGAAACGGTGTTTAAGGTATGGGCGCCGACCGCTGCCTGGGTCAAACTGAACCTGTTCAAAGACGGCAGTGAAGGCGAGGCCTACGAAACGCTGGAGATGACCAAAGCCGAAAAGGGCGTATGGACCGCGTCGGCGGCCTGCGGCCACGGGACTTATTACACCTATACCGTCGCGACTGCCATCGGTGTGCAGGAAGCGGTGGACCCCTACGCCAAGGCCGTGGGCGTCAACGGCAACCGGGGCATGGTGATCGATCTGCCTTCCACCGATCCGGAGGGATTCCGGAACGGCGGCTATTACGACCGGCTGGATACCTACGGCGACGCGGTGATCTGGGAAGTGCATGTGCGGGACTTCTCGAACACCATCGCTTCTTCCAGGTATCCCGGCAAATACCTGGCCTTTACGGAGACGGGACTGACCAATGAAAGCGGCCTGCCCGTAGGCGTGGATTATCTGAAGCAGTTGGGCGTGACCCACGTGCATCTGCAGCCCGTGTACGATTATGCGACCGTGGACGAGGCCAATGACGCTCCGCAGTTCAACTGGGGCTACGACCCCAAGAACTATAACGCCCCCGAGGGCAGTTATTCCACCGATCCCTTCCACGGCGAGGTGCGGGTGAATGAATTCAAGCGCATGGTGCAGGGCCTGCACGAAAACGGCCTGGGCCTGATCATGGACGTGGTGTACAACCATACCTACGCGCTGGATTCCTGGCTGAACCGCATCGTGCCGTATTACTACTACCGCTACAATAACGACGGCACCGCGTCCAACGGCAGCGGCTGCGGCAACGAAACAGCCTCCAACCGGGTCATGTTCCGCAAGTACATGGTGGACAGCGTGAAGTACTGGGCCCGCGAATACGGGGTGGACGGCTTCCGCTTCGACCTGATGGCACTCCACGATGTTCAGACCATGCAGGCCATCGAGCAGGCGGTGCATGAAATCAATCCCAAGGCGTTGATCTACGGCGAGGGCTGGACCGGCGGCACTTCCGCCCTGCGGGACAATTTCAAGGCCAGCCAGGCCAATATCCGCCAGGTGAAGCCCAGCGAAGGCGCTATCGGTTCGGTGGCCGTGTTCAACGACGCGATCCGCGACGGGCTCAAGGGCAGCGTATTTGACGCCAAGGATCAGGGCTACGCCAACGGCAAGCCCAACAAAATCAATGCCAACAAGGTGATATTCGGCATACAGGGCGGCGTGAAGACTTCAGCCGTGAACTGGAGCGTCAACGACGCCATGGTGGTGAACTACGTTTCTTCCCACGACAACAACACCCTGTGGGATAAGCTGCTCGCCTCCAATCCCGACGCTTCCCCGGAAGACCGCCTGGCCATGTACAGGCTGTGCGCCGCGACGGTGCTGCTCAGCCGGGGCACGCCCTTCTTCCTCGCGGGCGAGGAAATGCTGCGTACCAAGGACGGCGACAGCAACAGCTATATGTCCTCCGACGCGGTCAACAACCTGAACTGGGACGTCCTGACCCCAGACAGCGACGCATCGCGGATGATGGCGTATTACCAGGGCCTGATCGGCCTGCGTCGGGCGAGATTCACTGATCCGGAAGCTCTCTGTGCGTTCCTGACTACCGTTGAGCCTACGGCCCAGCTGCTGGCTGATAACGTGATCGCCGTCACCTGGGCGGACGGAAGCGGCGCCGTCGGCTATGCTGTCATCAATCCCACCGCGAAGCCCCTGTCCCTGGACCTGCCCGAAGGCTGGACATCCTGCCGCGTCCTGGTTCAGGGCGATCAGGTGCTGCCCGAAGCGGCAGCCCAGGACGGCCCCATCCCAGTGGATCCCTGCAGTGTGACGCTGGCGGTACGGGCAGACTGATTGTAAAAGTATCAGCATTGCCGACCCGCGGCGGTCCTGTGCAAAAGTGCTCGTGTATCAGCGCAGAATAAAGATTCGAAAGCGCAGATTCCCCCGCGCGGCAGGCCTTCTCAGGGGCTTTCCGTGCAGGATTTTCGGGAGATATAACGAATAATTTTTTCCGGAAGCGCTTGCTTTGTGGGACTTTGCCCGTCCCTGATTCCGTTGGGGGCAGCAGGACACACAAACATCCCGCTTCATGCAGAATATCCGGGGGCGAACAGCAGCCCCGGCAGGAGAAACAACAAGGAGGACTCTATCATGAAAAAAGCAGTATCCCTGATCCTGGCAGCCATCATGCTGCTCACGGCATCCCTGGCTTTGGCAAAGACCGTAGAACCCGAAAGCACAGAAACCAATGGCCTGCCTGGCGTGATGGTACACGCGACGGTCGGCGAATATGACGCGCAGACCAATACCTTCAAAGTGACCCTCTATGATGACGATCGTTTTGCTATTGACAATATAGAAAAACTGGAAGTTGGAGACACCTTCGTCGCCGGTGGCTGGGTATACAAAGTGAAGGAAAAGACTGAAACGGCGGAAGGGGATATCACGGTCCTTACGGAAAACGGCGAGGAAATCGTATTCTTCCAGGTCGGCGACGAGGATATGATTGCCCAGAGCACCGAGGATGACAGGCGCTATATGCACGCGTTTGCCATTCTTCACCTTCCTGCGGCAGCCGCGATCCGCTATGAAGATAATTCTGACCCGGAAAAAGCGGATGCTGTTGTGACTGAAGGCCTCGAAAACATTTTGAAAATCAAGGCCGAAAAAGAGGCGGGCAGCATTGGATTCGATTTCTACGCCACAGTCATCACGCTGAATGAGAACATGGAAATCGAAGTGATCCATCAGGATTATGATGTGGCTCAGTAACATAACGGGCCGCGTGCTGTCTGTTTCGGCATGAACAGGAATAAATAACAGACAAAAGATTCCCGCAGGGCGACGAGCCCTGCGGGAGTTTTATTTTCAGGTTCATATGCAGCGGAACATCACTTCGGGAAGGCCGTGTTTTATGGTACGCCGATGTGCCCGAAACTGGTCATTCGGGATTTGATATCGAGCAGCCTGGCTTTGAAGTGTCTGTTCCAATCCCCGTCGAAACTGAGGCTTGTTTTTTGGAACAGCTTCATGTATAATGATGACAAAGTCTGGGAAAGGAGGTTAAATCAATGATTAACAGGGAGGCTGTCGCCGAATAACTGAATACAGGCACAGCATATGAAGGGTCGAACGCACCCTTTTGTTTGGTGTGCTTTAATAAGTAACTTCTGATCGTGGGAACCGCAGGACGCAGCCACAGAAAGGAGCTGCTTCGCTGCGGTATTATTATGCCTTTTTTACAGCTGGTGGGACAAGAAAAGCTGTAAAAACTGTGATTGAAAAGTGAAACAGGAAGAAAACACAATGATACATCTGGAGAAGGTTACTTGCAAAAACGAATTGGACGTCATCAGGCTGGATATATTCGAATCGCAGTATCCCTTTGTGGCGGACAACGTGGAAAGTCTCGCGGACGCTTATGTGGCCATCACGTCGGACGAGGCCTGTGCATATCCGTTTGCCGTCTATGACGACGATACGCTGGTGGGCTTTCTGATGCTGGGATATAATGAGGCCGCGCTGGAAGGCCCCGACGCTCCCGCGTCCCTGAGAAACAACTACAGTCTCTGGCGTCTGATGATCGACAAACGCTATCAGAAGCAAGGCTTTGGCCGGGAGGCCGTGCGCCTTGCGCTGGAATTCGTCAGGACCTGGCCCCACGGGAAGGCCGAGGCCTGCGTCACCTCTTATAATCCCGAAAACGAGGTGGCAAAGAAGCTGTACACTTCCTTCGGGTTCGTGGAAAACGGTGAAATGGACGACGATGAGATCGTCGCTGTGCTGAAACTGTAAGACACTTCCGGTTTATCCGGATGCCGACAAATCGAAGTTTATGGAGAGAAACAAAATGGATAAGAATACAACAATGGAAAACCTTGCCCGGGCGCTGCAGGAAAAAGACGGCTTCAACGGGGCGTGGCTCTATGCGGAAAACGGCGAGATCGTGTCCAAGGGAGCTCTCGGCTTCCGGGATCCTGAAAACACGCTTCCGATTACGGAGGACACGATCTTTCAGCTGGCTTCGATCAGTAAGCAGTTCACGGCGACGGCCGTCATGCTGCTGATGCGGCAGAGCCTTCTCAGCCCGGAGGACAGGATCACAAAGTATTTTCCGGAACTTGCTGCGTATGAGGGCGTAACTGTCCGGCATCTTCTGAACCACACCAGCGGAATTCCCGACTATTTTGATGACGCGGACTGGTTTATAAAAATCTGGAAGGAAGAAAAACGGGTCCCGTGCAACGAGGAGATCCTGCGTTTTCTCCGCGAGACAAAGGCAAAGCCATACTTCGCACCGGGGGAAGGATTGCGCTACTCCAATACCGGCTATAACCTGCTGGCTCTGCTTGTGGAGCGGCTCTCCGGCGTTCCTTTCGAGGAATTTCTGCAAAAGAACATTTTTGAGCCTGCCGGGATGACCTCCACCCGCTGTTGTCATATCCGCAGGGACGGCGTTCCGTTCGAGAACTACGCCCGTGCGACGGTATTCGAAGACGATAAATGGGTTGCCGATATTGATTCCGCCGAGGACGGAGATGTGGTTGCCTTTGATGGTCTGAACGGCGACGACTATGTGTACACCAACATTTTT
>JAFRNK010000041.1 GCA_017430225.1 Clostridia bacterium | reverse complement strand
TGTTCTCTTTCTCAATCGCTTCCCACAGGCCGTTGATGTAAGCGGCGCCGAGGGCGCGGTCGTACAGGCCGTAGCCGGGGCGGCCCCGCTCGTCCCAGATCATGCGCCCGTGATCGGGGCGGATGTAGGTGTCCGGGCAGGTATCGTAGATCGCCTTCATGATCTCGTACAGGTCCAGGTCGCCGGTGCTGGACAGGTGCGCCGCCTCGCGGAAGTGGTGATGGCCCAGGTACTTCACGTTGCGTACGTGCATCGCGCCGATGCGGTTCATGCTGCCGAAGTGGCGGATGATGGCCGGGATGTCGTTGTCCGGGTTGCTGCCCAGGGAGCCCGTGCACAGGCACAAAGTGTTCGCGGGGCTGTCGTGCAGCTGCACCATCTTGTCATAGTCCTCCTGGCTGTGTGTGATGCGCGGCAGGCCGAAGATGGGCCAGGCCGGATCGTCCGGATGGCAGGCCATACGCACGCCGACTTCCTCACAGACCGGGATGACCGCGTCCAGGAAGTACTTGAAGTTCTTCCTCAGGTCGTCCGGGTCGATGTTCTCATACTGCTTGAGCGTCGTCTCCAGCAGCGCCAGGCGTTCCGGCTCCCAGCCGGGCAGGGTGAAGCCGTGGCTCTCTTCGGCGGTCTTGCGCACGATCTCCAGCGGGCCCATCGCGCCCAGGTCCTTCTCGTCGAAGTACAGACTGTTGCTGCCGTCCTCGGGAATGACCCGCGCCAGGTCGGTCCTGAGCCAGTCGAACACGGGCATGAAGTTGTAGATGACGACTTTCACGCCGTTGCGCGCCAGCATGCGTACGGTGGAGATGTAGTTGGCGATGTATTCGTCGCGGGAGGGAAGGCCCATCTTGATGTCCTCGTGGACGTTGACGGACTCGATGACTTCGATTTCCAGGCCCGCGTCGTTGACTTCCTTCCTGAGCGCCTTGAATTCGTCTTCCGGCCAGTCGACGCCGGCGGGCTTGTCCAGGAGGCCCATGAGGCCGGTCATGCCGGGGATCTGCTTCACGTATTTCAGCGGGATGGGGTCCGTTTTGCTGCCGTACCAGCGGAATGTCATTTTCATGGGTGATTCCTCCTGCTCGTTGTCCGTTCTGAATGATGAGTGACCTGCTTTCACTAATTATCGCACAAAATGAACGGGAGGGCAATGCTTTTTGTATGGCAAAAAAGGAAAACTGCAAGACGATTGCTGCCATGATCTTTATTTCGTTTGAGAAAGCGTTATCGCGCTGATTATTCCGCTTCATATACATTAAAAAGACGTTATTGCGTATTCTGGCAAACTATAGTACAATATATATAACAAGTGCGTCTGAATGATGCATAAAATAAGGAGGAAAAAATGTTAGGTATCAACATGAACGACGTCATCACGACAATCGGTTTGCTGAAGAATCAGTTGATCCTGATTGGCGTGTTGCTGGCACTGGCGATTATTATCACCATTGTCGCAGTCAAGATCAAGAAGCCTGCACGCGGCCTCGTGCGCGGTACGGCCTGGGTTGCCTTTTTAGTGGCTTTTGTTCTGATCATCAACCAGATCCTGACTGGCCCGATGTACAGCATGGTCAGCATGGTCTTCAAAAAGGGCGGCGACATCAGTGAGCAGAGCATCACCGACGCAAGCAAACTTTGCGAAGAGATTGCCGACGAAGGCTTCGTACTTCTGAAGAATGACGGCATCCTGCCGCTGAGCGCTAACGCGAAGGTGAATACCTTCGGCTGGTCCTCCACCAATCCCGTATACGGCGGCACCGGCTCCGGCTCTCTGTCCGGCCTTTATGAGACCGTCAGCCTGCTCAAGGGTTTCGAAAACGCCGGCATCCAGTACAATGCCGATTTGGTGAAGTTCTATACCGACTGGCGCGCAGCGCGCCCCACCATCGGCATGTTCGGCCAGGACTGGACCATTCCGGAGCCTGCCATTGCCGATTATGAAGCCGGCAAAGTGTTCGAGAATGCGAAAGGCTATTCCGACACCGCCATCATCGTCATCGCCCGTTCCGGCGGCGAAGGCGCCGATCTGCCCACCTCCCTGAGCCCGGATGTACCGGATACCTTCGTGGATAACGGCGGCGGTATGTTTGGCGTCAGCGGCCTGCGCTTGAGCGAATACCCCGAGGACCTGGACGCTTCCAAGCATTACCTGGAGCTGACTGCCCGCGAGACCGCGATGGTGGAGCGTGTGACCAGCGAGTTTGAAAACGTCATCGTGGTCATCAACGCCTCCAACGCCATGGAGCTCGGCTGGATCAACAATTATCCCAGCATCAAAGCCGCCATTCTCGCCCCGGGCCCCGGTCAAACCGGCTTCAACGCCCTGGGCGGCATTCTGGCTGGCAAGGTCAATCCCTCCGGCCGCACCATTGACACATTCGTGGCGGACCTGACCACGATCCCCTGCTACAACAACATCGGCGAATTCCAGTATACCAACCTGGCGGATGTGAGCCCCATGAGCTACGGCTTCCCCGTCACCCCCAACTTCGTGAACTATAACGAAGGCATCTACGTGGGCTACCGCTGGTTTGAGACTGCCGCGGCGGAGGGCAAGCTCGACTATGCCTCCAGTGTGGTCTATCCCTTTGGCTACGGCTTGAGCTATACCACCTTCGAACAGAAGATGGGCGAGATCTCTGAAGCCAACGGCACCATCTCCTTCGACGTCACCGTCACTAACAGCGGCGATGTGGCTGGCAAGGACGTGGTCGAAGTTTACTTCAATCCGCCTTACACCAACGGCGGCATTGAAAAGTCTGTCGCCAACCTTGTGGCTTTCGCCAAGACCGGCGTCATCGAGCCCAAGAAGAGCGAGACCGTGAAGATCTCCTTCAATGTTGAGGACATGGCCTCCTTCGACTATCAGACAGCCAAAGCCTACGTCCTGGAAGCCGGCGACTATGTGATCTCCATCAACAAGGACTCCCACAATGTCATCGACTCCAAGACTTATACCGTAGCCAACGCTGTCACTTACGGCGACAGCAACAAGCGTGCGAGCGACAAGATTGCTGCCACCGCCCGGTTCGGCTATGCGCAGGGCGATGTTACCTACCTCTCCCGCGCGGATCATTTCGCCAACTACGAGCAGGCCATCGCCGCTCCTGACAACTTTGAGATGAGCGACGAAGTCAAAGCCGGCTTCTACAACCACACCAACTACGATCCTACCAAGTTCAATAACGCCAACGACAAGATGCCCACTACAGGCGCCAGCAACGGCCTGACCGTTCGCGATCTGCGCGGCAAGGACTATGATGATCCCCAGTGGGACAAGCTGCTGGACCAGCTGTCCGTGGACGACATGGTGAAACTGATCGGCACCGGCGGTTACCAGAGTGTGGCGGTCAACTCCGTCGGCAAGACCCAGCAGGTCGACTGTGACGGCCCCGCTTCCATCAACAATAACTTCACCGGCAAGGCATCCATCGGTTTCCCGGCGGGCGTCGTGATCGCCGCTACCTGGAACATGGATTCTGCCAAGGGCTTCGGTCAGTCCATCGGCAAGATGGCAGACGAAATGGACGTCTCCGGCTGGTATGCTCCTGCCATGAACATCCATCGTTCCGCTTTCGCGGGCCGCAACTTTGAATATTATTCCGAAGACGGCTTCATTTCCGGCAAGATGGCTGCCAACGCTATCCAGGGTGCTGCCGAGAGCGGCGTGTACGCCTTCATGAAGCACTTCGCCCTGAACGACCAGGAGACCCACCGTACTGACATGCTCTGCACCTGGACCAACGAGCAGGCCATGCGTGAAATCTATCTGAAGCCCTTTGAGCTCTCCGTCAAGGAAGGCCACTGCGGTGCTGTCATGTCTGCGTTCAACTACATCGGCAACAAGTATGCTGCTGCCACGTCCGAACTGCAGCGCGATGTGCTGCGCGATGAGTGGGGCTTCCGCGGCATGGTGCTGACCGACTACTTCGGCGGCTACGGCTATCAGGATGCTGACATGCTGATCAGAAACGGCAACGACTTCTGCCTCACGCCTCAGATGATCGATTTCAGCACTGTGACTGACCAGACCAGCGCTACCTCCGTGCTGGCGATGCGTCAGGCGGCCAAGAACATCCTTTATACTACCGCCAACAGCCGCGCCTACGCTTCTGACAGCAAGGGCGGCATCCCGACCTGGGAACTCATCAAGAACATCATCATGGGCGTGCTGCTCGCTCTCCTGGCGCTGTGGGAGTTCCTGAATATCCGCAAGTACCTGAAGGGTAAGAAGAAGGCTGCTGCTAAGTAAAACGCTTAATAACAGTCACACAGAATGAAACAGCCGGGCTGCTGAGAGATCAGCAGCCCGGTTTTGTCATGCGCGGAAGGGGGGCGACTTGCAAAGTTCATATGAAAAACGCAAACAGCGTGATGAGGGTGTTATAAACTAATTGCCGAAGAACATTTTCATCTCACTGTCTGTCAGGTCAAAGAAGCTTTGTATCTGCTCATATACGTATCGGGGCCGATTGACCATCGTTCCCTCCCGCATACGCTGAATCCGTTTTTTCCAGTACTGCCAGGCTTCTGCCGGATCAGTCGGAGCGTCTGGATTCAGCGTGTTTTCGTTACAGGGCGCCCATCGCGCCAGATGATCAACCATATCTGGTTCAATCAGGGCGACACATTCATCCATCGCCTGCTGCATCTCTTCCGTGGTAAAAGTTTGGTACAGTCTGCCGATCTTTTGAAGAAACCGCTGTCTATAATCATCCACTTCAAGTATTTTTCGGAATAGGCGATTGTCCACGTTCACAGGTCCCATGCCTGATTCTTTCAGGAGATCATATACAGCATCATAATCAGCATGAAATAAACCGTAATCGAAGTCCTGTGCGAGGCATTTCCATTTTTCTCCCGGAATCTGATAACAAACAAATGTCGATGCAGCGTCAGTATCACCGAAGTATATTTTGACAGCCAGCCATTCCAGGTAACTGTCAATATCGATTTGCTGTTCAAGATATGCGCGATCTGTATCTTGATTTGCGGGATCGCTTCGGCAAATCACTGAAATCAATTCACGATAGGCATCTCCGCTTCCTTGTATCGGGGTTCCGTTCAGCCTCAGGATGGTGATGCTTCCCGCAGTATCCCAATCGATACCCTCATGGCGGCAGACAGTGTAAGCATCAAGGCTTTCACGCATGTTATAGATTCCCCAGTATTCATTATTCAGATAAACATTCACTGGTTTCCAAGCCAGTGTCAGCAGGTCCACGTCGGAAGAAGAGTCGATCAGGCGGCTCTGTACGCCATCTGCTACCCGGGTGAATAGGCAATCGTTCCCGGCGTTTCGCAGCAGAATGGAAGCATAAGCTGCAGCCTGCCGGTCATCAAACAGCGGATAATTAAACCATCCGTCCATCGCGTCGACCATCAGGCCCTTTTGCGGCATGTCCATGGAATAGTAATCTTCGTCGAGCTGCATACTTATCCGCTGTCGGAATACGAGGCCGGTTTGCGCAAAGCGGTATTCTATTTCTCCTTCTGTGCGCTTATCTTGTTCTCTCATCTTCCGGTATGTCGAGTTTTTGTAAGGAAGAGAACTGGACTTGACAATCTGCTCTCCTTCTGCCAGAATCCCAGTTTCATTGTTCCAGAGAAGATCGGGCTCCACATGAATATCGATCCTGTCCAAAGGGAGTATCAGCTGCACTTCTTCCGGCCCTGACGCAGTTTCAAAGATTGAGCTACTCTGCTTCTGAACGATGATTTCTTTTGGCCCGAATATATGACTGCGGAGCAAAAGCGTCATACCTACTGTGAAAAGCAGAACAGCTGCGGATGCCAATACTGCTTTGAATAAGCCTGTGCGCTGCTTATGAAAGCCGTTTTCACGGAAGTCGGCTATTGTTTCGTCCGATGTATATATATACTGTTTGTCTGGCAGGCACGAGAGAAAAGCTTTCATGGACTGTACAAAATCTGTTGCTGGACGATGGCGCAGATTCTTTAGATCCGTTTGTCTGTACTGTTTCATCGTTATTCCTCTTTCAATTCAATCAGTTGTGATTTCAACATTGCCTTTGCGCGTTTCAGGCGTGACTTGAGTGCGACGGGATGAATTCCCAGTGCTTCGGCCGCTTCCTGATAACTATAGCTTTCCTGATATACAAGCACTAGCGCGGTTCTCAGCTTTTCCGGCATTACGCTGATGGCTTCTTTTAATTCAGACAAATCAGGATCACAAGACGCTGGATTCTCATGGATTTCCGGAACCGGCACAGTCCGGCGCCGAAATCTGAGAATATTGTGGCATTCGTTGATCAGGATACGGGTGACATATGCTTTTTCAGTACCATTGCGGATGCGCTCACTGTGCATCCATGCTTTCAGAGCTGTTTCCTGAATGGCGTCCTGGGTGTCTGCATGATTCCGAAGAATACTCATGGCGATGTTGTACAGGTTTGGCAACAACTGCAGATATAATTGGTTGAATTCTGTTTTCTTCACTTGGGCCTCCTAAGTGGATTTGAAAACGTTTTCATATATAATACGTTCAGGACGGGCATAAATGGGCCAAACTCATTAATTTTTTGAAAGAGCGATGGACATCATGAACAAAGGATACAAAAACTGCCGCCGAACGTCAACAACGTCCTGCGGCATCAATTATTCAATATCCATATTGTGGAAGGTCTTTTGAAGGTGGGGTGCAGGGGAGGGAATCTTTTCTCCAGAAAAGTTTCCTCCCCTGCAAAACACTCAACCTCACTCCAGCTGCAATTCGTACAGTCGTTTGTAAATGCCGTTCATCTGCAGCAGCTCCTGGTGCGTGCCGCTTTCGCGGATGCGGCCGTGATGCATGACCATGATGCGGTCGCAGTCCTGGATGGTGGAGAGGCGGTGCGCGACCATGATTGCGGTGCGGCCCTGCATCAGGTGATGTACGGCCTCTTTGATCCACTGCTCGGTTTCCGTATCGATGTTGGAGGTCGCCTCGTCGAGGATCAGGATCTTCGGCTGGTAGGCAAGCGTACGTGCGAAGGAGAGCAGCTGCCGCTGGCCGGCGGAATAGGTCGCGCCGCGCTCCGTAACGCGCTCAGAATAGCCGTTGGGCAGACGCTCGATGAATCGCGCGGCGTTGACCTCACGCGCTGCGTTTTCGATCTCCTCGTCGGTGATGCTCTCGTCCAGCAGGCGGATGTTCCCGCGGATATCCCCGGTGAAGAGGAAGACGTCCTGCTGCACCTGGCCGATGGCGCGGCGCAGCTGCTCGCGGCTGAGTTCCCGGATGTCCACGCCGTCCACGCGGATCGTGCCCTTTTGTATGTCGTAATAGCGCCCGATCAGGTTCAGGATGGAGCTCTTGCCCGCGCCGGTGGCACCGACGAAGGCCACGCTCTGCCCGGGCTCGATCACAAAGGAGACGTCCTTGAGCACCCAGTCCTTCTCGTCGCCGGTGTAGGTGAACCAGACGTGGTCGAACTCGATGCGGCCCTTGATTTCAGGCAGGACGACGGGATGCTCGTTCTTCGGGATCAGCGGTTTCGTGTCCAGCAGGGTGAAGATCTTCTCCGAGGACGCGATGGCGCTCTGCAGGGTCGAGAACTGCTCCGCCAGCTCCTGGATCGGCTCGAAGAAGCTGCCGATGTATTGCAGGAATTTGTACAGCGTGCCGATGGTGATGACGCCAGCGAGCGCGGTGCGGCCGCCGAAACCCATGACGATGGCCAGGGCGCAGACGCTCAGCAGGTAGAGTCCGGGTCGGAACAGCGCGAAGACCATCATCTCGCGGAAGCCCGCCTTGTACAGGTCGTCGTTCTTTTCGGAGAACTCGTTGAGCTTCTGTTTCTCGCAGCCGAAGACCTGGATGATCTTCATGCCGGACAGGTGCTCGCTGAGATAGGTATTGATCGCGGTCAGCCGCGTGCGCACGATGCGGTACGTCTTGCGGGAGATCAGGCGGAAGATGACGGTCAGCACCAGCACGATCGGCAGCAGTACGAAGCTGTACAGCGCCAGGCGGGTGTTGAGCGAGAGCATGATGACGATCAAGCCAGCGATTTTGACCACGTTGCGGAACAGCTTGATCAGGATGTCGGTGAAGACCTCGTTGATGGACTCCACGTCGTTGGTGACGCGGGTCACCAGCTTGCCGACCGGTGTCGTGTCGAAAAAGCGCATGGTCAGCGATTCGATGTGCGTGAAGACCTCGTTGCGCAAGTCGTAGATGATGTCCTGGCCCATCTTCTGCATCATCAGGAACTGGAACCGGTTGCACAGGAAGAGGCCCAGCAGCGCCAGCAGGTACTTGGCGCTGGCGATCAGCACGCCCTGGAAGCGCGCGTCCGCCATCTCTCCGGCGGCCCATTCGGTGCGCCCGTCGCTCAGTACGACCTGGCTGGTCTGGCCGGTGATGAACTCGTCGATCGCGTCGCCGATGATGATCGGACGCCAGATCTCGAGACCAGTGGCGATCAGCACGAGCGCGAGGCAGACGAAGAAGGTGCCGAGGTGCGGCTTCATGTAGCGCAGGATGCGCAGGATGGCGTTGCCTTCGTAGTGGATGTCGGTCGTGTCGCCCTCGTCGGCAGGCCTCAGCAGCGCGCGCAGGCGGGCCTTCAGACTTTTCTGGCTGCTCACAGCGCCTCACCTCCCTTCACGGGGGTGAAGTCGTCTGCGGGATGCTCCTCCCGGAACTGTTTCTCGAGCTGCTGCTTGTCGTAGATGGAGCGGTAGATGCCGCCCAGCGCGAGCAGCTCCGCATGCGTGCCGTATTCGGCGCAGCGGCCGTCGTCCAGCACCAGCACGTGGTCTGCGTGCTGGATAGTGGAAATGCGGTGCGCGATGATCACGGTGGTGCGGCCTTGCCTGAGTTCGCGCAGGCGGCTCAGGATCTGCTCCTCCGTATCGGTATCCACAGCGGAAAGCGCGTCGTCCAGGAGGAGGATCGGCGCGTCTTTCATCAGCGCTCGGGCGATGGAGATACGCTGCTTCTGGCCGCCGGACACGGTCACGCCGCGCTCGCCGACCACGGTATCGTAGCCATCGGGGAACTCAAGGATGTTTTCATGCACCTGCGCGGCCTGCGCGGCGCGAACGACGTCCTCGTGCGCGGCATTCTCGCAGGCGAACGCGATGTTGTGCTCCACCGTGTCGCTGAACAGGAAGCTGTCCTGCGGCACGTACGCGATGTCGCGGCGCAGCACGGAGAGCGGGATCTCCCGGACCGGCCGGCCGTCAATCATCAGCATGTCGGGGCGTTCGGTATCCCACAGGCGCGTGAGCAGGCTGGCCAGCGTGGTCTTGCCGCTGCCGGTGCGTCCGATGACGGCCAGGGTCTCGCCGGCGTTCACATGGACGGTAATGTCCGTGAGCGCGGGCCGGTCCTCAGCACCGGGATAGGCGAAGGAGAGGCGGTTCAGATCGATCGTTCCTTTGAGCGCAGTGACGGCCGGGTCGCCTTCGTCTCGGATGTCGGGCTGCTCGTCCAGGATCGTGCGGATACGTTTGAGCGACGCCATGCCCTGAGAGACCGAAGAAACGGCTTCGCCGACGGCGATCATCGGCCAGACCAGCATGCCTACGTAGCTGTTGAAGGCCACGAACTGGCCGGGCGTGATATCACCGTAGATGGCCAGGCGGCCGCCGTACAGCAGCGTCATGAGCAGGGAGAGCCCGATGATGAGCTCCAGGATGGGAATGGCGATGGCGACCAGACGCACGACGCGGAGGTTCTTCTCGCGGTTCTTGGCGTTGACCTTCGCGAAGGCTTTCAGCTGCGCCATCTCCTGTACGAAGGCCTTGATCACGCGGATGCCGCTGATGGATTCCTGCACCTGGTCGGTGAGTTCGGAAAAGGCCTCTTGCTTCTGCAGAAAACGGCGGTGCATGTGCTTGCCGAAGAAGACGTTGCCGATCACGATGACGATCATGGGGGAGACAGCGATCAGCGTGAGACGCGCGTCGACGTGCTCGATCATGTTCCACAGCACCAGCACCAGCATGACGGAAGCGTCGAAGATCGTGATCACCGTCATGCCCAGCAGCCTGCGCACGGACATCAGGTCGTTGGTGAAGTGCGCCATCAGGTCGCCGGTCTTATGCTCGTTGTAGTAGCGCATGGAGAGGGTCTCAAGATGCGCGAACATGTCCAGGCGCAGGTCCCGCTCGACCAGGCGTGCGGAACCGAACAGGAAATACCGCCAGCCGAATCGGCCGAGCGCGATGACCGCGCCCATGCCCAGCAGGCGGAGGACGATGCTCCAGATCTCAGGCATGCCGAAGCCCGTCGCGGCGCGGGTATTGAGCCCGTCGATCAACTCGCCGGACAGCAGCGGCACTGCGGCGTTGACGCGGTCCACGATGAACAGCGCGACCATGCCCAGCAGATAGCGCAGCCAGTACCTGCGCAGATAATCAAAGATCAGTTTCAGTTCTTTTTTCATGAGTTACAATTTGGTTAAAGGTTTGTGTGGAAGAGACCGTGATTTATTAAGCAGGTTGTTGTAGCATCCAAAGCCTGAAATCTCGGAGTCCGCCGATTCATTCGGCGGATTCACCGAAGGTGAACCTATGGGGCGATGGGATGAAGGGCGGCGGATGCTTTGATGAGGGGATTATTAAGGGGGAACACCCTTAATGAAAAACCGCAGCAGCGACATGTGCGCTGCGAGGATGAATTCGCTTTAGCGAATTCTACCTTGCGGATTTGCCGCCCGGGAGCCCAGTAAGGGCGAGAGGCAAATCCGAGGGGGTTTCCCGTAAGGGGGACGTGTCCCCCTTGCGCTTAGAAGTTCTTTCGGCTGTCCAGCAGGATGGTCACCGGCCCGTCGTTGACCAGGGACACCTGCATGTGGGTGCGGAAGACGCCGGTCTCCACAGGCACGCCCGCTTCGCTGATCAGCTTGCAGGTAAGCTCATAGAGCCGGTTGGCCTCCTCAGGGCGCTCGGCGGCGGTAAAGCCCGGGCGGTTCTGCCCGCGCGCGTCGCCCAGCAGGGTGAACTGGCTCACGCACAGGATCTGCCCGCCGATGTCGATGACAGAACGGTTCATCTTCTCCTGTTCGTCTTCGAAGATTCGCAGTTTCACGAGCTTGTTGGCCATATATTTTGCGTCCGTTTCGGTGTCCCCGGTCTCGACGCCGAGCAGCACGCACAGACCCGGGCCGATGCGGCCGCTCTCCTCGCCTTCTGATGTGACGCACGCAGTTACGACACGCTGAACGACTGCACGCATGATAATCCTCCATTCGCAGGAAAAGCCATCCGACGTTAAGCCGGATGGCAGATTGACAGGGTTAAGTGCTTACGGCACCAGCAGCCTGACGCGGTACACGGCGTCCAGGGCTTCGATGGCGCTCATTGCCGCGCCGCTGGGCTTGTCGCTCAGGTCGAGCACGGTGTAGGCGTACGCGCCGCGGGACTGGTTGACCATGTTTTCGATGTTCAGCTTCATTTCGGCCAGGGCGGCGGTAATGGGGCCGATGACGTTGGGAATGTTCTTGTGCAGCACGGTCAGACGCGGCATGGTCACGGGACCGAGCTTGCAGGTGGGATAGTTCACGCTGTTGACGATTTCGCCCTTCAGCAGGTAAGCGTCGATCTGCTCGCCTACCATACGCACGCAGTTGTCTTCGCTCTCCGGCGTGGAAGCGCCCAGGTGCGGGATGAATACGGTGTTCTTGACGTGCATCAGCGCAGGCACGGGGAAGTCCGAAATGTAGGCGCGCAGCTTGCCGCCTTCCAGCGCCTCAGTCAGCGCCGCGTTGTCCACCAGCGCGTCGCGGGCGAAGTTGAGCAGGGCCGCACCGTACTTCATCTGAGCGATGGCGGCATCGTCGATCATCTTGCGGGTGCCGTCCGTCAGCGGAATGTGCAGAGTCACATAATCGGACTCGCGCAGCACCTCACTCACGTCAGTGGAATGCTTGACGGAGCGGGAGAGGTTCCAGGCGTGCTCGACGGAGATGTACGGGTCATAGCCAAGCACCTTCATGCCCAGGGACGCGCCGACGTTTGCTACCAGCACGCCGATGGCGCCCAGGCCGATGACGCCCAGGGTCTTGCCCTTGAGTTCCGGGCCGACGAACTGCTTCTTGCCCTTTTCGACCAGCTTGGCAAGGTCAGGATCGTCCGCGTTGTCCAGCGTCCAGCGGATGCCTTCCGCGATACGGCGGGAGGCCAGCAGCAGGCCGGCGACCACCAGTTCTTTGACGGCGTTCGCGTTCGCGCCGGGGGTGTTGAAAACGACCACGCCGTTTTCAGCCATGCGATCCAGCGGAATGTTGTTGACGCCGACGCCCGCGCGTCCGACGCACAGCCAGTTCTTTTCGATCGGCAGGTTCAGCATGTCCGCGCTGCGCACGATGACCGCGTCCGCCTGTTCCGCCTCAGGACTGACCAGGTATTTATCCGCATTCAGGATATCGCGGTAAACGGGGGAGATGGGGTTCAGCGTTTTGATCTTAAACATCAGGCATTCTCCTTCTCAAAGACCTTCATGAAGTCGCACAGCGCCTTGACGCCTTCGATGGGCATGGCGTTGTAAATGCTTGCCCTCAGGCCGCCCACCAGGCGGTGGCCCTTCAGGCTGACAAGGCCGGCTTTCGCGGCTTCGCTGACGAACTTCGCATCCAGCTCGGGGCTGGGGGTAGTAAAGGTCACGTTCATGCGTGAACGGCTGCACGGCTTGGCAGTGGGCTTGTAGAAAGCGCTCGCGTCCAGCGTTTCGTACAGCAGTTTCGCCTTTTCGATATTCACCTTTTCGATGCCTTCGACGCCGCCCTGGGATTTCAGCCACTTGAGGCAGAGGCCCATCATGTAGACCGCTTAGGTCGGCGGGGTGTTGAGCATGGAGCCCTTCTCAGCCTCGAGCGTCCAGTTGAACACCTTGGGGCAGAGGGGAGAAGGATTGCCCAGCAAGTCGTTGCGTACGATGACCACTGTCAGGCCGGCGGGGCCGATGTTCTTCTGCGCACCCGCGAAGATGACGCCGAACTTGCTCACGTCATAGGGCTCGGAGAGGATATTGCTGGACATGTCCGCGACCAGCGGCACCTTGCCGGTATCCGGCAGGCTTGAATAACGCGTGCCGAAGATCGTGTTGTTGGTGCAGATATAGAAGTAATCCGCGTCCGGGTTCACCATGTCCTTGGTGATCTCGGGAATGTAGGTGTAGTTATCCTCACGGGAGGACGCGGCGCAGCGGATATCGCCATAGGCTTTCGCCTGGCTCAGCGCGCCGTGGGCAAAATTGCCCGTGTCCGCGTAATCAGCGGTGGTCTTGAGCAGGTTCAGCGGCACAGCGGCGAACTGGCCGGTCGCGCCGCCCTGCAGCAGCAGTACTGTATAGTTTTCCGGGATGTGCATGAGTTCCTTCAGCAGGGCGATGGCTTCGTCAAAAATGGCCTGGTAGCCCTTGGAGCGGTGGCTCATTTCCATGACGGACATGCCCGTTCCCTGATAGCTCAGCATTTCCGCGGCGGCTGTCTCCAGCGCCTGCTGGGGCAGCATCGCCGGACCCGGCGCAAAATTATATACTCTCTCCATGTCTGATCCTCCTGTTCTGGCCGCACACGTCGTACTGACGGCGGTTGCCAACTATTGTACAGCAAATCGCGGCACCGTGCAAGCATTTCCACAAGCCGGAATGTACTAATAATGCACAAAACACGATACAGAGGGGAGAAAAGCCGTTATAAAGGCGAAAGAAAGCATAAATGAATAAAGTGTCAATGCAAAAAGCATAAGGCATAAGTCAATTCTGGTTTGCGATTCCAGCGTATCGCTGACCGATCGGGTAACCAATACTTATGCCTTATGTTTTATATCTTATTTTCTTTTTTGCTTACATAGCCTTCATGATCGCTTCGAACAGCTCGTCGTACTCCTCAAAAGCGGGCAGTTCGGGGTGGTCGAGTTTGATCTGCTCCGTGGAGCGGAACAGGAAGCCGGCCTTGCTGGCCTGGATCATCCCGAGATCGTTGTAGCTGTCGCCGGCGGCGATGGTGTCGAAGCCCACGGACTGAAGTGCGCGGACGGTGGAGAGCTTGGACTTCTCACAGCGCATTTTGAAACCGGTCACTGTGCCGTCGGGCGCCGTTTCCAGCGTGTTGCAGAAGATGGTGGGCCAGCCGAGCTTCTTCATCAGCGGGGTCGCGAACTGGGTGAAGGTGTCGCTCAGGATCAGCACCTGGGTCTCCGCGCGCAGTTTGTCCAGAAATTCCTTCGCACCGGGCATCGGATCGACCTTTTCGATGGTGGCCTTGATCTCGTTGAGGCCCAGGCTGTGCTCATGCAGGATGCCGATGCGCCAGTTCATCAGTTTATTGTAGTCCGGCTCGTCGCGCGTGGTGCGTTTGAGCTCGGGGATGCCGCTGGCTTTGGAAAAGGCGATCCAGATTTCGGGGACGAGGACGCCTTCGAGATCGAGACAGACGATGTTCATAAGCTACCTCCGTGTGTTGCGTTCAATTCCGGAAGGTTTCTGACCTCCGGGAAACTTTGGCAATTCTGAAAACACAGCCGCAAAGTACGTAAAGCGCTCCCGGCGGCAGACGTTTTATGGGCTGCTGTGTCAGGAAGTCCGCTTGGACGGTTATGAGATGGCTGGACAGCAGCAAACAGTGCCGGATACAAGAAAACCGTGCCCATCAGCAGTATCGCCGAGAGCACGGGCAGTGTACGTCATCCGGCGGGATCGTCCAGATTCCTCCGCAGTGTGATCAGGTTTCTTCAAAGAGCCCTGCAGCATCGTCCAGCAGTTTCTGCTGGCTGTTGAGCAGGTTCTGCAGCTTCTTTTTGTACTCCTGGGCAGATTCGCGCAAGGCGCGGAGCGCTTCTTCCATTTCTTCGCGTTCCTTCTGCTGGAGCTTCAACTGGTCGTCCACCTTCTGCTGCGCCTCGTCCACGATACGCTTGGCTTCGTCCTTGGCGTCGTTGACGGTCTCCTTATAGACGCGCTGCGCGGCCTGCAGGACGGCGGCGGCTTCAGCGCCGAGATCCGTGCGCAGGGGTTTCCTGGGTTCGGGTTCCGCGGCGGGAGGCGCTTCTTCTTCGGCAGGCTGTTCGACCTGCAGCGGGGCGGGAACACCGACGCCGGGACGGCCGGCCGCGTTCTGGCCGCGGGCCTGCATGCCCTGCTGGTTCGCCTGGCTCAGCTTGAGCTGGAGGCTCTGGATCTCGTCGTTCAGCCGGTCCATTTCATCACAGATTTCATCCAGGAACATATCGACCTCTTTGCGCTTGTAACCCATCGGCGCGGTCGTAAATTCCTTGTTTTCGATCATTTGAACGGTAATAGCCATAATGTACCTCTATAGGAGCGTTCGTTCGGTCAGTTCACGGCTTCCATGCGGTCGGGCACATAGCCGGTGCCGGGACGCTGGTTTTCAAAGTTCGGGGTGACGGGCGCCTGGGCGGGCTGCTGGTAATAGAAAGCGGCCTGCTGGGGTTCGGGCGCCGGAGCACGGTATTCAAATCCGTTTTCGTCCGTCGGGTTCTGGTAACTGGGCGCATATGCTCCCGCCTGCGGCGCGTAGGGGTTGGGCGTGCGCTGCTGTTGAGCGGCCTGGGGCCGGCGCTGTACGCTGTTCATCTGGCTGGTGGCGGAGTCCGCCATGACGGCGAAGGTGCCGGGGGCGAGCAGGTAAGCACCGTGGCGGGAAACCTTGGTGATCGTCGCGTTGAGCGAGAAGCACGCGCCGGACAAGGTGTCCACATAGCGGCGCATTTCCGCGGGCTCGCCGATGTTCTCCATAATGATCATCAGGGCGTTGCCTTGGCGGAGCATCGAAATGGCCAGGCGGCAATCGGAATTGTTGCGGAGGTTCAGTACGCAGATGCCGGACTGGGGCAGCTGCTCCTGCATCGGCTGTTCGCCGGCGTAGGTGCCGGGGAACTGGACTACGTTGGGATTGTCCTGCTTGGCGCGGCTGCGCTGTTCTTCGACCTGGGCGGCGAACTGGGTGATCGGCTGCGGCTGCTGTGCCGGCTGCTGGATGGGCTGCTGCTGATACATGGGCTGTACGGGCTGCTGCTGGTACATTCCCTGGTAGGGAGCCTGCCAGGTCTGCTCTTCCGGGACCTGTTCCGTCACACGCTGCTGGGCGCTGCGGCGGCCGCGGCGGGGCTTTTCTTCCGCTTCGAAGGGCGGTTCGTCGTCCATGTACGCTCCGGAGCCGTAACCGGTGCCGCGTTCTTCATATAAAAAGCGGGACATTGCTGTCTGCGCCTTGTATTTCAAATTGCTGAATAGGTTTCTTCTGCCAGCCATAAGCAAAAGCCCTCCTGCAAATCTCTTCGTTCTGTTAATTCCTGTCACACAGGAATTCATCGTCCATTATAGCGATTTTTTAACGTTTTTGCAACAGGTTCATCATATGTATTGATTTAGATTACGTTAAAATTACATTAAGATTACGTAACATTTTTAAAATTTTGTTATTTAAATTAAGAATCTGTTACAGACGGGCAAAGCGCCGGGAAGGCGCTTGGAGCGAAAAACGCTGGTGTATGAAAATAAAACTAATGCAATCGGGCTTTTCGGATCGTTATTCCTGATTTAACAGACGTTTTTCATAAATGTTACAATTGAAATTCAGCAAAGATTCAGCAAATAAAGTATTTATGCTATTGTATTTTTCCTGTATTTGTTGTACAATGAACTAAAGGCTGACATCTTATGATGCCAACCGAATATATCGAGGAGGCATGTTTTATGCGTAAACTGTTTGCTCTGCTGCTGGCGATGACGATGATCGTCAGCGTATGCGGCGTCGGCATGGCCGAAAGCGCCCAGAAGACTCCCATGAACCCCGGAACCTATGAAGGTTCCTCCCAGGG
>JAFRNK010000040.1 GCA_017430225.1 Clostridia bacterium | reverse complement strand
CTCTCCATCGCCATCGCTCAGGCGCGTGAATACGGCCTGCTCGGCAAGAACATCTTCGGGACCGATTTCAACTTCGATATCACGATCCGTCTCGGCGCCGGCGCTTTCGTCTGCGGCGAAGAGACCGCTCTTCTGACCTCCATCGAAGGCCACCGCGGCGAGCCCCGTCCTCGTCCTCCGTTCCCGGCGGTCAAGGGCCTTTTCGGTCAGCCGACGATGCTCAACAACGTGGAAACCTACGCGAACATCCCGCAGATCATCCTGAAGGGCGCTTCCTGGTTCGCCTCCATGGGTACTGAGAAGTCCAAGGGCACCAAGGTCTTCGCGCTGGGCGGCAAGATCAACAACACCGGCCTGGTCGAAAGCCCCATGGGCACCCCGCTGCGCAAGGTCATTTATGACATCGGCGGCGGCATCCCGAACGGCAAGAAGTTCAAGGCCGTGCAGACCGGCGGTCCTTCCGGCGGCTGTATCCCGGCTGAACATATCGACATCCCGATCGAGTACGACAGCCTGATCTCCATCGGCTCAATGATGGGCTCCGGCGGTATGATCGTCATGGACGAAGACAACTGCATGGTCGACATCGCCCGCTTCTTCCTGGACTTCACCGTGGACGAGAGCTGCGGCAAGTGCGCACCGTGCCGTATCGGCACCCGCCGCATGCTGGAGATCCTCAACCGCATCGTTGAGGGCAAGGGCGAGGAAGGCGACATCGAGAAGCTGGAAGCCCTGGGCAAGACCATCAAGGCGACCGCCCTGTGCGGTTTGGGCCAGACCGCGCCGAACCCCGTGCTTTCCACCATCCGCTATTTCCGCAACGAGTATGAAGCTCACATCAAGGAAAAGCGCTGCCCGGCGCACCATTGCCGCAACCTCCTGCAGTATGTGATCACCGACAAGTGCCGCGGCTGCACGGCCTGCGCGCGTGCCTGCCCGGCCGGCGCGATCACCGGTACAGTCAAGCAGCAGCACCACATCGATCCTGCCAAGTGCCTCAAGTGCGGCGCCTGCATGGAGAAGTGCCGTTTCGGCGCGATTGTGCGCGAGTAACCTCAAGGAGGACGCAGATATGAGCGAAAAGATGATTAGCCTGACGATCGACAACGTCAAGGTCGAGGTTCCCGCCGGCACCACGGTACTGGAAGCTGCCAAACAGGCCGGCATCAATATTCCCACCCTTTGCTATCTGAAGGATATCAACGCCATCGGCGCCTGCCGCATGTGCGTGGTCGATACCGGCGGACGCGCCCTGCAGGCGGCCTGCGTGCTGCCCGCGACGGACGGCATGGTCGTGAAGACCAACACCCCCGCCCTGCGCGAATACCGTAAGACCCTGCTCGAACTCGTGCTGAGCGCGCACGACCAGAAGTGCCTGACCTGCGTACGCAGCCAGAACTGCGAACTGCAGAAGCTGTGCAAGGACCTGGGCGTCGAAAACGGCGAACGCTTCGCCGGCAAGCGCATCCAGTACGACGTGGACGACGCTTCGCCGTCCATCGTACGCGACAACAACAAGTGCATCCTCTGCCGCCGCTGCGTGGCGGTCTGCTCCAAGGTGCAGAATGTCGGTGTCATCGGCCCGGTCAACCGCGGCTTCTCCACCGCCATCGAGTCTCCGTGGAACATGAAGCTCGCGCAGATGGGCTGCATCAACTGCGGTCAGTGCATCACTGCCTGCCCCGTCGGCGCGCTGCGTGAAAAGGATTCCACCGACCAGGTCTGGCAGTACCTGAACGATCCCGATCTGCACGTCGTGGTGCAGCCCGCGCCCGCCGTCCGCGCCGCCCTCGGCGAGGAATTCGGCTATCCGATGGGTACCAGCGTGACCGGCCAGATGGCCGCTGCGCTCCACCGCCTGGGCTTCGACAAGGTGTTCGACACCGACTTCGCGGCTGACCTGACCATCATGGAAGAAGCGAACGAGCTGATCGCGCGCATCCAGAACAAGGGTGTGCTGCCGATGATCACCTCCTGCTCTCCCGGCTGGATCAAGTTCTGCGAGACCTATTATCCGGACTTCCTGGACAACCTGTCCACCTGCAAGTCCCCGCACGAAATGATGGGCGCGATGGTCAAGAGCTACTACGCTGAGAAGGCCGGCATTGATCCCGCCAAGATCCGCGTGGTTTCCGTCATGCCCTGCACCGCCAAGAAGTTCGAAGCCAAGCGCGAAGAACTGGCCGCCACCGGTTATCCGGATGTCGACGCCGTCATCACCACCCGCGAACTGGCCCGGATGATCAAGGAAGCGGGCATCGACTTCAAGACCTTGCCGAACGAAGACTTTGACAAGCTGATGGGCGAGAGCACCGGCGCGGCCGTCATCTTCGGTGCGACCGGCGGCGTTATGGAAGCCGCGCTGCGTACCGCATACGAAGTGATCACCGGCACCGTGCTCGAGAACGTGGACTTCTATCCGGTCCGCGGCATCGAAGGCGTCAAGGAAGCCGACGTCAAGATCGGCGACCAGGTGGTCAGCGTCGCGGTGGCCAACGGCACCGGCAACGCCTCCAAGCTGCTCGACAGTGTGCGCTCCGGCGAGAAGAACTACCTCTTCATCGAGGTCATGGGCTGCCCCGGCGGCTGCGTGAACGGCGGCGGCCAGCCGATCGTCCCGTCCCAGGTCCGCATGACCTGCGACCCGCGCGTGGAGCGCGCTAAGGCCCTCTATCAGGAGGATGCCGACAAGCCCCTGCGCAAGAGCCACGAGAACAGCGAAATCAAGCAGATCTATGCCGATTACCTCGGCCAGCCCAACAGCCACAAGGCTCACGAGCTGCTGCATACGCACTATGTAAAGCGCGAACTCTATAACGACTGATAAAAGGTCTTACCAAGAATCTCCTCCGCAGGTGACCGCGGAGGAGATTTTCTTTGTTTTGATGCTTGTCAAGATAGGAATTTGAGAATAAATATCCAATTAATATAATATGTTTTCGTGCGTAAACGCCGTATGACTCGGAGTCACGGCCGTATTATGCGAGGTTGTCCACATTCTGAACTGAAAAGGGGTTCCTATGCCGAATTGTCTGACATTGAAGAAATCCAACTGCAAGAACTGCTACAAGTGCATCCGGCACTGCCCGGTAAAATCCATCCGTTTTTCCGGCAACCAGGCGCATATCATCGGGGACGAGTGCATCCTCTGCGGGCACTGCTTCGTGGTCTGCCCCCAGAACGCCAAGGAGATCGTGAGTGAAACCGAAAAGGTGAAGGTCCTGATCCAGAGCGGGGATCCGGTCGTGGCATCCCTGGCGCCATCGTTTATCGCCAACTATGAGGGCACGGGGATCGAGGTGCTGCGGGAAGCGCTCAAAAAGCTGGGTTTTGCCGACGCGGAGGAAACCGCTATCGGCGCGACGCTGGTCAAGCGCGAATACGACCGGATGCTGAAAGAGGAAGAGCGCGACGTAGTGATCTCTTCCTGCTGCCATTCGGTCAACCTGCTGATCCAGAAATACTTTCCGGAACTGCTGCCGGCGCTGGCGGACGTGCTTTCGCCCATGGTCGCCCACTGCCAGGACATCAAACGGCGGATGCCCCAGGCGAAGACCGTATTCATCGGGCCCTGCGTGGCAAAGAAGGACGAAGCCGAACGTTCCGGCGGGATCGTCGACGCGGTACTGACGTTCGAGGAACTGACGGAATGGCTGAAGGCGGAGAACATTGAACTCCGGCAGGAAAAACAGCCTGATCCGCACAGCCGCGCCAGGTTTTTCCCCACGACGGGCGGTATCCTGAAGAGCATGCTGTGCGACGCAGGAAACTTTGATTACCTCGCCATTGACGGGGTCGAAAACTGCATTGCCGCCCTCCGGGACATCGGCCAGGGCAGGATCCATCACTGCTTTATCGAGATGAGCGCCTGCGCAGGCAGTTGCGTCAACGGACCCGTCATGGAAAAACACGGCCGCAGCCCGGTGAAGGACTATCTGGCGGTCGCCCAGTACGCCGGGGACCAGGACTTTGAAGTGGCTCAGCCGGAGATCCGGGAACTGCGCAAGCAGTATAGGCCGATCGAGCACCGTGCGAGCAAGCCGTCGGAAACGGAGATCCGGGATATCCTGCGCCAGATGGGCAAGTTCAAACCCAGCCAGGAACTGAACTGCGGCTCCTGCGGCTATGACACCTGCCGTGAAAAGGCCGTCGCCATCTACCAGGGCAAGGCGGAGATTTCCATGTGCCTGCCCTATCTGATGGAAAAGGCGGAAAACGTGTCGGATACCATCGCCCGCAACAGCCCCAACGGCATCATTATGGTCAATGACCTCCTGGAAGTACAGCAGATCAACCCGGCGGCCCTGAAGATCCTTCGACTGCGCGACAGCAACGCTGTGCTGGGCGACCAGGTGATGCGCATCCTGGATCCCATGCCGTTCATGAAGGTACAGAGCACCGGGCGCGGGATCTTCCACGAGCGGACGTACCTGGCTGAGTACGGCTGCACGGTGGAGCAGACGATCGTCCCGGCGGAAGAGGGAAGGATGTTCCTCTGTATCATGCGCGACGTCAGCCAGGAAGAGGACGTGCGCCGCAAGAAAGAGGAGATCAGCCGCCAGACGGCGGAGGTGGCCGACAAGGTCGTGGACAAGCAGATGCGCATCGTCCAGGAAATCGCCAGCCTTCTGGGTGAGACGGCTGCTGAAACCAAGGTCGCCCTGACGAAGCTCAAGGAGTCGATGGCCGATGAATGAACTGACCTGCGAAATCGGATATAAAAGCATCAATCACGCGGGAGAGCAGCTGTGCGGCGACCATGTGGAGGTCGTGGAGCAGGCGGACGGCTCCGCGGTGATCGTCCTGGCGGACGGGCTGGGCAGCGGCGTCAAGGCCAGCATCCTGTCCACCCTCACCAGTAAGATCCTTTCAACCATGCTGGCGGCGGGACTCTCCATTGAGGAGTGCGTGGAAACCATCGCCGCGACGCTCCCGGTGGACTCCCAGCGGGGCGTTGCCTATTCCACCTTCACGATCATCCGCCTGATCCGCAACCACATGGCGGAGCTGATCCAGTACGACAATCCGCAGGTGATTGTGATCCGCAACGGGGAGAACTGGGATTATCCGAAGACCGAGACCACCGTCGGCGGCAAGCAGATCTTCCGCTCGCTGATCCCGTTGCAGGAAGACGATGTATTTGTCGCCATGAGCGACGGCTGCCCCCATGCCAGCGCCGACGTAGCCTATAATATGGCCTGGCAGCGCGAGGACATCATCACCTTCATGGAAGCGATGAGCCTCTGCGGATATACGGCGAAAAACCTGTCCACCCTGCTGGTGGATGAATGCGACCGGCTGTACGAAGGCGCGCCGAGGGACGACGCCACGGCCTGCGTGGTGCGCATCCGCAAGCGCGTGCCGCTGAACATCCTGTTCGGGCCGCCCAGCGACCGGGACGATGTGGAACGGATGATGAGCCTCTTCTTTGCCAAGGACGGCAAACATATCGTCTGCGGAGGCACCACAGCTTCCATTGCCGCCAGGTGGCTCAACCGGCCGCTGAGGGCTGAAGGCGGCTTTACCGGGGATATCCCGCCGATCTCGCACCTGGAAGGGGTGGATCTGGTGACGGAAGGCGTCATCACCGTGAACCGGGTGGTGGAATATGCCCAGGATTATGTAGGCGCAAACAGGCGCTATGAGGAATGGAGCAATCAAAAAGACGGTGCCTCCCTCATCAGCCGTTTGCTGTTTGAGGAAGCCACCGACATCAGCTTTTATGTGGGAAAGGCGATCAATCCGGCGCACCAGAACCCGAACCTGCCGATCAACTTCAATATCAAGATGAATCTCGTGCGCGAGCTTTCCGAAGCGCTCAAAAAGATGGGCAAGCGGGTAATAGTCAGCTATTTCTGATCACGCGGGGGACGCGTTCGGAAATGTCACAGACAATTTCATAACCGATGGTTCCGACCAGGGCGGCCATGTCGTCTGCGGTGAGGGTCTCAGACCCGTCAGACCCGAGCAGAACGGCTGTGTCGCCCATTTTCGTTTGGGAAATGTCCGTCACGTCCACCATGATCTGGTCCATGCAGACCCGTCCGACGACGGGCGCGCGGCGGCCGTGCAGCAGCACCCACCCGCGGTTGGACAAGGCGCGGGAGTAGCCGTCTGCGTAACCGACAGTCAGGGTCGCGATGCGGCGGGCTGACGGAGCGGCCCAGGTCCTGCCGTAGCCGACAGTGTCGTCGGGAGCAATTTCTTTGACCATCGCTACGCGGCAGTACCAGCTGAGCGCCGGACTGATACCCTCCGGAAGGGTATTGGAAGCGTCCGGCTTCAGGCCGTACAGGATGATGCCGAGGCGCACGGTCCCCGGATGGTCCAGATAAAGCCCGCCCGCGGAATTCAGGCAGTGGCTGCGTGTCAGGTGAAGGTCGCTCACCCGTTTGAGCAGCGTATCGTACAGCGCGGCCTGGTGCGCGGTGAAGGAGGCGCACGCTGCGTCCTGGGGCATGTCCGCAACGCACAGGTGGGTGAACAGGCCGACCAGCCGCAGGGGAGAGCGCACAGCCCGAATGGCCGCTTCCGCCTCGTCCGGTTTTTCGGCGTTCAGGCCGATCCGCCGCATGCCCGTATCGATCGCGTAACAGCAGTCGATCGGACTTTTTGCGGCTGCGGCAAGGGCGTCGGCGTGCTCGCGGCTCACGAGCGCCTGCGTCAGGCGGTATTCACTCAGCAAAGGGGCGTCTTCCGCCGGGGTGTAGCCCAGGATCAGCAGTTCCGCGTCCGGCACTGCGGGCCTCAGCCGGATGCCCTCGGCGAGCGTCGCGACGGCAAACCGGCGGATGCCTGCATCGTGCAGGGTCTTTACGACGGCGCGGTCGCCGTGCTCGTAGGCGTTTGCCTTGACGACGGCCATGATCTCCGCGCCTTCGTGCAGCTGCGCCTGATAGATCCGCAGGTTTCTGACCAGCTGGCCGTGATCGATTTCCGTCCAGCAGCGGCTTTGTTCGCGTACTTGCTCTGGCTGATGGCCTGTATGAAAGTCCGATTGTGTCATGACATGCCTCCTGCAGGGATGAATGTGTCAAAAACAGTACAAAAATCGCCAAATAATACTTCACCGGTCTTGCGCTCGGGCGCTCCCTCTGTTATAATCCAAAATGTAGAACAAATGGAGGAGGCGGTGCCGTGCCGTTCAGAATCATCGTCGCGTCGGAACATGTATCCGTGATCCGAACGGTCACGGGCGTCCTGCGTCTTCTTTCCATGTCGTGCGTCATCACGCTGACGACGACGCTCACGGAACAGATGATAGAACACCTGCATGAACAGGAGGCGAATCTGCTGATCCTCGGCTTCCCGCGGCCGCACGCCCGGTCAGCGATTCAGCGGGCGCGTGCCTGCCGGCCCAAACTGAGGGTGATCTGGATCGGAGATACTGACGGCAGTTTACCGGAAGCGGACAGTACGCTCTCTCAACCCTATACCGCGCTCAGGCTGATCGACGCGGTGACCAAAACGCTCAGGAAGTAAAGGGGTTGTTGCACAACCCCTTCGATCAAATGGATACTCCATTTGATCGACAAAAACACCTTTTCCTCTCGCACCTACGGTGCTCCCGGGCGGAAAAGGTGCAAGGAAAGCATTTTTGCTCTCGCAGGGCAAGCGCTGCTCCACAAAAATGCCCCTCGCACCGCACATGTCGCTGCTGCGGATTACACTCGGAGGGGCTGCGGCCCCTCCAAACCTCCCAAAGCTTTCCGGTTGCCTAATACTCTTTGTTGCACAATCTGTTTGGAAAAAACACTATATCTGGAAAGAGAGGGGATGTTGCAGATGACCTTCTGTAACGTCCCCTCTTTATTTCCGTCTTTTGTTGTCAAAGAATTTCCTGAGCTGTCGTTCTGCTTCTTCGCGCAGGTATCCGCCTGCGGTACGTACCTGGTGTGAGAAAGCGGGGTCCTGCGTCAGGCTATAGACGGAACCGCAGCAGCCCTGCGCGGGATCGTACGCACCGAAATAGCATGCGGAGATGCCGGCCTGGACCAGGGCGCCCGCGCACATGGGGCACGGCTCCAGGGTTACGTACATTTCGCAGCCGGTGAGGCGGCGTGATCCGAGCTTTTGAGCGGTCTGCCGCAGGGCCAGGACTTCGGCGTGCGCCAGGGGATCCGGAGGATCGGCTTCCCGCGCGTTGTGCGCCTGCGCGATGACTTGCCCGTCGCAGACGATGACCGCGCCGACCGGCACTTCGGAGGGATCCTTCTCCGCTTCATCCAGCGCCAGGCGCATGAATCGTTCAGAATAAGTGCAATCCATAAATTATAGACCTACGGTAAGAACAAAGCGGGGAAAGCTTGGCAAGCAATGGTCTGTAAGGCATGAAACCGAAACGTCCGGCGATTTATTCGCCGGATTGGCAAAGCCAACCCCAGGCGTAAGGTTGAATGCCGCACAGACATGCAGAGGGGAGTACAGAGGGGGAACACCCTCTGTTGAAATCCGCATCGGCGGCATGAACGCCGAGCGGATGAAATCGTGTCAACGATTTCTACCTTGCGGTGTTTCCGCCCTGGAGCCCATGAGGGCGACAGGAAACACCGTTGAGGGGTTTCGCAGGGGGACGTATGTCCCCCTTGCGGTTACTGCGCAGCAGTAACTCTTATTTCATGTCGACCGGCAGGTCGGAATCCGTGAACGGATCGTCCTCCGGTTTCTTGACCACTTCGTCGCCGAACAGGCTGTTGGACGGCGTATGCACGTGGATGATCAGTTCGGCTGTGTTGAAGGTGATGTCTGCACGTTCACGGGGCTTGGTCAGCGCGAGTACTTCGGTGTAGCGCGTGCGCCCGCGGCGGGCGAAATTAATAGCGACCTCGCTGCGCCGCTGCCAGTGCATCGGAATGATCACACGGGGCTTTGCCGCCATGATGAAGTGGTTGATACCCGCGTCAAACATGCCGCCCAGCCGGGGATCCAGCGGGAACATGCACAGGTCGATCCGCTCCTTCACGATCGGCGCGCAGGCGCGGTAGTAATCGTCCTCCGCCTGCTTGATCTGGCGCAGGGTGCTTTCCTCACGCCAGTGCCAGAGGTTCAGGTCACCCGCGTGGAAGATGCGCACGCCGTACAGGTCCACATAAAAGGATACGCCCAGGTCGGTCGAATCGAAGGCCTTGATTTCCAGCGACTCATAGTTGGCGGTGTCCCCGTTTTTCATGCGCCGGCCGGCTGCCGTCTGGGGCAGCTCGTCGGAGATGATGTAGGTGATATGGTACTTTTTCTTGTCCCAGGTGTAGATCACCGGGTCGTAGTGGTCAGGATGGCTGTGGGTCACGAAAACGAAGACGCGCTTGTACGCTTCGAAGTCCTCCTGTACGAGGCGCGCCTTCTCCGGGAACATCCCTTCCTCACCCTGCCAGTAGTCGAATACCAGCAGGGTGTCTTCCACGCTGACCGTAAACCCCGAGTGGAACAGATAGGTCACCGTTGCCTGATTTGCCATAGACGGGGATTCCTCACATGTTCAGCAGCTTATTCTTGAGCTCCGCTTCCATATTGGCGAGGTTCTTTTCCGCTTCGGCGCGCTTCTCGCGACCTTCCTTCTGGATGCGGATGACCTCGTCGATGGTCTCGATGAGGGACTGGTTGGTCTGGGTGAGGGTCTCCATATCGATGATGCCGCGCTCGGCTTCCTTGGCAGTGGCCAGGGTGCCCATCTTGAGCTTCTCGGCGTTCTTCTTGAGCAGGTCGTTAGTCATGTCGGTCACGGCCTTCTGCGCCTGCATCGCCTGCTGGCTGTGCTCGAGGCCGAGGGCCAGAACCATCTGGTTCTTCCACAGCGGGAGGGTGTTGACCAGGGTGGACTGGATGCGCTCCACCAGGATGGAGTTGTTGTTCTGCAGAAGGCGGATCTGCGGCGCCATCTGCATGGAGATCTGGCGGGTCAGCTTGAGGTCGTGCAGCTTCTTTTCGAAGCGGTCGCACTGCGCGGCCAGGTCGTTCGCCTTCTGGGCGTCCATCGCGTCACCGCTCTTCTGGGCCGCTTCGCGCAGGGCCTTGAGGTCGGTGTCGCGCACCTGCTGGAGGCGCTTTTCGCCCGCGACGATGTACATGGTCAGTTCATGGAAATAGGTCATGTTCAGGTCGTACAGCTGGTCGAACATCGCGATGTCCTTGAGCAACTGCACCTGGTGCTTTTCGAGGCTGCCGGCGATTGCGTCCACGTTGGCGGATACGTCGTCGTACTTGGCCTTCATCGTAGCGATCTGCTGCTTGGTGGAGGTGAAGAGCGCGCGGAGGCCCTTCGGCTTTTCGGTGGTCGCTTCGAAGCCCTTCAGCTCATGGATCAGCTTGGTCAGCGTGTCGCCAACGTCGCCCATGTCCGCGGTTTTGACGCTCTCGAGGATGGAATCCGCGAAGGACGAGACCTTCTTCTGCGCGTCCGCGCCGTACATCATCACGTGGTCCGGGTTCATGAGATCGATCTGGCCGGCGAAGGCTTCGACTTCTTTCATTTCGTCCGGGGTCAGGCTGCTCTCAAGGGAGGCGACGATCTCTTCCGCGTCTTTGACGGCGGGAGCTGCGGCGGCCTGTTCGAGCATCGCGGCGGCGTTCTCCATCTGGACCATCTCAGCCTGCTGGCTGTTCAGGGTCAGGACGGGGGCGGTATGGACGTTTTCGTTGGTCGGGTTATTCTGCTCGCTCATGTTCATTCTCCTCCTGATAAAAGTTTGTATGGTAATGTGTTATTTCGGCAAACTCTGGGTCTGTACGGCGGCGGCTTTCCCGCCGGTCTGGCGGAGCTCACTTTCGAGCAGGCCGTCCTGCCGGAGCAGGGTCTCCAGCACCTTGACGTCCGAAGTGACGTCCAGTACTTCGCTCTTGTAGAGCTGGTCGTGCTGCTTTTCGAACGCGTCAAGCACCACGTCCATGGCGTTTTCGACCGTGGTCTTCATCTTGTCGGCGTTTTCGCCGGTCACGCCGCGTTCGCCCAATTTGCGGTAGTTCGTCAGCATTTTGAGCACCGTGGGCAGGTAGTAATCCATGAAGCGCCGGATCTGCGGTGCCTTTTCAGGCTTGTCCGCGACTGTGGCGAAGATGCGGCGGGCGGTCTCCTCAAGCTGGTCGATCTTTCCGCTCAGCGCCTGGTCGGGAATTTGCGCGTTCTCCTCGCGGATCTGGCGGATCATTTCCATGCCGTGCTGGATGAGCTGGTCCACGTTCGGGTTTCCCGTAGCGGGCACCGGCCGCTGTGTCGGCGCTTTCTTGCTCACGTCGAGCCCGGTCGCCATGGTGTAGGCCACCCAGCCAACGAGCGCCATCAGCGCGGCGAAAAACAGGAAGTGGATCGGCTTGTTGAGCGGCAGCAGCGAGGCGTACAGGATACCCGTCACTCCCGCGGCGATGCCGCCTGCCACATACGGCTTGCGGTTTTTCTTCTTCTTTGCCATACGTTACGGCCTCCCGTCGGCTGTGTCTGACAATTGATTCAGCCAACTAATTGATTATATCATAACATACGCGATTCTACAAATATTTTCTTTTCAAACAGAGACAAATCTGATAGAATAACAATCAAAGCTGACGGAAAGGAGGCCTGGGCATGGGCGAACGGGAACGGAATCGCGGGTTGGCGGACGCGCCGGTCTTTGAGGAGACGGGCAGCCAGCCTGACGCCTCCCGCCGTGAACAGGCCAGGCGCCAGCGCAAGGGAAGGCACGCCGCTTCGCGCAAAATGCCGGACCGGCCGGGGTTTTATACGGCGCTTCTGCTGGGCTCGATCGCTGTACTGGTGATCCTCCTGCTGGTTGTCGCCGGCAGGCTGGCGCGGCATGAGGCCTTCCGCAGGCAGTACGCCGCGGACCGCGCGCAGACGCTCGCCTCCGGCGTGACAGTGGACGGGGCCGCGGTCGGCGGCTATACCCGTGACAAGGCGCTGGCGCTCCTGGCGTCGCCCACGGCGCCGGAAGCGGTCAGTTTCGAATACAGGATCCATGTGGGGGAGACGACGAGCACCATGACGCAGGCGGACCTGCCGGTGGGCAGCAACCTGACCGCGGTCATGGACCAGGCGTGGAGCCTGGGCCGCCGGCTGGAACTCAGCACCGGCGAAACGGTCGATTCCCCATTTTCCGCGCGTGCTTCACTGCGCGCGCAGCTGCAGAAAGAGGGCTATGCCCTGTCGAGCATGACCGGATACGACGTGACGGATATTTCCCGCTACGTGGACGCGCTGGCGGCGCGGGTCGACCGCGATCCGGTCGACGCAGCCCTGATCTCCATGGATTTCTCGCACCGTGATTTTACCTTCAGCGACGATATCCCGGGCCTGACCCTCGACCGCGACGGGCTGATTTCCGAGATTGCGCGCCGACTGGCCGCGGGGGAGACGGACGCGGACATCGAAGCCTCGGTGGTGCTGAAGCCTGCGGCGGTTTCCCGCCTGAGGCTGAAAAATATCTTCGGCTGCCTGGAGGTCAGGAATTTCGCGACCGATACGCCCGGCGGCGACCAGCAGGTACGCGCTGCGGTGACGGCGCTTAACGGCGCGATCATCCCCAGCGGCCAGACGGTCAGCATGAAGGGGCTGCTGGGCGAGAGCGCGGCGGAGGACGCAGCCGTGAACGCAGACCGTTTTGCCACGGCGATGTTCAGCGCGGGCCTCTGCGCGGGCATGCGCCTGATCGAGCGTGCACCGCTGGAAACGGCGGACAAGAAAGTTCGCGGACTCGAAGCGCACCTGAGCGGGACGCAGGACCTGCGCCTGCAGAACAGTTCCCAGACCCCGCTGTGCGTATTGTGTTATTATACGCCGCTCAACGGCCGCGGCACGCGCGGCTCGGTCACGCTGGAGATTTACGGCATCATGCGCCAGGGCGGGGAAACAGCCGAGCTGACCGCCGAGACCACCGAATTCCTGCCGGCCGGCGCTCCAGAATACCGGGTGAACACCAATCTTGAGCCCGGTACGACGCTGCTCAGGCGCGAGGCCAGCGACGGCGCGAAGATCAATACCGTCCTGGTGCGCAAGGTCAACGGGAAGGTTTACAGTTCCGACATCATCTGCACGGCGGTCTATCCGCCGCTCGGCCGGCTGATCGAAAAAGGCCCGTAATATATAAGGAGAGAGTACATTATGCGAAAAGGCGACGAACGCAAAGCCAGCCTGCTCAGCGCGGCGAAGGACCTCTTTTTCAGCCGCGGATACGCGGCGACGAGCGTCAACGATATCCTCGATACGCAGCACGTCAGCAAAGGCAGCTTCTACCATCATTTCGAGAGCAAGCTGGAGGTCCTGACCGAGCTGTGCAAGCAGCACGAACAGGAGGCGGCAGAACGCTACCGCACCGCTCTCAGGGACGATATGCCCGCCATCAGGAAGCTGGACCTGCTTCTGTACCACGCCCTGCCCGCTTCGCCGGAGGAAACGCAGATGTGCGCCTTGCTGCTGCAACTGCACAAAACGCCGGAAGGCGATCAGGTCATCTCCGCGATGCTGGCAGCGCAGAAGAACGCCTTTTACAGCATGTACGCCGGATTGCTCCGTCAGCTGGCGCAAAGCGGTCAGGCCTACCTGCCGCTGGAAACGCTGCCTGAACTGACCTGGGACGTCTACACCGGCCTGTACCGGCGCATTCTGGACCTCGGCCTCGATTACGCGAATGAGCGCCATCCCGCGCCGCCGGATTACGCGGACGAAGCGCAGCTGCTCAGTGCCATGCGGTACCTGCTGGAGCGTACGCTCGACCTGCCTTTCGGCAGCCTGACCATCATCCGCGCCGAAACCCTGCGGGACGTCCTGAAGGACGCCGCGTCGATCGCGCAAACGGCGAAGAGGGCGGCCGGAGCGGACAGCGGCGGCAGTCAGCTGAGCCTGTTCTGATCATTTACTCCGTCTGAATGACGAAAGGATAATTTCCGAATGGAAAAACCATCTCGCATCGTATATTCGCCGCTGAGCGACATTTCCGTGCTGTTCAATTTCCTGTTCAGCATGCTGTTCAGCAGTTTGCTGCTGGATAACCCCCTGATCGGCGGCGGGCTTTATCTGCTCGGGCGCGCGGTCACGGTGTACGGGCGCTGGCTGCACCCGCTGCATTTCCACCAGCTGAGCGCCAGGCGCAAGCGCATCGCCCTGATCATCCTGGCGTTCGTCTTCGTCTGTGCGCTGCTGCTTTCCTCCGCGCTGCCGGTGCGCATCGACTCCACGGTGTTCTGGCTGATCGTCACGGTCACCTTCTTGGGCACGCTGCGCCCGCTGATCACGCAGCACATGATCGAGCGCTTCACCGTGCGCAAGCTGAAGCCTGGCCAGGCCTTCGTGCGCCTGCTGCTGGTACAGGCGGGACTCCTGATCCTGCCGGCGATGCTCTTCTTCCTGACCGTACTGCCGCCGGAAAGCTGGATGCTACTGATCGGTTACCTGGTCGGTGCGGCGTGGGAGGCGATGGAGCTTTGGCGGCTCAGGTATTACCATGCTGAGCCCGGGAACGCGGACGCCGAGGATATTCAGGCCCTGCAAGGTGTTCACGCGTGGAAGACTTTTTCCAACCTGCTGTTCGTGATGACGGCGGCGATCCAGGCCACCCTCATCATGACTTACACCTTCATCGGCTGCACTGCCGACGAAATGCTGATTTGCATCGGCGTCGCCGTGATCGGCACCAGCGCAGCCTATCTGATGACAAGCCTCCTGCTCCGGCTGGTAGGCGCCCGGAAGCGCGATCCCTTCAACGTCCTTTTTCTGGGAATCCTGCTGTGGATATCCGGACTCGTGCTGTTTTCCAACAATATTCTCAAACAGTCGCTGGTGAATGCTTATCTGTCGCTCGCGTTGTCCACGATGGGCATCGGCGTCTGCGTTCGCATGCTGATCTATATGGAGCACACGATCCGCAACGTCGTCGCGTTTTCGCTGGCGCACCAGCCCACGCAGTCCTATGAGCGCTTCGTACGCTTCGAAGTCGACTTCGCGTCCCTGAGCGGACAGTTGATCGCCCTCCTGGGCATCGCGCTGTTCTGCTTCTTCAATAAAACCAGCTTTCCCAACAACCTGGAGGAGCTCGGCGCGGGCATCCGCCCCCTGATGCTGGTCCCGGCCATGCTGCTCGTCTTTGCCGCGCTGGTCTGCGCGCTGCTGTTCCCGATGACCAAGCAGCACATGCAGAAGCTGGACCGCTACATGTCCCTCGAAAACCAGGGCGACGATAACCCGGCGCTGCGCGCGCAGCTCGAGGGCGTCATCGTGCGGCGCTCGCTCAAGCACTACGGCGTCAAGCTGATCATGCTTGTGCTCAGGCCGTTCCTGTTCCACCGCATCCGCGGCAAGGAGAATGTACCGAACGATCCGGAACGCTCGATGATTTTCGTTTGCAATCACGGCGAAATCTACGGCCCGATCGTCACGAATCTGTATGTACCGTTTTCCTTCCGCCCGTGGGTCATCAGCGAGATGATGGACGTGAACGCGATCGCGACCCGCTGTGCGGAGGGAACGTTCACGCTTTGGAATCTGCCGGCCAAATGGCGGATGCCGATCGCCAGGGCGGTCGCACCGTTCATGGCGTGGATCATGCGCTCCGTGGACGCGATCCCGGTGTATTACCAGGAGCCCGCGAAGCTGCGTCAAACCTTCCGTGAAAGCATTTCCGCCATGGAAGCCGGCGACAATATCCTGCTTTTCCCTGAAAACTCCGATGATACGCCGGACCACCATTACAAGGTTTCGGGCGTCAGCCATTTCTTTACCGGGTTCACGATGCTGGGCCCGATGTACTACCGCAAGACGGGCAAACGCGCCATTTTCGTGCCGATTTACGCGGACAAGAAGAAGCGCATCCTGACCTTCGGCCAGGCGACAGAGTATGACCCGGACAACGAGCCGGACGCCGAACGCGACCGCCTGTGCGAGCACCTGCGCGGAGAAATGCTGAAATTCGCGGGAGAGGAAGACGAAGCATGACCTGTACTGAGGAGAACCGGGCCCTGGTATGGCTGAGTATGTCGGAAAGCCTGACCCCGCGCGGCAGGCGGCTGCTGGTCGAAAGCGCCGGCAGTGCCGGAAAAGCCCTGGCGAGTTTTGGTGTGCCGGCGCGGACCGTGGTCGGCGACAAGGCCTACCGTGAGCTCGGCGAGGCTGCGGGACGCCTGGACGAAATCTTCGCGCGGATGGATGAGCTCGGCATCCGGGCGGTCTCCGCGGAAAACGGGGATTTCCCGGATCGGCTGCGCCATATTCCGGACGCGCCTTCATTATTATATATGAAAGGCGATATCCGACCGCAGCCTTCGGTGGCGATCGTCGGTTCGCGCCGGGATACGCGATACGGTCGGGAGATGACTCGCCGCATCGCGCACGATCTCGCGGAAGTCGGCGTCACGGTCGTGAGCGGCCTCGCGCGGGGCATCGATACTGCCGCGCATCAGGGTGCGGTTCAGGCAAACGGGGTCAGCGTCGGTGTCCTGGGCTGCGGCCTGGACGATGTCTATCCCAAGGAGAATAAGGAACTGGCGGCGAAAATGCTGAGCCTGGGCGGCGGCTTGCTGAGCGAATACCCGATCGGCGCTGCACCGCTGCCGTACCATTTCCCGCGGCGAAACCGCCTGATCAGCGGCCTGGCGGACGGGGTGCTGCTGATCGAAGCCACCCTGCGTTCCGGCACGCAGAGCACGATCAACCATGCTTTGGAGCAGGGGCGTACCGTCTTCGCCCTGCCTGGCAACGTGGACTCGCCCGGCAGCGAGCTGCCCCTGCAGTTGCTGAAGGACGGCGCGGAACTGTGCACCTGCGCGTCCGATATCCTGAAACACCTGAAGCTGAACACGCCTGACCGCGCTCCGGCCATACCGGTACCATCCAGTGCCGTGCAGTCAGAAGATCCCATTATCCGCGCGCTCGAACGCGAGGACAAGACCTTCGAAGAACTTCTGGAGGAGACGGGTCTTCCCGCTCCGACTCTTACCGCGCGCCTGAGTCTGCTGGAACTTGACGGAAAAATCGACCGCCTGCCGGGCAGGGCGTACGCGCTGCACAGGGATTGAAGAAATATGAAAGCATCCTGGATCTGATGATGGTACAGGGTGCTTTTATTCTGTCAATACTTGTTTTATCTGACAGTTGGCAGCCTTTGAAATATACAAATTAATGAAAAGTGTCGGTTTTCGGAACGTCAGAACATCATGAAAACCATTTTAGGAATTGTAAAGTGGATTGATTTGTGCTACAATAATTGTAGAACTAATTCCGTAACCGACTATGAAAGAGGACTTGACCATGAGAATTGATCCGCGCTGCAAGCATCTGAACGAATTGAACGACCGCTATCATCTGCTTTTTCGCCAGGTAATGGAGCGTTATCTGGGAAAAACGTGTCAGGAAAGCAACTATCCGGAACCCCTGTGCGTCGGCGATTTCCAGATGCTCTTTTACATAGGCGAAGGCGGAGAAGAGGGCGGCCATATGGCCGCGATCAGCAAAAAGCTGAATATCAATCCGTCTACAGCGACCCGCCGTGTGAACAGGCTTCTGACGGACGGTCTCGTGACCAAGTCGACAGCGCCGGACGACGACAGGCGTTTCGATCTGCGCCTGACGGCGCGGGGGAGCGCTCTGCTGGACCGGATGGACGAACTGGCCTACGATACGGTTCAGACTGTCTATGAGCCTGTCACGGATCGGGAAATGCAGACTGTATACCGTTTTCTGGAAAAATGCATCGGTCAGCTCGAGCGCCTGGCGGACGGAAACAAGGATCAGGGGATTTAAAAAGACGAACATTCCCGAAAATCGTTCGCCGTGAATGTTCGAAAATAGCGGCGAACGGGGACCTGATTATTTGGGGGATAACGGGTAATTTCCGAAACAACGGCCTTCGGGCCGTTTTTTTTGTTGACTTTGCGAACGGTAAATGATACTATACACGAGCGCTCAGGAGAGCGGCCCCCTGAAAGAGGGGAGCTGCAGGAGGCGCGAGCGGATCTTGAAAACGATACAGGAAGAGCAGAAGCAACGTCAAAACGAGTTAAACCTTGATGACTGTGAAGAACAGGAAATCAAGGAAGGATTAAACACAAGAGTTTGATCCTGGCT
>JAFRNK010000039.1 GCA_017430225.1 Clostridia bacterium | reverse complement strand
GAGGGCATTGAGCTGCTCAACCAGTTCCTGCCCGTATACCTGGGCGTGCTGATCCGGCCCGAGTACGAACAGTACGTGGCGGAGATCATCATCGAAGGCCATACCGACTCGGACGGCACCTATGCTAGCAACCTGAAGCTCTCGCAGGAGCGGGCGCTGGCCGTCGCGACCTATTGCCTGGATATGCCCGGGCTGTCCGGCGAAATGAAGGCGAAGCTCCAGAAAATCATGACTGCGACCGGACGCAGCGAGTCCGACCTGGTCTACAATGCTAACGGTTCGGAGAACAAGGAAGCGTCACGCCGCGTGGAATTCAAGTTCCGCCTGATCGACACGCAGATGCTCCAGCAGATGAATGATATCCTGAGCGCCGGCAGTGCGTATATGCCATGAGAAAGACTTCGATTGTGCTGGCGGTGCTCGCCGCGCTCGCGCTGCTCGTCGTACTGTGGCAGACACTGCATCAGGAGCTAGTCGTGACGGGACAGGGACTCAAAGCTTCTGAGGCGGAAACGCAGCCGCGGGAGTACCAGGCCTGGATCGACGCGATCGATAACAAGCAGTTTGTCGGCTTCGTATATCAGGGGCAGGCGGGGACGGAGAAAGCGCAGTTCGTGACCTATACACTCCGTCTCGCGAACCGCGGCCTGCTGCCGGCGGAAATGGTGGAAATGCAGCTGGTGACGGAAACGGGCGATATCGCCGCGTATCAGGAGCCGTCCGCTGTCAGCATTCCGCCCGGTGGGGAGGAGACGCTCTCGCTCACATTGCTGACGGCGTCGCGCTCTTCGCTGCGACGCGACCTGGTCGTCACGTATTATCTGTGGGGCCGTCTGTATTCGATCCGCTATACACTTTCATAAACGAGGAGGCGCTGACATTGGGCGCAGGTTTGCCGGAAGGCTTTGCATACGTGCGCGATCTCATCCCGGATGTCGTGGAGGAGATGTACTACGCGACGGAACACAACTTTGTCGGCGCGCCGATCGACGGGTACCAGGCCAGGCGCGCGATCCTGACCCGCAAAGCGGCCCAGGCGCTCGGAATCGCCGCGCTGGCGGCCCAGGTGGACGGGCACAGGCTCGTGATCTTCGACGCGTACCGGCCGGAACGGGCTGTCAGGCATTTCATGCGCTGGGCGGAGGACGCTCAGGACGTACGTACGCAGGCGGAATATTACCCTGAGTTTGCGGACAAACAGGCACTGATTTCCGGCGGCTTTATCGCAAAGCGGTCCGGGCATTCCCGCGGAAGCACGGTCGATCTCACCCTGATGTCAATGGAAACCGGCAAAATGCTGGAGATGGGTACGGACTTCGACCGCTTCGGCCCGCTGGCGGCGCACGGGGCGGAAGGCATCAGCGAAACGGCCGCGCAGAACCGCGCTTATCTCTGCCGGCTGATGCTCGGCGCCGGCTTTGTGCCGTACAGCGCCGAATGGTGGCATTATACGCTCAAGGATGAGCCTTATCCGGACACGTACTTCGACTTTATCGTGAAATAGTATGCTGGAGGCAATCAGATGGTAATCAGGAACGCGCTCGTGTATGGATTGGATCATGAGTTTCACCGGGGCGACCTGTATATCAGCGGCGGACGGCTGACGGACGCGCCGCTGCAAGCAGACGACACGGTGATCGACGCTGAGGGGCTGTATGCCCTGCCCGGCCTCATCGATGTGCATTTCCACGGCGCGGTGGGCTGCGATCTTTGCGACGCTGACGAAGCGGGACTGCAGGCGATCGCGGATTATGAGGCGCAGCAAGGCGTGACGGCGATCTGCCCTGCGACCATGACCTATCCGGAAGATCATCTGACAAAAGTCATGCAGGCAGCGGCTGCCCATCGCAGCGGGCATGGCGCGGACCTGATCGGCCTCAACATGGAGGGCCCTTTCCTGAACCCGAAAAAGGCCGGCGCGCAGGATCCGCAGTATGTGATCCCGGCGGACGAGGCCATGTTCGGACGCCTTCAGGCTGCAGCGGGCGGCTTGATCAGGATCGTGGACGTCGCGCCCGAAGTGCCGGGCAATCTGGATTTCATCCGAAAGCTGAGCGGCAAAGTGCGCGTTTCTGTCGCGCATACAGATACCGACTATGAAACAGCGGTCCAGGCCTTCAAAGCCGGCGCGTGTGAACTGACGCACACTTATAACGCCATGCCGCAGATGGCTCACAGAATGCCCGGCCCGATCCCCGCCGGTGTGGAATACGGCGCGGACGCGGAACTGATCGCGGACGGGATCCACGTACATCCCGCGATGGTCCGGCTGCTGTTCAGAATCTACGGACGCGAACACGTCCTGCTGATTTCGGACAGCATGCGCGCCTGCGGTTTGCCCGACGGTGAGTATACCCTAGGCGGCCAGGCCGTCACCGTACACGGCAAACGCGCTGTCCTGACCGAGCAGCCGGATACGATTGCCGGCAGCGTCACCTGCCTGTATGACTGCATGAAGGAAGCGGTGCTCCATATGGGCATCCCGCTGGAGGACGCTGTCTGCGCCGCCAGCGAAACGCCCGCCCGCGCGCTCGGTGTCACTCATGACTACGGCCGCCTGGCCTCCGGCGCGTACGCGAACATCATCCTGGCGGACCCGGAACTGAATATCCGGGCGGTCTATCAGAAGGGGAATAAGATCAGATAATGCGGAGTTCGGAGTTCAGAATGCGGAGTTATTTGATGTTATGATGTATATCATATTACGTCCTGCAACGTAATATCGGTACGTGAAAAAGAGGCATTGCAAAAGCGCAATGACCTCTTTTTGAATCTCGAAAGCGACTAGTCAGCGGTTCAACGATTTTCTTTAGCTCCGCACTTCGCTCTTCGAATTTCACATTATACTTTTTCTTTTAGTTTTTCTGCTCTGAATTCCTTGAGGATTGCCGGCCAGTCCGTCTGGATGACGTCGATGCCCTTGTCGATGAGCTTGCCCCAGCCAGATTCAGGGCCTTTGCAGATCGACAGGTCGTCATCCAGCCCGCCGTACAGGTCGGGTTTCATTTTTCTCTCATAGAGCGTCAGGGCGTTGACCCAGCAGAACAGGTTTTTGCTGTGGATGTACCGGACAGCTTCGTCGCTGAATAGCTCGTCCTGGGGCGTCCTGGCGATCAGCTCCACACCCACGAGATTGAGGTCATCGAACTGCAGAACCTCTTTTACCTCCTGCAGGGTATAGCAGATCGGCATGAACATGTATTTGACGGGATGGCTGTTCAGCTCTTCCATGAAGACGCGGTACTTGAGCGGCGCTTTGAGGATGGCCTGGCGGGCCATGTGGGGATATCGGTCCAGGATCGGCAGCACCAGCCCGTGAGCCCGCCAGGTGCGGTCAACGTTGATCAGCTCGTCGTGGCGCAGATAGTCGAAGACCTCGCTCAGCGTCTGGATATGATAATCGCTGGGTTCACCGACAGCGTTGGTGGGAGCGATACTCTGGATTTCCTCTGCCGTCATTTCCGTGGCGTTCCTGTCGCGCTGGAGCAGGTGCTTTTCGATCCCGTCATGGATCGAGAGCACCACGCCGTCCGAGGTAGCGGTGGTATCCGTTTCCACGATATCAGCGCCCTGCATGATCGCGGCCTTATACGCCATGGTGGTGTTCTGGATAATGTTGCCGTGTGAGCTGCCGCGGTGCGCGCAGATCAGGACTTTGTTTTCCTCAAATTTACGGTTGAGCAGGATGTTGTTGTCTGTGTATTTTGTATTTCCGAAAGCCATAGTTTTCTCCAAAATGATGAGATAGAAGGGGGACTTGCGTCCCCCTTTGCTTGTGTAACAGGCAGGTTTATTCCTTGATATTGTCACGTCCGCCGCGGCCGTATACCAGATACAGGACGATGGCGGAGATGATCATCATGAGCACAGCGTAGACGAAGGTCAGCGCGACACCGTCCGAGCTGTTGCCCATTTCTTCGGTCAGGCTCTTGATCTTGACGCCCAGGGTGGGATTGGCCGGATGATGCAGGAAGGCGGACATATCATAGTCAGTCAGCAGGCCGTTGAAGTTCAGGGCCGCGATGGCCATGACAGTGGGCAGCAGGACGGGGAAGATGACCCGGCGGAAGGTGTACAGCTGGCCGGCGCCCAGGTTGCGCGAAGCGTCTTCCAGGGCGTTATCCAGCCCGAAGAAGGCCGCTTTGGTCATACGCATGGTAAACGGCAGCTTGATAATCACGTAGCCGATCAGCAGGAGCTGCAGCGTGGCGATCAGCGGCTTGTTGAACATGTACCAGCGCGGCTGGTTGAAAGCGAGCATCAAGCTCAGCGCGATCATGGTGGAAGGCAGCAGCCACGGGAGCATCAGGCTGTATTCCAGCGTGGTCGCGGCGATGCTGTTGCGGCGCTTCGTGATATAGCGGCAGGCCACGAGGACGAGCAGGCCGACGATGATGGCTGCCAGAGCGGAATAAATGATCGAGACCAGGAATGGTTTGTATGCGGTGGTCTTGCTCAGCAGTTCGCCGTAGTTCTTCAGCGAGAAGGTCGAGAAATCGAGCTGGCGCTGCTGGATGTGCGCCGAATCGGAAAAGGAGAAGAGCACGATCAGTACGACCGGCACCACGTAAATGACGAACAGCACGTAGGCGTAAATGTGCACGAGCACATTGACGACCGGGTTATTGATTTTCTGCTTGACGATCTTGGTCTTGACCGTGGATACGGACATATAGTGTCCACGGCGCTCGATGGCCGTCATGATGGCCAACAGCAGCATCGTCGCGAGACCCAGTACCAGCGACAGCGTCGCGGCGATCGATTTGGCGCTCGTCGTCGTCATATCGGCGAATTCCTTGATCATCGGGTTGATCGTCTGGAAATCCTTGCCGCCGACCAGCAGCGGGGCGCTCATGGCGCACAGGCCGGTGATGAAGGTCAGGATGGTGACGGCGAACAGGCTGGGCAGCAGTACGGGCAGCACCACGCGGCGCAGGATGTACCACTGGCTGGCGCCCATGTTGCGTGCGGCTTCGACGGTCTGGAAGTCGACGGAGCGCATCGCGTTGCGCAGGAAGATCATGTGGTTGGAGGTGCAGGAGAACGTCATGACGAACAGCACCGCCCAGTAGCCCGTGAACCAGTTTTTGTTCATGTTCGGGAAGATGTTGGCCATCAGGTTGGTCAGCACGCCCATGTTGCTGTAGATGAATTTGTAACCGGAAACGAGCGTGACGCCGCCGTAGATCAGGGTCGTCATATAGCCCAGGCGGAGAATGTTCGCGCCTTTGATGTCGAAGTATTCGGTAATCAGCACCAGCGAGATGCCGACCAGGCCGACCGTAATGGAGAGCGTTGGCGCGAGGATGAACGAATTCTGCAGCGCCTTCATGGCTTTCTTGGATTTGAGCAGTTTGTTGAAGGCGCCCAGGGAAAGTGAGCCGTTCTCAAAGAAAACGGTTTTCAGGAGGTTGATGATTGGGAAGACCATGCACGCCAGGATGAACCAGACGAAAACCAGCGTACAGACGCAGAAGAGGACCATCTGACCCGGCGTCATGCGGGCCAGCCGGACTTTCAGAGGTGTTTTGATCGCTTGCATGCTCACCCCTCCTCAGTAGATCATCAGGTCGTCCGGCTCGATGCCGACTTCGACCAGATCACCTTTCTTCAGGTACTGACGGCCTGTATTCTTGTCGATGCACTTGAGGATCTGGCCTTCGACTTCCAGCTGGTACTTGATGTACAGGCCGAAGAACTCGGAACCGACGACCTTGCCCGTGAACAGCGCGCGGCTGCCGGTATCACGGCCAAAGACGTGGATGCGCTCCAGGCGCACATAGGTGGGGGCTTCAGGGTTCAGCTGGCGGCCGGACTGCTGGGCGATTTTGCTGACGATGGCAGGATTCAGCTTGTTGATGTCGCCGATGAAGTTGCAGACGAATTCCGTTTTGGACTGGGAATAGATTTCGTTCGGCGTGCCGATCTGCTCGATGAAGCCTTTGTTGAAGACGGCGATGCAGTCGGACAGCGTCAGGGCTTCCTCCTGGTCGTGGGTGACGTATACCGTGGTGATGCCGAATTTGGCCTGCATTTCCTTGAGTTCTTCGCGCAACTGTACGCGCAGTTTGGCGTCCAGGTTGGAAAGCGGCTCGTCCAGACAGATGATTTCGGGATTG
>JAFRNK010000038.1 GCA_017430225.1 Clostridia bacterium | reverse complement strand
ACGCGCTTGCCCAGCAGGTTCTGGCGGAAACGGCCCTGCTTGCCGCGCAGCAGGTCGGACAGGCTCTTGAGCGGGCGGTTGCCCGGGCCGGTCACGGCACGGCCGCGGCGGCCGTTGTCAAACAGCGCGTCGACGGCTTCCTGCAGCATGCGCTTCTCGTTGCGCACGATGATGTCGGGGGTGCCGAGTTCCTTCATGCGCTTGAGGCGGTTGTTGCGGTTGATCACGCGGCGGTACAGGTCGTTCAGGTCGGAGGTCGCGAAGCGGCCGCCGTCCAGCTGCACCATGGGGCGCAGATCGGGCGGGATGACCGGGATCACGTCCATGATCATCCACTCGGGCCTGTTGTGGGACTGACGGAAGGCTTCCACGACTTCCAGGCGCTTCATCGCGTGGACGCGCTTCTGGCCTTCGGTGTCCTTGGCCTTGTCCTTTTCGACCAGGTCGGCGATTTCCTTCTTGAGCTTTTCGGATAGATCGTCCAGATCCAGCTCAAGCAGCATTTCCTTGACGGCTTCTGCACCGATGCCGGCACGGAACCCGAGGCGTTCTTCCTCGGGCAGGCTCATCAGGTAGCGGTAATCACTCTCGGACATCAGCTCGTGCTTCTGCACGGAGCGCGGCGCGCCGTCCTCGGTGTGCGGCGGCAGCTTGACGCCTTCGCCGGCGTCGAGCACGATGTAGGACGCGAAATACAGCACCTTTTCCAGCGCGCGGGGCGAGATATCCAGGATCATGCCCATGCGGCTGGGAATGCCGCGGAAATACCAGATATGGCTGACGGGCGCGGCCAGTTCGATGTGGCCCATGCGCTCGCGGCGCACCTTGGCGCGGGTGATTTCAACGCCGCACTTGTCGCACTTCTTTTCCTTGCCGCGATACTTGACGCGCTTGTACTTGCCGCAGTTGCATTCCCAGTCCTTGGTGGGTCCGAAAATGCGCTCGCAGAACAGGCCGTCGCGTTCGGGCTTCAGTGTGCGGTAGTTGATGGTTTCCGGCTTGGTGACCTCTCCGTAGGACCATTCCCGAATCTTCTCGGGGCTTGCCATCCCGATCTGGATGGCGTCCAGGTTGTTGAGCTCAAACATTGGCAGCACTCCCCTTACTCGTTGTCCTCATCGTCCAAACCGATGTCATCAAAGCCTTCCAGATCCATATCGTCGATGCCGCCGATATCCGTCAGCGCCTGGTTCAGGTCGAAGTCGTCCACGGAGTCGAGGTCGAGTTCCTCTTCGCCCTCCTGGCCGTCCATCTGAGCGTCGCTGTCCAGAGCCTCGAGGGTATCCTCGCTGACCGGCAGATCCTCGTCCTCGTCGTCCAGTTCCTTGATGATGATTTCGTTCTTGTCGCGGTCGAGCACCTTGATATCCAGCGCCAGGGATTCGAGTTCCTTGATCAGGACCTTGAAGCTCTCCGGCACGCCGGGCATCGGGATGTTCTGGCCTTTGACAATCGCCTCGTAAGTCTTGACGCGGCCAACCACGTCGTCGGATTTCACGGTCAGGATCTCCTGCAGAGTGTTCGCAGCGCCGTAAGCTTCCAGCGCCCAGACTTCCATCTCGCCGAAGCGCTGGCCGCCGAACTGCGCCTTGCCGCCCAGAGGCTGCTGGGTGACCAGGGAGTACGGGCCAGTGGAACGCGCGTGCATCTTGTCGTCCACCAGGTGGTGCAGCTTCAGGAAGTACATGTAGCCGACCGTGACCGGGTTTTCAAACTGTTCGCCTGTGCGACCGTCGTACAGCACCGTCTTGCCGGTGGTGCTCAGGCCAGCCTTGATCAGGCATTCGTCGATATCTTCCTTGGTAGCGCCGTCGAAGACGGGGGTGGCTACGTGCCAGCCCAGCTTCTTGGCGGCCAGGCCGAGGTGCACTTCGAGCACCTGACCCAGGTTCATACGGGAGGGAACGCCCAGCGGGTTCAGCACGATATCCAGCGGCGTGCCGTCCGGCAGGAAGGGCATGTCCTCTTCGCGCAGGATGCGGCTGACGACACCCTTGTTGCCGTGACGGCCGGACATCTTGTCGCCGACGGAGATCTTGCGCTTCTGCGCGATGTACACGCGCACCATCATGTTCACGCCAGGTGAGAGCTCGTCCTTGTTCTCGCGGGTGAAGGTCTTGACATCCACGATAATGCCGCCTTCGCCGTGCGGCACCTTCAGGGAGGTGTCGCGGACCTCGCGGGCCTTTTCGCCGAAGATGGCGCGCAGCAGGCGCTCTTCCGCCGTCAGTTCGGTCTCGCCCTTCGGGGTGACCTTGCCGACCAGGATATCGCCCGCACGCACTTCCGCGCCGATGCGGATGATGCCGTTCTCGTCCAGGTCGCGCACCGCGTCTTCACCGACGTTCGGGATGTCGCGGGTGATCTCTTCCGGTCCGAGCTTGGTTTCGCGGGCTTCGGACTCGTATTCCTCGATGTGGATGGAGGTGTACTTGTCCTCGCGGACCAGGCGTTCGCTGATCAGGACGGCGTCTTCGTAGTTGTAGCCTTCCCAGGTCATGAAGCCGATCAGCATATTCTTGCCCAGGCCGATCTCGCCGTTGTCGGTGGAGGGGCCGTCGGCGATCAGGTCGCCCACTTCGATGCGCTGGCCGCGGAAGACGCGGGGGCGCTGGTTGATGCAGGTGCCCTGGTTGCTGCGGGCGAACTTGGTCAGGTGGTAATCGTGCTCGGTGCCGTCGTCCTCACGCACGACCACGTGGTCGGCGGATACGGAGACGACGGTGCCGTTATGCTTGCTCTTGGTGACCACGCCGGAGTCCTGCGCGGCCTTGTACTCCATACCGGTGCCGACGAAGGGCGCTTCCGGCACGAGCAGCGGCACGGCCTGGCGCTGCATGTTGCAGCCCATCAGGGCGCGGTTCGCGTCGTCGTTTTCCAGGAAGGGGATCATGGCGGTGGAGACCGAGACGATCTGCTTCGGACTCACGTCGATGAAGTCCACCTTGTCCTTGGACACGGCGCGGGTATCATCGCGCCAGCGTACGACCACGGTGTCGTTGACGAAGGATCCGTCCTCATTCAGCGGCTCTTTGGCCTGGCCGATGATGTACTCGTCCTCTTCGTCCGCGGTCATGTAGATGATCTCGTCCGTCACGCAGTGGGTGTTCTTGTCCACCTTGCGGTAGGGCGCTTCGATGAAGCCGTATTCGTTGATGCGCGCATAGGTCGCCAGCGAGCCGATCAGACCGATGTTCGGGCCTTCAGGCGTCTCGATGGGGCAGATGCGGGAATAGTGGCTGTAGTGCACGTCGCGGACTTCCATGCCGGCGCGGTCGCGGTTCAGACCGCCGGGGCCGAGCGCGGAAAGGCGGCGCTTGTGCGTCAGTTCGGCCAGCGGGTTGGGCTGGTCCATGAACTGGGACAGCTGGGAGGAGCCGAAGAACTCCTTGATCGCAGCGGAAACGGGGCGGATGTTGATCAGGTCGCCGGGCTTCACGTCGTTTGCGTCCTGGATCGCCATGCGCTCGCGCACCACGCGCTCCAGGCGGCTCATGCCGATGCGGATCTGGTTCTGCAGCAGTTCGCCCACGGAGCGCAGGCGGCGGTTGCCCAGATGGTCGATGTCGTCCGTCACGCCGATGCCGTAGGGCAGGCCGAGCAGGTAGCTCATGGAGGCCACGATATCATCGATGATGATGTGCTTGGGCACGAGCTGGCTCACGTTTTCCTTGACCGTCTGGAGCAGGTCCTCTTCCGCGGTCTCTGCGAGGATCTTCTGCAGGGTGGGCAGGTGGACCATTTCCACGATGCCGGCCTGCTTCGGGTCGAAGGGCAGGTAGCCGTCCGCGCGCACGAAGTTGTTGCCGACCACGGTGTGCGGCTCGCCGTCCACCAGGACGTCCAGCTTGTTGATGCCGGCGTTCTGCAGCACCATCGCTTCTTCGCGGGTCAGCACGTCGCCCGCGTTGGCCATCACTTCGCCGGTCTGCGGGTTCACGACGTTCTCCGCCAGCGGGTGTCCCGCGATACGCGCGGCGATGCCCAGCTTCTTATTGAACTTGTAGCGGCCTACGCGCATCAGGTCATAGCGCTTGGGATCGAAGAAGAAGCTGCGCAGCAGGGAGCGCGCGCTGTCTTCGCTGGGCAGGTCGCCCGGCTTCTGACGGCGGTAGATCTCCAGCAGTGCGTCGCGCTGGTTCTTGGTCGGGTCAGCGTTCTGGATGGTCGCGAGCAGGCGCTCGTCGTTGCCCAAGAGGGCGGTGATATCGTTGTCGGAGCCGTAGCCCAGGGCGCGCAGCAGCACGGTGATGGGCAGCTTGCGGGCGCGGTCGATGCGTACCCACAGCGCGTCGTTGGAGTCGGTTTCATACTCCAGCCATGCGCCGCGGTTCGGGATGACCTGCGCGCTGTACAGGTGTTTGCCGGCCTTGTCAATCACCTCGTCGAAGTATGCGCCGGGGGAGCGGACGAGCTGGCTGACGATGACGCGCTCGGCGCCATTGATAATGAAGGTGCCGTGTTCGGTCATGAGCGGGAAATCGCCCATGAACACTTCGGATTCTTTGATTTCACCGGTTTCGCGGTTTTTCAGGCGCACTGAAACCTTGAGCGGCGCCGCGTAGGTCAGATCCCTTTCCCGGCAACGCTCCACGTCGTTTTTCGGCTTGCTGTCCAGCGAGTAATCGACGAATTCCAATACCAGATTTTCGCTATAATCGGTAATTGGCGAGACGTCTGCCAGAACTTCCTTGAGGTCTTCCTGCAGGAAGTGACGATAACTCGTCTTCTGCACCTCAATCAGATCCGGCATGTCCAGGACTTCGTCAATGCGCGAGAAGCTCATGCGCTTGCGCAGCTTTCCCATCGGAACCTCGTGCACCATAATGTGAATCACTCCTTTAATGCTGCTCAGTGCAAGCCTTGTGCTGTCGGCATCCTGGGCCGTCAGCCCATGTTGAGAGCATAAAAAACCCAACATCAAGCCGCTACTGATGCAATCGTAAATGATAGCATACCAGAGGCGCTGTGTCAAGCCCTTTTTTGGATTGTCTGAAGATATTTTGTAGGATTACAATACATCTTGGACAAGTGAATAAAAAAGAGTGCAAGGCAAGCGTCAATCGGTTATAGTTGAGCTGCGACACAAAACCAAACGAAAGGAGCTTACCTTGCATGACAACTATAACACAAGACATGAGGT
>JAFRNK010000037.1 GCA_017430225.1 Clostridia bacterium | reverse complement strand
CTTGCCCTGCGAGAGCAAAAATGCTTTCCTTGCACCTTTTCCGCCCGGGCGGCGGAGGCCGCCGCGCCCAGTGGGCGATGAAGGCGGGTGAAGCCGCAATGAGGCACAGAGCGCGAAGCGCGACAATGCCGAATTGAGGTACGTGCGAGAGGAAAAGGTGTTTTGTTGATCAAATGGAGCATCCATTTGATCGAAGGGGTTGTGCAACAACCCCTAATACTCTACGCATCGTAGGTTGAACCGGTACCCGTTTTCTGGTATGCTGTGTCGCGAAAGGAGTGACGGACAATGGACAATTACGTAACCGGTACAACGATCAAGGCCCTGCGCGAGAAATACCACATGACGCAGGCCGAACTGGCGGCGAAACTGCTCGTCAGCGACAAGGCCGTATCGAAATGGGAAAACGGGCGGGGCCTGCCGGACATCACCCTGCTCGAGCCGCTGAGCAGCGCCCTGCACATCTCTGTGCCTGAGCTGCTGTGCGGCCAAACTGTCAGCAACGCGAACCGCGCGTCCAACCTGCTGCGCAGCCGCCTGTACGTCTGTCCCGTCTGCGGCAACGTCATTTACGCGAAAGGCGACGCGATGGTATCCTGCTGCGGCGTACGCCTGCCCGCGCTCGAAGCGGAGGAACCGGACGCGGAACACGCGGTGAAGGTGGAACGGATCGAAGACGAGTACTATATCACCACGTCCCATCCGATGACCAAGGAGCATTTCATCTCGTTCTTCGCCTACACGACGATGGACCGGTTCGAGATGAAAGCGCTGTATCCCGAAGGAAACCCGGAAGCGCGGTTCTTTATGCGGGGCAGCGGATGGCTGTACTACTGCTGCAACCGGCATGGGCTGTATAAGGTAAAAGTGGACAGGATTAAGGCTTGAATGCCCTCATCCGACCTCACTGCGTTCGGCGGCACCGTTCCTCAATTCGGCATTGTCGCACTTCGTGCTCTGTGCCTCATTGCGGCTTCGCCCGCCCACGAGATCGGGTTTTGATACTGAAAACAACTTGAATACCCTCATCCGAGCTCACTGCGTTCGGCGGCACCGTTCCTCAATTCGGCCTGGTCGCATTTCGTGCTCTGTGCCTCATTGCGGCTTCGCCCGCCTGTTTCGTCTACAAGACGCGGCGGACTCCGCCGCCCCCGAGATCGGGTTTTGATACTGAAAACAGCTTGAATGCCCTCATCCGACCTCACTGCGTTCGGCCACCTTCCCCCGAAATCGGGGGAAGGCTTTTGGATTGACGCTCTTCCTGATTGCATCTCGATACCGGAAGTGAATTCAACTGCGAAAAGGTATCAAGGAAACTGCTTTCTCTCACATGAGGAAAGCTTCGTGTACTATCATTGAATTAATTAACTCAAAATAAATGCGCATCAGTACCGGAAACGAATTCAACTTCAGCAACGCATCTGCCAAAAGGCTTCCCCCGATCTCGGGGGAAGCTGTCAGGCGAAGCCTGACTGATGAGGGCATTCAAGCTGTTATATTAACTCAAAAGAATATTAACTCTATGTAATCAAGCATACTCGTTACAAGACAATCTCTCATTCACTCTCCCCGTCCGGAAAAAGGTGAAACCAGATGTCCTGGCAGACAAACTCAAACTGCTTATTGATTTCCCTGTTGTCATATCTCAGCACACTGTACCCCTGCGACACAAGCCATTCATCGCGCTTCCTGTCAGCCAGTACATTCTCCGGATCACCGTGCTGGTAACCGTCAAGCTCAATCACAATGTGCAATTCCGGAATACAGAAGTCGACAATATACTTCCCGATGACCATCTGGCGATGCACTGTCAAAGGAAGATCCTGCAGGAAATCGTACCAAAGATGCCGTTCTTCTTTTGTCATATCGCGGCGGAGTTTTTGCGAGAACGGTTTCAGTTGATGGTTATGCAATCGAGGCATTGGTCAACATCCTTTATAAGAAATTATGTTATTTTCAGTTCCTTGATCTATTGGATAAAAGGCAATAACTCGATAGCCCTCATCCGACCTCACTGCGTTCGGCGGCACCGTTCCTCAATTCGGCATTGTCGCACTTCGTGCTCTGTGCCTCATTGCGGCTTCGCCCGCCTGTTTCGTCTACAAGACGCGGCGGACTTCGCCGCCCCCGAGATCGGGGGAAGGCTTTTGGATTGCCACTCTTCCTGATGGAATCTAACTACCAGAAGCGAACTCAACTTCGGCAGCACATCTGCCAAAAGGCTTCCCCCACTCTCGAGGATCGCTGTCAGGCGAAGCCTGACTGATGAGGGCGTTCTTCACCGTATCTTCCTGTACTGCCTCGGCGTCACGCCGTATTTCCGTTTGAAGGAGTCCTTGAAATAATTGCTGTCGGAAAAGCCACAGCGCAGCGCGATCGTGGTGATGAGGTCGTCGGTGGAGATCAGTTCCTGCGCGGCGTGATGCAGGCGGACGAACACCAGGTATTCGTGCAGCCCGATGCCGGCCACCTGCCGGAACTTCCGGCTCAGGTGGTTGGCGCTGAAACCCACCGCCCGGGCGATATCCGTCGTGGTGACGGGATTCATGTAATTCTTGCTGATATAGCTGGCCGCCTGCAGGATCTGCCGGTCCGTCGTCTGGATATCCGACGGCAATTCGGACACGAACCGGCAGACGCGCCCGCACAGCAGCAGAAGCTCCTGCAAATACATCTTTCTGAGCAGGGCGGAGCGCTCGTCCCCGATCCTGTCCTCCGCGACGATCTGCTTCAGGCACGCGGCCACCTGCGCGCGGTGCGCCTCCGGCGTCCGGAATACGTTCGTCTCCCAGAAGAAATTCTCCGCGCGGGGCATCAGCTGACGCACCTCACTCAGCACGTCCTCCTGCCGGAACAGGACCACCGTCCGCCGGCACGGCCCGAACACGTAGCGGGTATAATGCAGCGCCATGGGCGGCACCAGGATGAAATCCCCAGCGTGCAGGTCATTGATATGGTCGTCGATCAGGAAGCGGCAGTCCCCGCTTTCCACATAAAACAGCTCAAAACAGCTGTGGCAGTGGTGCCCCATCATGACGAAGCTCTGGTCGCGCAGTTTCGATTCCGCGTGCACGCCGTCGGAACCATAGATCGGCAAAACGTTTTTTGCGTCCATCGTATTTCTCCTGTTGGCGATAAATCTGTATTCTTCCGGAATTATAGCGCATTTTCAGCAGTAAATCAAGAAAAACTGTTATAGAATATAGTCCGGCTTTCGGGCCGGCTGTTTTTTCATTACGACCTGACAGAGGACATGACCGATGCTTTTGAAACAGATTAAATGGCTCTGGGAGAACATGGACGCCCCATACCGGCGGCGCCACATCATCGCCCTGTGCATCTGCGTATTTTCCTGCATCCTGCTATTGGTGAATCCCGCCCTGTCCCGCCGGCTGATCGACGACGTGATCATGGCGGGCAACCCCGATCCCCTGATCCCCATCCTGTCGGTCATGCTCGCGATCAAGCTCGGGCGCGAGGGATCCCGCTACCTGATGGTCATCATGATGGAGACGGACAGCCAGAACGTGATCTTCAACCTGCGCCGCCGCCTCTTCGAAAAGCTGCAGTACAGCGACATGCGCTTTTACGACAGCCACCGCACCGGCGACCTGATGACCCGTATGAGCGCGGACCTCGACTGGTGCCGGCATTTCACGAGCTATATCGACTACCGCATCATCGACGCGGTATGCACCTTCCTGTTCGCGATGATCTATCTCGTGACCGTGAACTGGAAGCTGACGCTGCTGCTGGTCGTGATCACGCCGATTTTGCTGCTCATCACCAAATTCTTCTCCAAGCACGTGCGGCCGCGCTTCGTATTCATGCGCGAAAAGCTCAGCGAAATGAACACCGCCGCCCAGGAGAACATCGCGGGCAACCGCGTGATCAAGGCCTTTGCCCGGGAAGAATATGAGAAGGAGCGCTTCGAGGAAAAGAACCGCGCCTTCATGGACAGCCACCTGCGCATCAACAAGCTGTGGCTCACCTTCTTCCCCATGATCGAGTTCCTGGTGAACGGCATCCAGCTGGTGACAGTCTTCGTGGGCGGCCTGCTCATCATCCGGGGCGAACTGACCCCCGGCCAGCTTGCCATCTTTACCGGGCTGAACTGGGCGGTCTCGAACCCGATGCGCGAGCTGGGCAACCTGATCAACGACCTGCACCGCTTCTCGACCTCCGCCGCGAAGGTCATGGAACTGTATTACAGCAAGCCCGAGATCCTGGACGATCCCGAGGCCGAAGACCATGAACACATGGAAGGCGGGATCGAGTTCGACCGCGTCTCCTTCAATATCGACAGCAAGGAGATCCTCACCGACGTCAGCTTTTCCGTGAAGCCCGGCCAGACCGTCGCGGTCATGGGCCCCACCGGCAGCGGCAAGACCACCCTCATCCACCTGCTGGCGCGCTTCTACGACGTGACGGACGGCGCCGTGCGCGTGGACGGGTGCGACGTGCGGCAGTGGAAGCTCCATCAGCTGCGCGGCGGCATCGGCACCGCCACGCAGGACGTCTTCCTCTTTTCGGACACGGTCGAAGGCAACGTCGCTTTCGGCAACCAGGACCTGACGATGGACGAGGTAAAAGACTTCGCCCGCAGGGCGGACGCCGCGGAATTCATCGACCGCCTGCCCGAGGGGTACGACACCATCATCGGCGAGCGCGGCGTAGGCCTCTCCGGCGGCCAGCGGCAGCGCATCGCCCTCGCCCGCGCACTCGCGGTGCGGCCCAGCATCCTCATCATGGACGATACGACCTCCGCCGTGGACAGCGAGACGGAGCAGTACATCCAGGACCAGCTCAGGCACCTGCCCTTCCCCTGCACCAAGTTCATCATCGCCCAGCGCATCTCGTCCATGCGGGACGCGGACCTGATCCTGGTCCTGCAGGACGGGAAGATCACCGAACAGGGCACCCACCGGGAGCTGCTCGAAAAACGGGGCTATTACTGGCAGACCTACTGCCTGCAGTACGGCGTGCCCATGCAGGAGGCGGTGTAAGATGGCAAGGAATAAATTCGATATCGACGAGCGGCTGGAATCGCCGTTTCAGTGGAAGCACCTGAAGCGCGCGGGCAAGTACATCGCCCGCCACAAGTACAAGATGCTCGCCGCGCTCTGCCTCAGCGCGATGGCCAGCATGGCCACCCTCTACATCCCGAAGATCACCCAGTGGGTGCTGGACGAAGCCGTGCCCAACAAGGACGCGGGCATGATCGGCCGGATGGCGCTCCTGTTCGTGGGCGTCATCGGCCTGAGCATCGTCTTCACCTCCATCCGCTCCCGCATGATGGCGCACGTGAGCCAGCAGATCATCTACGACATCCGCAGCGACCTCTTCGCCCACCTGCAGAAGCTGCCCTTCAGCTATTATGACAGCCGGCCCGCGGGCAAGATCCTGGTCCGCGTGATCAACTACGTCAACTCCGTCTCCGACATCCTTTCCAACGGCATCATCAACATGATCCTGGAAATCGTCAACCTCGTCTTCATCGTGGTGTTCATGTACTCCACCGACGCGAAGCTGGCGACCGTGATCATCGCCGGGCTGCCGCTGTTCATCGCCGTCATCATCTTCATCAAGCCGCGCCAGCGCCGGGCCTGGCAGAACCAGAGCAACAAGAACAGCAATTACAACGCCTACCTGGCCGAATCCATCGACGGCGTGCGCGTCAGCCAGCTGTTCGTCCGGCAGGAGGTCAACATCTCCATCCTGGAGCGGCTCGCCACCGCCTGCCGCGCGGCCTGGCTCCGGGCCGTCAAGGTCAGCAACCTGGTCTGGCTCAGCAGCGAAACGATGACCCAGCTGGTGCTCACCTTCCTGTACATTGCCGGCGTTTACTGGATGGGCGGGGGCAAAATGGTCTCCTTCGGCGTCATCCTGGCCATGGGCCAGTATGTGAGCCGGTTCTGGCAGCCGATCACCAACCTCGCGAACATCTACAACTCCTTCGTCAACAACATCGCCTACCTCGAGCGCATTTTTGAAACCATGGACGAGCCAGTGGTCGTGGACGACGCCCCGGACGCGGAAACGCTGCCGGAGATCAGCGGCGAAGTCGATTTCGAGGACGTCACCTTCGCGTATGAAGAAGGCGTCAACGTGCTGGAACACATGAACCTGCACGTCAGGGCCGGGGAAAGCATCGCCCTGGTCGGGCCCACCGGCGCGGGCAAGAGCACCATCATCAACCTGCTCTGTCGCTTCTATAACCTGAACGGCGGCCGGATCCTGCTGCACGACCGCGAAGGCGGCACCCACGACATCACCCGCGTCACGCTGCACTCCCTGCGCAGCCAGCTGGGCATCATGCTGCAGGACAGCTTCATCTTCTCCGGCACGCTCATGGACAACATCCGCTACGGCCGGCTGGACGCCACGGACGCCGAAGTCCGCGAGGCCGCCCGCCGCGTGCGCGCGGACGAGCTGATCCGCAAAATGCCCCAAGGCTACAAAACGGAAATCAAGGAGCGCGGCAACAACCTGAGCCAGGGCGAAAAGCAGCTGGTCGCCTTCGCGCGGACGCTCCTTTCCGACCCCGCGATCCTGATCCTGGACGAGGCGACCTCCTCCATCGACACGCAGACCGAAAAGCTCCTGCAGGAGGGCATCCGGGAAATGCTGAAAAACCGGACCAGCATCATCGTCGCCCACCGCCTGAGCACCATCAAAAACTGCGACCGCATCCTGTACATCGGCAATAAGGGCATCGCCGAAATGGGCAGCCACGAGGAACTGATGCAAAAGCGCGGGCTGTATTACCAGCTCTATACCGCCCAGGTGCGGGAAGACGCGGCGTAAAGCAGATTTACCCTATTGCCATTGCCCCCCCAATCCTTATTGAATTAGGGCTGCAGCAGTTTTTTCTGCGGCAGCCCTTTTGTGTTTCACTGAATTTGTTTCAAAACAGGTATCATATATTGCAATTGTCTTTCAGGTAAAATGAAGCTGTACCGAACAATAATCCCCGGGCGATAACTGAAAACTGTAGCCTCCATACATCAATGAAGCACCCGTAAATTGCTGCGACTGCTCCTGCAGATGATAAATTCTCTCCGGCAGCAGGCCCTGAAGTTTCACAAACGGGAAAGGTCCATTGGCCCGGACATGGGTCATCACGAGGTTGACCAGGGCTTCAGTCCGGTCCTGCGAAACAAACATCCACGCGCAGTAATCAGGAGTGTCCGACGGTTCAGTCAAGCGGTAATAAGTACCGTGGGCTATCAGATCGGCATACCGGTGGTAGTCCCTGATTTGCTTTTTAATCTCTTCTTTTTCCGCATCGCTCAGTTTTTCCGGGTTCAATTCATATCCAAAGGTACCTGACTGTGCCACAATGCCCCGGGTATGCAGTGACACCGCCCGGCCCGTCTGATGGTTCGGCGATGCGGATACATGAGCACCCATCGTACTGACGGGATAACCGTAGGAGGTACCCCTCTGGATTTCAAGCCTTTCAATGGGATCGGTGTCATCTGAACACCAGATCTGCGGACAGTAATACAGCATTCCCGCATCAAAGCGTCCGCCCCCGCCGGAACACCCTTCGATCATCAGGTCGGGATAGCGGCTCAGGAGCTTTTCAAGCAGCTGATAAGTACCCAATATGAACCGATGGGCAACCTCGCCCTGTCTGGATGCTGGCAGGGCGTGAGAATAGAAATTCGCTATTGAGCGGTTGAAATCCCATTTCACATATTCGATCCGCGTACTGTCCAGGATGGAGCACATAGCGCTAAACAGATAATCAACCACATCCTGGCGGGACATATCCAATACAAGCTGATTTCGCGCCAGCATAGGTTCCCGGTCGGGATCACGCAGTGCCCATTCCGGATGTGACCGAAAGAGATCCGAATCCTCGTTGACCATTTCAGGCTCAAACCACAACCCGAATTTCAGACCCAGATCATGAATCCGGTCAGACAGTTCTTTCATGGTGCAGCCCAGTTTGTGTTCATTGACAGTCCAGTCGCCCAACCCGGAATTGTCGTCATTCCGCTTGCCAAACCAGCCGTCATCCAGGACAAGCATCTCAATGTCCATATCCCTTGCGGCATTGGCAAAGCGCAGGATTTTTTGGGCGTCAAAATCAAAATATGCGGCTTCCCAGCTGTTGATCAGCACAGGCCTTCTGGCCTGCTGCCAGCGCGGCGCAATGATCTGTTTGCGAATGATATCGTGATAATGACGGCTGAGGCCGTTCAGACCGTCAGCACTGAAAGAGAGGATTGCTTCCGGTGTTTCAAAAGCTTCTTCGGGCGCCAGCATCCAGGAAAAACCATCAGGATGGATACCCGATACAAGTCTGGTGCTGCCCGCTTGGTCAACTTCAAATTCTTCGTGGTGGTTGCCGGAATACATCAGCATGCAGCCATAGCTATCACCAGTATTCTCCGTGGTATGGCGGTCACACAAGATGACAAACGGATTACTGTGATGGCTGCTCATGCCCCGCCGGGAACCGAAAGAAGTAATGCCCCGGGGCAGTGCGAAACGTTCCTGCATACGTTCCATGCAATGGCGTCCATGGAAATGAATAACATCATAATTCCCGTACAAAAAATCCACGCAGGCCGAAGCCGCCTTTTCAATCATGACGGTTTTGCTGCTGTTATTCGTGATCCTGGCAGAACGGACAATCACATCTTCATCCGGATAAACATGATACAACAACTGTATATCCAGGTCTATCGCGCTGTCTCTGAGGGTAACCACCAGCGTTTCAGTTTTCTCGCTCGCCCGTACAAAAGGCAGCCCCTGCAGCGGCTCGCGCCCTTTCGTAATCCGGAAACCAGCATACCGCAAATCCACGCTGCGGCTGCCGTTCCCGCTGACCACCTGCACCGCAGGCAAACGGTAATCTCCTACGCCGCTGCCGGAATACTCCTGCGGCAGCGTATCCAGGGAATAGCCCCGATTGGTACGCAGCGCATAGGGATTGCCGGAAAATCCCCTGTCTGTATAGCGGATCAGATAACTCATGTCGGCATCCGTTTTCCGTCCATAATACAAATGCAGCAGCACTCCGGCATTGTCAACGCCCATTTGATACAGCGTAGAATTACCTCCTCCTTCCTGCTTTCTGTTTCGCCATTGCTGTCATCCTGAGCCGGGGATGTATCCTGCCGCCCACCGGACGCTTGGGGGACGAAAACGGCCGCGCCCAGTGGGCGATAAAGGCCGTTGAAGTCCCAGTGAGCATTGGGTTATCAAGCGCGGCAGCGCCTTAGAACCCATTTGCGAACTGAGGAAAGCGAAGGATCTTTTCTGTGATATAATAAGTTGATACCATTGCGTACGTACGCAGGAAAACGGGAGTTATACCCCACAACGCGCGGAACACACTGCTGGGCTCCTGCTTTTCAGCAGCTGACCGGACGCATGGGGACGTATCCTGCCGCCCGCAGTGCGGGATACAGGCAGGAGGAGTCCCAGTGAACAAAGAAGCGTCGCAAGCGGCAGCGCAGCGAGGCGACTATTGTGAACTGAGGGCGCGAAAAATGGCATTTTTCATGTATCGCGCGAAATTTTCGCTTGTGAGGGTCTGCCTCTGACCGGTACGGACGTACGCAGTAAAACGAGGGTTATACTCCACAACGCACGGAAAACAAACTGTCGGGCCTCTGCTTTCCGGACGCTTGGACGCAAAAAAAGCGTACATCCGGTTCTGTGTATATAAAAATATTACATATCAGGAGTTAGGAAGTAGGAGGTCGGAAGTACGCTTTTTTTGCGTCCTAACGTCCGGCAGAATTTCGCGCGATACATGAAAAATGCCATTTTTCGCGCCCTCAGTTCACAATAGTCGCCTCGCTGCGCTGCCGCTTGCG